>JBBQQI010000013.1:0-37339 GCA_038216085.1 Gaiellales bacterium | reverse complement strand
CCCGCTGATCGCCGACTCGCTGGAGTGACTCGCGCGCGCAGAAAACGCGACGGTCAGAGCGATCAGGCCGACCGCGGTGGGAAGCAGGAAGGCATGTTTAGCCGGAGGTCCCAGAGAAGACGGAGTATCGCCTGACTTCGCCAATCGTCGGTCCAGTACGCAAGAGTCCCACCGGCCTCTTGAAATACTGGCTGCGACCCTGTAACACATGATGTTTGCGGTCACGCCAAGCAAGACCGATTCAGAAAGGAACCATCCGATGTATTCACTACGACGCAAACTCCCCCTACTGAGTCTTGCTGCGCCCATCTCCGCCGCGCTGGTCATCTGTTGCGGCAGCTCGATCGCGACCGCGGCGAGCTCTCCGACCGCCGGCGCCTTTGCATGGAAAGTACAAGCGGTCGGCCCGCTCTCCGGCACCTGGTCGGGGAAGTACGGCGGCGCTTACCACGGAACGTTCATCCTTCACTGGACCCAGTCGGCATCAAGGTTGAGCGGAACGATCAAGCTCTCGAGCCAGAGTTCCAAGCTCAACATCAACGGCACCGTGCACGGCAGCACCATCCGTTTTGGGACCGTCGGCTCTGCGGCGATCACCTACTCGGGCTCGGTGTCGGGCAAGTCAATGTCGGGCCACTATCAGACCCCGGGAGGTGGTGGCTCCTGGAGCGCCCACAAGACCTCTTGATCCGCGACGCGCAATGCATGCAAGCTTGACTCGAGCCGAGCCGTCGTGCGACGGCGAATGCAGAACGGATCCGGAATCTTGCCGAGCAAGCGCAGGCGAAGCTCGAGGCCCAAGAACCGCGTGCCACGTAGCGATTAACCACCGTCCCCCTGCGGTCAGCGAGTCCGCGACTCGCGGATGAGTCGTTAGCCGAACTCGTCCTTGGCCTTACTTCGCCTTGGCGTGGGCCTCGTTCGACGGCGAGCTTTCACCGCCGGAGCCGACGGCGGTCACCTTGTAGTAGTAGGTGACTCTCGAGACGACGGACGTGTCGTTGAACGTCGTACCGGCCAGGTCCGTCGCATAGGGGGTGCTCGACTCGCCCCCAGACAAGGTTCCCCGGTAGAGGTTGTACGCGACGCCCGGTCCGCTGCCGAGCCAAGAGAGGCTGATGCGTCGGCGTTGTGAGGAGGAGGCGACGAGGTTCGAGGGAGCCGCCGGGACACCGATGACGGTGACGTTCGCGCTTCCCTTGATCGCGCCGACCGTGGCGGTGACGGCGCCGGTTCCGGCCGTTGCACCGGCGGTGAACGTTGTGGAGGAGCCGGTCGAGGGCGAAAGCGAACCTCCCGGAAGGTCGGTCGACCAGATCGAGCTCGAAACGGAAACCGGGTTGGCGTACTGGTCCGCGCCGCTCGCGGTGAAGAGTTGCGTGGCGCCGACATTGACAGTTGCGCTACCGGGGGAGACGGTGATCGCTCCGAGCGCGGCTGCGTTGACCGCTTCGATCTGACCGGCGCTCGTAATCCCCGTCGCGCTCGCGGTCAGCGTTGGGCTGCCGGCGTGCGTGTCTCGGTAGTAGAAGCTGGGGCCGGTCGACTGCAGACCAGGGATCGTCAGCTGGAGGGTCGAGGACCAAGGCCCGCCCGTGGCGGTGGCGAACTGTCCTTGTCCAGAGCTCGAGGACACCGTGATCGGCACGTCGTTCTGCTGGCTGGGTGAGATGCTGAGCTGCATCGCAGCGGACGTCTGGCCGGCGGTCAGCGCCTGTGGGCCGGTCGCGAACGCGAGGGACGCCGGCGGCGTGTTCGAGGCCGGCGTGACAGCGAACAACCAGGTGTGCCAGGCTGTTGACGAGTTCGATCCGTTGGCGAGGTTGTACTGGTTCGCGAGCCAGACCTTGCCGGCGGAGCCGGCGGCGGCCGGGTCTGGGCTCGCACCCGAGTAGTCGCCCCAGCGGCAGGGCGTGCAGCTGAAGTCCACGTCCGCGCCGCCGGACTGGACGAGATTCGTGAGGGGGGACTGTGGGCTTGTCCCCTTCTTCCAGAGGAACTGGATCGCCGGATAGCTGCTCGCCGAGGAGGTGCTAACGCTCATCGCCATGCTGTCGCCGAAGGCGGCGCCGGCGCCGTTGTTCGCCCGGTCCGGCGAGACTGCGCCGTTCCAGATGGCGAGTGACGCGCTCGACGCGGCGCCCGACTGAAGCAGGGTGCCCGCGTTCGGGTCGATCTCGTACCAGCGCTCCTCGGCGCCGGCTCCGCCGAAGACCGCGTGCGCGGTCCAGATTGCGACGTTGTTCGCGTGCCCAGGGTCGACGGCGGCAACCGCGGCTTCGAAGCGGCCGTCCAGGGTGTCGAGCAGATTCGAGCTGCCCTGCTGTTGTGCGCTCGCCGGGATCGAGTAGCTCGAAACCGGGACGCTGACCGGGCCGCTGATCGCAGGGATCGGGATCCCGTTCGCGTCGCTGCCGCTCGTCGTCACTCAGTAGACCGAGACGAAGTCGGCCGAGGGAGTTGTGCTCAGATCTGCGTTGGCGACCACGTAGCCGGCCCCAGTCACGTCGTCGACGAGATTGGCGGGCACGGGTGTCGCCGCCTGGCTGCCGTCGAGGTTGTGCAGCACGCCGGAACTGTTGACCGTGAACGCGCTGGTCGCGGCGCACGTCGAGCCCGCCGCCGGTTTGTTCAGGAGGGCGAACGCCGACCCGTCGTACGTGCTTGCGAAGTTGCCGAACTGGTTGAACCCGAACAGCAGGAAGTCCGACGAGTCACCGAGCTTCGGATAATCGGGAACCTCGCTCCCGGAGCTGATCGCGTACTGGCAGAAATCGGCCGTGCTCGACGGGGTCGCGGTCTTGCTCCACCCGACCGCGATGCCGTTGTCGGAGAACAGCAGTGAGTCGTAGTAGACAGCGGAGTAGTAGAAGCGCTGCGTCTTTGCGTCCCACATCATCTGCGGATCGCTCAAGGCATAGCCGAACAGGCCGGTCGGGATTCCCGTCAGTGAGCTCAACGTGCCGCCGTTCATGAGCGAGCCCGTTCGGCTGTAGATCGCGTACTGGGTGTTGATCGTCTCGATGTATCGGTCAGGGCCGATCGCCCCGGTCGTGTCCGGAGGCGTCAAGCCCGTCTCGTAGTCCCCATCGAAGCTCGGAGAGACATTCGGATAGGACGAGACGGCCGGCCCGCCGACGGCCGCGCCGGCCCCGGTCCGACCGCGCGCCAATCCGGCCCGCGCGTTCGCCGCAGCCTTCATCCGGGCGAACTCGCGCGCATGGAGAGGCAGATACCCGTGCGGCGCACGAGACGCGCCGCCGCGAGGAGGCGTGAGCGCGGCTGCGCGGACAAATGTGGGCGAGCTCGACGAGGTCGTCTCGCGCGCTGCGGGCGATGCGGCGGCACTCGTCGCGATCACGATGAGGGCGCTGGTAAAGGCGATGGCAACCTGATACTTCATCTGCGACTCCTGTCGGGAATCGCCGCAGTGGGACACCCGGATTGTCGGTCGAGCGGCACCATTGTCAATCCCTCTATGGAGCCGACTCGTTCGGCGCGAGCCCTCAGCGCTGGCTGACGTGGATGCAGCCGCCACAAACACGGCCAGCACCCTGACGAGTCACGACCAACACAGCGACACCAACCCTGGCTAACAGCCCAGACAGACAGACCGACCTCGCGAGTCTCACAACACCCTGAGCCCGAGTAGGTGGGTCAGGCCGTGCAGCCGAAGCGACGGGCAAGTCAGGCGGTCGGAGTCGCCGTCCCGTCGCTGGCCAAACGGTCTGAGAGGTGATCCAGCAGCGCACTCCGAACCGGGCCGAGATCGAAGGACGCGCGCGTCGCGGCGAGAACCTCGGCAAGCGCGCCTGCTGGATCTGCCGGGTCGAGGTGCAGGGTGTCGCGGTGTCCGCGGAGGACTAACAGCGCGTCGCGCATCTCCTGCACTGCAATCACCGCATTCCAAGGTTCCTGCCGCTTGATCGCCTTTGCCGCTCCGACTCCGGCTCGGACGAGCTCGTCGAGCAGCCGTTGTTGATCCGAAGAGGTCCGATTTGCCTCGGCGGACGCTTGGACTTCCTGATCCGTGATCGGGCCACTGACGACACGAACTGTGCGAGAGATGTTCGGACTTGTCGTCGCGAGCGGGTGCCAACGAATCGAGAGTTCCTCCAAAGAGTCCAGCACGACATCCGCGGCGTCGCCGGAGACAAGCACGATCTTTGCTCGTTCGCCGAACAGCGCCTCAACCTCTTTCTGCGGCGCGATCACCGCATGATCTGCGATCACGACGTCGAGGTCGACGTCCGAAAGCCCATGCCATGCCCCGCCTCCGACCGAACCAAATACGGCGACAGCCCGGATGCGATCGTCGCGCTCGTAGAACGCGACGATCTCACCGATAAGCGCGCGGTGCCGCGCACTCCCGAGACCGCTCACTGACCCAGAGTACTCACGAACCGAGACACTTCGCCCGGACGAGCGCGCTCGCTTGCGCCAGCGTTCGCGAGTGTCACCAGAGCGTTCATCGGCGCGCCGTATGCTCTGCGACGTGACTTCGACACCGCGTGAGGTTCCGTGCGACGGCTTGGCTTGGCAAGTACACCGTGACGAGGCAAGCTGGACGAACTTGTCTTGGACGAACTCGTCGAGTAGCCTCGCTCGCGATGAAGCGAGAGGCTGCCGCTGCAAGCTTGGTGTTGCTTGCTCTTTTTGCCGTAGTCGCCGGCTCGTCCGCGAAGGGAACTGGCGGAGGGTTGACGGGGCACATCGTGTTCACCCGAGCGGGCGGACAGTTCGGCGACGAGACGTTGTTCGTCGCGAACGCAGATGGGACAGGCCAACGTCGGATCAGCAGGTTCGGCGTGACGTGTTGTCCGTGGGGGCGACGCGACGGTGGCCGGATCGTCTTTGGGGGCAACGGCGCCGGCGGCCGTGTCAGCGCGGCAACGGCAGACCCGGACGGGACGCACCGCACGAACCTCGGCCTTCCCAAGGGAACTCTGAATCTCGGGCCCGGCCCGTTTCGCCGGACGGCAGATCTATCGCCCGCGAGGGGTTAGACGAAAAGAACCCCGCTGCGGCAGGGATCTATCTGACGCGCGCCTCCGACGGGGCGATCGTTCGGCGACTCACGCGGATACGTTTCATCCCGGGCGACTTCTCGCCTGACGGGAAGACCCTCGTTCTGTTCAAGGGCCCCGACGGCCAGCCCCCGCCGCCCGGTTCACTCTGGGTTGTCGGGAGGAACGGCGCAGGGCTGCGACGGCTGAGTCCGGCGAAAATCCAGGTCGAATGCTGCTTCAACTACCGCTGGTCACCGGGCGGGAACGAGATTCTGTTCGCCGACCGAAGCGGCGTGATCTGGACGATTGATCCGGACGGGACACGGCTGGCGAAGGTATTCCAAGATCCCAAGGGCCGGTACGCAGCCACACCCACGTGGTCGCCGGACGGCTCGATGATCATGTTTGCGCTTGACCCGACCCCGAACCCCTTCGACCATCCAACAAACGGGCTCTACGTCATCCACGCAGACGGAAGTGCACTGACCGAGGTGATCGGCGGCGCCGACTTCAAACGCGAACCCGTGTGGGTGCGCTGACGAGCTTGCTCTTCATCGGATTCCCATGTGAGAGGCTGGCCGCGCCAACTCCTTCGGAAGGAACGTTATGACCCGTCTTGAGCGCCTTGCACCTCTCACCGGGATCGTTGCAGTGGGCCTGATCGTCGCCGAATTCGTCGTCACCGGTGAGACGCCGTCCGCCGACGACCCGGCGCAGAAGGTCGTCAGCTACTGGAGCGGCAACGGCACCATCCAAGGGGTAGCTTCGCTCCTGTTCGGGTTGGCGGCTGTCGCAATCGTCTGGTTCGGTGCCAGCCTCCGCGCGGCGCTGCGCGGGGCCGACACCCGCGCTGATCGGCTCGGGTCAATCGGCCAGGCCGGCACGGTCCTCATCGGGGTCGGGCTTTCCATGTACGCGGCTTTTGGACTAGCCGCCAGCCACTCCGCCGGTGACGTCCCAGCCTCCGTCACTCAAACGTTCAACGTGCTGGGTCGCGAGGACATGTTCGTTCCGCTGGCGGTTGGCAGCGCGCTTCTGCTGCTGCCGACGGCTGTCGCCATCCTCCGGCATGGTGGGTTGCCGCGTTGGATTGGCTGGGTGTCGCTGGCCCTGGGCGTCGTCGCCGGCGCGTCGCTGGTTCTCGGCGCAGTTGCCGATCCTGGAATCGGGTTCGTCGGTTTCCTGGCGTTAGTTCTCTGGATACCGACCGTTAGCATCCTGATCTACATGCGGCAGCCGGCGACAGCCGAGACGGCTGGTTGATCGTTCGAGCAACTACCGACCGCGCTCCTCGTGCGCCGGCCAGCTGCTGCCGCGCGAGCCGGGATGATCCAGCACGATTCGCGTGCGCCAGCGTCTTGTCACCTGACGTTCGCGCGCTCCCTGTTAGAGGCCGAGACGTTCGAGCATCGTCTGGTTGCGCCGCCACTTGGGCGAGGCCTTCACCTGCAGCTGCAGGTAGATGTCGTGCCCGACGAGCTGCTCGATGTGTGGGCGCGCGTGCCGGCCGATCTCGCGCACCATCGTCCCGCCCTTGCCGATCAGGATCTGCTTCTGGCTCTCGGTCTCCGTGTAGACGCGCACGTGCACGAGCTTGTCGTCCATCTCCACCACTTCCGCCGTGACGGCGTGCGGCACCTCTTCCTTCGTCAGCCGTAGCGCCTGCTCGCGCACGAGCTCGGCGATGCGCGCCTCGAGCGGCATGTCGGTGTCCATGCCCGCCGGGTAGAGCATCGGCCCGTCCGGCAGCAGCGAGATGAGGTCGCTTCGGAGCTCGTCGATGCCGTCGTTCGTCAACGCGCTCACGGGGTGCAGCGCATGGAAGTTGCCGAGCCGCGCGGCCTCCTTCATCTGCGACGCGACGTGGCCGTTCTTCAAGCGGTCGATCTTGTTGACGACGATCACGACCGGCACGCCGATCGAGAAGACCTTGCGCCCAACGAACTTGTCGCCGGCGCCGATCCGGTCGCGCGCGCTGACGACGACCATGATCGCATCGACGTCGTCGGCCGACATCGCCTCGTCGACGGTGTCCTGCATCCGCTCGGTGAGTGTGTCGATCGGGCGTTGCCAACCGGGAAGGTCGACGAGCACGAGCTGCGCGTCGTCGTTCGTGTAGACACCGCGGATGCGGGTGCGCGTCGTGTGCGGCTTGTCCGAGACGATTGCGACCTTCGTCCCGGCGAGCGCGTTCACGAGGGTCGACTTGCCGACGTTCGGACGCCCGGCAACCGCGATGAAGCCGGACTTCATTCCGGAAGGTTCCAGGTGTCTGGCAAGAGGTCGGAAGCAGCAGCCGTGCCGATCGTGCCGTCGGCGCGACGGTAGGAGACCTCGGGGATCCGCCACTCGTGCAGCCACTGGCGGCACCCCCCGCACGGCGAGGCGCTGATCCCGATCGCGGCGATGTCGCCCGGCCGATAGCCCGCCGTTGACGCCGCCGAGAGCGCCGACTTCTCGGCGCAGATCGTCAGCGGATAGGCCGCGTTCTCGACGTTCGCGCCTTCGAACTCGCGCCCGTCCTTCGTGCGCACCACGGCTCCGACGAAATAGTTCGAGTACGGCGCGTACGCCTTCTTGGCGACCTGCTCGGCCTTGCCGACGAGGTCGCTCACGAGAACACCTGGAAGATGACGAGCGTCGCGAGAGCACCGACGAGCCCGCCGTAGGTCACCTCGAGCGTCGAGTGCACACCGGATTCGACACGTGTCTGCGCGACGAGCAGCGCCATGATCAGCGCGATCGAGGAGATCAGGAACCGGTGATCGGCGCCGGCGACGTAGGTCGCAGCCATCCAACCGGCGAACGCGAGTGCGGCGTGACCCGAGGGCACCCCACCCCGCAGCGGCGTTCCGCGCCCGGTGTACGCCTTCGTCGCGATCACGACGATGATCGTGAGCACGAGCGCGACGAGCGTCAGCTCGGCCGGCGCCTGCCGGAGACGCTCGAGCAGCGTGGCCGAGCGGTCTGCCACCTTGCCCGCGAAGACGAGGTAGCCGACCAGCAAGGCATTGACCGAGGCGATCAGCACTGCACCGGCGGCGATGTCCTTCGCCAGCTTCGCCATCGGGTCGAACGAGGTCGTGGCGATGTCGATCGCGGCCTCGATGCCGGTGTTCAGCATCTCGGCGATCAACACGAAGGTGATCGAGATCACGAGCGCGATCAGCTCGAGCTTCGTCACGTTCACGATCAGCGCAGCAACGAGCACGACGAACGCGACCGCGAAGTGGATGCGCATGTTCCGCTGCGTGCGCAGAACGTGAATGATCCCCTCGAACGCGTAGTTGAACGAGTCGAGCACTCCGGGCGCGCGCCGTGCGCTCATGTGAGCAGAGCCTCCTCGCGTGACTGCATCTCGTCGCCGTGGTCGTAGCCGAGCAGGTGCAGCAGCCCGTGGGTGAGCGGCCAGCGCCACTCCTCGCCGACGACCTGCGGGCAGAGCACGACATCGCCGAGCGCACGCGGCACGCCCGCGTGCACCGCGTCGCGGCCGTCGATCGGAAACGAGAGCACATCCGTCGATTCGTCGATCCCCAGGTGATCCCGCTTCAGCGTTCGCATCTCGTCCTCGGCGACGAACGCGATCCCGAGCTCGCCCGCCTCGATGCCCTCGGAGCGGAGGACACGGCCGGCCAACTCGACGGCACCCGGCTCGTCAACCGGCACACCGCTTCGATTGTCGACGTCGACCGCGATCATCGGTTGCGTTCGTCCGTGTGCTCCTTGTAGGCCTCGACGATGCGCTGCACGAGCTTGTGCCGCACCACGTCCTTGTGCCCGAACTCGATGAACTCGATGCCGTCGATGTCCACGAGCACGTCACGGACGTGAACGAGGCCGGACCGCGACTCGCGCGGCAGGTCGATCTGCGTGATGTCACCGGTCACGACGACCTTGGAGCCGAACCCGAGCCGCGTCAGGAACATCTGCATCTGCTCGGGCGAAGTGTTCTGCGCTTCGTCGAGGATGATGAAGCTGTCGTTCAGGGTGCGACCGCGCATGAAGGCGAGCGGCGCCACCTCGATCGTCCCCGCTTCCATCAGATTGTTCGCCTTGTCGGGCTCGAGCATGTCGTAGAGCGCGTCGAACAACGGACGCAGGTACGGATCGACCTTCGCCATCAGATCGCCGGGCAGGAACCCGAGCCGCTCTCCGGCCTCGACCGCTGGGCGCGTGAGGATGATTCGCGCCACCTCGCGCTCGTGGAGCGCCGAGACCGCCATCGCCATCGCGAGGTAGGTCTTGCCCGTGCCGGCCGGCCCGATCCCGAAGGTGACCGTCGAGCGGCGAATCGAGTCGACATAACTCTTCTGCGTCACCGTCTTCGGTGCGATCTTCTTGTTCCGGTGACGCCAGACGACCGCGTCGAAGACCGCGCGCACGTCCTCGCCGGCCTCGAGCGTGCCGAGCACGGCCTCGACGGTGTGGCCGCCGATCTGGTGGCCGCCTTCGACCAGCTCGACGAGCTCGCCGATCACCGCTCGGGCGTTCTCGACCTGCTCCTCGTCGCCCTCGAGGGTCAACTGGTTGCCGCGCAGGCGAACGGTGCATTCGAGCTGCTGGCGCAGCGCGTCGAGCACACCGTCGCTGATCCCGGCCAGTTCGGCCGCGACCTCGTTCGAGACGTCGAGAGTCTGCTGCATGGGGTCAGTGTAGGTTGCCCACATGGAGCGGAAGTGGTGGACGCTCGTGGCCGTCTGCGTCGCCACGTTCATGCTGTTGCTGGACATCACGATCGTCAACGTGGCCCTGCCTGCGATCGAACGGGCCCTGAATGCATCGTTCTCCGACCTCCAGTGGGTCGTCGACGCCTACGCACTGGCCCTCGCCACCTGCGTCCTCACCGCGGGCTCCCTGGCGGATCTCTACGGACGCAAGCGGCTCTTCATCACGGGCATCGTGCTCTTCACGCTCGCGTCGATCGCGTGCGGCGTGGCAAACGACGCGCTGTTCCTGATCATCGCCCGCGGTGTTCAGGGCATCGGCGGCGCGATGATGTTCGCGACCGCGCTGGCTCTCCTCTCCCAGGAGTTCCACGGCAAGGAGCGCGGGACGGCGTTCGGCCTGTGGGCCGCGACAATCGGTGCGGCTGTCGCAATCGGGCCGCTCGCCGGCGGGATGCTCACTTCCTGGCTCTCCTGGCGCTGGATCTTCCTCGTCAACATCCCGATCGGCATCGGCGCGGTCGTGCTCGCGCTGCGGGAGGTAGGTGAATCGAGCGACCCGGAGCACAGCCGGCTCGATCCGATCGGGCTTGTGACGCTGACCGGTGGCCTGCTGTGCCTGATCCTCGGGCTGATCGAAGGCAACAAGCGCGGCTGGACGAGCGGGCTGATCGTCGGGCTCTTTGCCGCGGCCGTCGTCTTGCTCGTCCTGTTCGTCGTCTCCCAGGCGCGCGGGGAGACGACGATGATCGACCTCGCCCTCTTCAAACGGCCCGCGTTCGTCGGGGCCCAGACGACGGCGTTTGCGATCTCCTCGTCGATGTTCGCCATGTTCCTCTACATAACGCTCTATTTGCAGAACATCCTCGGTCTCTCGCCGCTCGCCACCGGCGTCCGGTTCCTGCCTCTAAGCGTCGTCTCGTTCTTTGCCGCTCCGATCGCCGGACGCCTCTCTTCGCGCGTGCCGATCCGCGCGCTACTCGGCGCCGGTCTCGCGCTGAACGCGCTTGCGCTCTGGCTGATGAGCCGCGTCTCCGTCTCCTCGCATTGGACCGTGCTGCTCCCAGGGTTCATCGTCGGCGGTGTCGGGATCGGCCTGGTCAACGCCCCGCTCGCAACGACCGCCGTGTCGACGGTGCGCCAGGAGCGGGCCGGGATGGCGTCGGGGATCAACAACACGTTCCGCCAGATCGGGATCGCAACCGGCATCGCGGCACTCGGGGCGATCTTCGCGACGAAGGTCGGCCCGAGCGCGTTCGCGCCGCATCCGAGTGCGACCGCGCGCGCGTCGTTCGTCTCGGGGCTGCACGAGATCCTGCTCGTCGGCGCAGTGGTCGCGGCGGTCGGTGCCGTGCTCGCCGCTGTGCTCGTGCGGCGGCGCGACTTCGTCGCCAGCGGGCCGCAGGCTTAGACGAACGCCGAGATCGCGTCGACGACCGGCTGCAGGTCGGCGATGCGGGCGAGGCCGTGGTCGGCACCGTCGAGCTCGAGCACGTCGGGGGAGAGCTCGCGCGCCAGCCCCGAGTTCCAGGTCGGGTCGTTCGTGCCGCCGATCAACAGCGCCGGTGCAGTGCGGGCGCGCAGCATCTCGACGCTTTCAGGGTCGTTCAGGAGCGGCGTCAGCCACACGGCCCGAAACGATCGCTCGGCCGCGATTCCCGCCGCACGCGTCGAAAGCGACTTGCCGATCAGCAGCACCTCTTCAGCTGCCGAGGCATGAGCGAGCGCGGCCTCGACACGCTCTTCGACCCAGGTCGTCGGATCCTGCGCGTCGTCCAGGTACTGATCCCACACGAGCAGAGCGCGCCAGCCCTCGCGACGCACGGCGTCGATCGCGTACGCCTGGACGGGCATGCCGGCGAGCATTCGTCCGGGCAGCGCAATCGCGGTGCGCGCCCGATCGCCCTCGTACTCGTAGCCGTGGCAGATGCCGAGATCGACGGGTCGGATCACGCGAGCTTTTCGCGGACGAGCTGGCTGACGGCCGAGCCGTCTGCGCGCCCGGCGATCTGCGGCATCACGTCTGCCATCACGCGACCCATGTCGCGCATGCTCGTTGCCTTGTTCTCGGCGATCGCGTCGTCGACGATCCGCTCGAGCTCTTCCTCGGCGATCGGCTCCGGCATGAACTCCTCGAGCACGGCGAGCTCGGCCTCCTCGTTCTCGGCCTGCTGCTCGCGACCGCCGCCCCGGAACGCGTCGGCGGCCTCGTGTCGCTTCTTGCGCTCGCGCTGCAGCACCTGCAGCTCCTCCTCGTCGGAAAGCGGCCGCTGCAGGTCCTTCTCGGCGGAACGGAGGCTCGAGAGGATCAGCCGCAGCGCGTCGCGGCGGTCGTTCTCACGCGCGAGCATCGCGTCCTTCACCTCCTGCTCCAGCCTGCCGATCAGACTCACAGCTCTACCTCCGCGGTCGCGACGGCGGGAACCTCCGCAGACGCGTCGGGGCCACCGCCCAGGATGTGCCAGTGGAGATGGAAGACCGTCTGTCCCCCACCCGCACCGACGTTGACGAGCACACGGTAGTCGGTCAGGCCGATCTTCTCGGCGGTCTCTGCGACGAACTCGAGCATGCGCTTCGTTTCCCCGGCGTTGAACTCGCCGATTTCGCGGAATGAGTCGACGTGCCGCTCGGGCAGCACAAGGACGTGCACCGGCGCCTGCGGGTTGACGTCGTTGATCGCGACGAAGCCCTTCGCCTTGTGCACGTAGGCGCCCTCCCGGGCGATGCTGCAGAAGAGACAGCCCTCCACGCGGTGATCGTAAGGGGTCAGGCGCGGCGGTGCACGTCAGCGGCCCAGTGGGCGAGCGTCCGCCGGTCGACATGCCGGTACCCGTCGAGCTCCGGCTGCTCCGAGACAAAGTACCCGGACGTGATCACGGTGTCGGCGGTGATCCGCCCCGGCAGCTCGCGCACTGCGTCGACGGAGATGTTCGCGACCACCGTCCCAGCAGGCGGGAGAACGTCCGTGCGCCCGACGAGCCGGGCCTCGATCGCGACGTGGTTGCGCTCTGCGTTCTCGAGGGTCGCGACGATCGACGGCTCTTCGACATCGACGCCGAGCACCGGCTCGAACCCGAGAAGCGCGGCAGCGACGGAGAGCACACCCGATCCGCAGCCGACGTCGAGCAGTGACGTCGGCTCGATCGTCTGCAGGAGGTCGAGGCAGAGCTGTGTGGTCGGATGTGCCCCGGTGCCGAAGGCGCGGCCGGGATCGACGACGACGACGATCGCGTCGGTCGGCGGGTCCTCCCACGGCGGACCGACCCAGAGCCGCCCGGTTCGGATCGGCTGGTGAAACGTGCGCCAGCGATCCTCCCACCCGGCTTCGACGTCTGCTCCCTCGCCGGTGCCAAAGAAATGCCAGAGCCGCTCCTCGCCCGCCGCGTCGGTGTACGCCGCGAGCTCGACGCCGTTCTTCAGCTCGACCTCCTCGAAGCCTTCCGGGAACAGCTCGATCATCGTCGCGCGCGCATTCTCGGCGTTGCCGCGACCGACCTGCACCGAGACACGGCGCAGTCCGCCGCTCAACGGAACACGCTCTTCAGCCTGTCGACGAAGCTCTCGTCGGGTGTGTAGGTGTCGGCGTTACTGGCTGCCTCGAACTCCTGCAGGAGACGACGCTGGTCGTCGCTGAGCCGGCGCGGCACCGCGACGTTGACGAGCACGCGGTGGTCGCCGTGTCCGAAGCCCTGCAGCACCGGCATGCCCTTGCCGCGCAGCACGCGCACCTCGCCGGGCTGGACGCCGGCCGGAAGCTCGAGCTCGACGGGGCCCCCGATCGTCTCGACGGCCACGGACTTCCCGAGTGCAGCCTCGACGATCGTCAGGTCGACCTGCGAGAAGATATCGTTGCCTTCGCGCACGAAGCGCGCGTCGGACCGCACGCGAACGAGGACGTAGACGTCGCCGGAGCGGCCGCCGAGCTCACCCGCATGCCCTTCTCCGGAGACGCGGATCCGCTGGCCGTCGTGGATGCCGGCGGGCACGTCGACCGCGAGCTCGCGCGTCTCGACCGTCAGGCCCGCGCCCTCGCAGGTGTGGCAAGGGTGCTCGATGATCACCCCGCGGCCGGCGCATTGGGGGCAGGCCTGCGTGCGGATGAACTGGCCGAGCACGCTACGCGAGACGTGCTGAAGATGTCCGGTGCCGTCGCAGCGCGGGCAGCGCAGCGGCTCGGTCCCGGGCTCGACGCCGTCGCCACCGCAGGTCCCACACGACACGGCGACCTCGAAGGGGACCGGCACCTTGACCCCGCGCGCCGCTTCGACGAGCTCGATCTCGATCTCCGCGCCGACGTCGGCGCCGCGCCGGCGCGAGGCTCCTCCGCCGAAGAGGTCGTCCCCGAAGAACGCCGAGAAGAGATCGCTCAGGCCTGCCGAGTCGAAGTTCGTCGGCCGGAAGCCGCCCGAGCGCAGGCCGGCGTGCCCGTACCGGTCGTAGAGCGCACGCGTCTCGGAGTTCGAGAGCACCTCGTAGGCCTCTGTCACCTCGCGGAAGCGCTGCGCGGCCTCGGGCTCGTCCGACACGTCGGGATGGAGCTCGCGGGCGAGGCGCCGGAACGACTTCTTGATCGCGGTCTCGTCCGCGTTGCGCGGGATCTGGAGGAGCTCGTAGAAATCCTTGTCGGCGGTCGCCATCAGTCCTCCGAGTACGCCTCTTCGACGAAGCGGGAGAGCTCGTGCGCCGCCGAGCGCACGGCGTTGAGCGCCATCTCGTAGTCCATGCGCACCGGCCCGAGGAGACTGACGGCGCCGAGGGTCTGATGCGCGATGCCGTACGTCGCGCCGACGAGCGCGACCTCGCGCAGCCCCGGCTGGTCGAGGTTGTCGCCGACGCGTGCGAACGAGCTACGCGGGTCGAGGCGCTGGGCGAGCACGTCGAGCAGCGCGGCGCGCTTCTCGAGTGCCTCCATCAGGCTCCGGTAGGCGCCGATCTCCTCGGCGCGCATGTCGTCGAGCAGCCCGGCCGTGCCGCCGACGAACAGCCGGCGATCCTCGTCGGCGGCCTGCTCGAACGCGTTGCGGATCACGAGCAGGAACGCGCGCTCGCGCGCGCTGAGGCCCGGCTCGTCGAACGCGATCTTGACCGCGCGCGTGCCGATCCGCGCGCCGGCGAGCCGCTCGTTCAGATAGTCGGACGCCCAGGTCACAAGGCCCGGGTCGACGGGCTCGGAGAAGAGATAGCGGAGGTTCGTGACGCCGCCCGTCGAGGTGATGACGACGACCATCACGACGCTGGGCTGGAGGAGTAGCACCTCGACGTGATGCACGGTCGCGGCCTCGAGCGCAGGCGCCGACACAACGGCGAGAAGCCGCGTCACCTGCGAGAGCATCTCGGTCGTCACCTGCAGGGCCTCCTCGACCTCGGCGCGCGCGGCCGGGAGCCCGAGGGGGAACTCGGCGGGCCGCGGCTCGGGGCCGCTCAGGAGCTCGTCGACATAGAGCCGGTAGCCGTCCTCGGTCGGCACACGCCCGGCCGAGGTGTGCGGATGGGTGAGCAGCCCGAGCCGCTCGAGCTCGGCGAGCTCGTTGCGAACGGTCGACGACGAGACGTCGAGGCCCGCCCGCTCGACGAGCGTCTTCGATCCGACGGGCTGGCCCGCGGCGACGTAGACCTCGACGACCCGCCGCAGGATGTCGCGCTGACGCTCTGAGAGTGCGATTGGCACGCAGCCCATGGTAGGGCGCACGTCAGGCGAGCAGTCGGGCAGTCACGCCGCCGCCGAGGAAACGCCCGCGCGCGGTCAGCGCCAGCGTCGCTCGGCCCCGGTCTTGGCCCCGGATCACAAGCCCCAGACCCGTCAGCCGCTCGACCTCCTGGCCGTCCAGCGCCGCCTCCAGCCCGGCGAGCGGCAGCGGTTCGTCGAGGCGCAGCCCCAGCATCACCTGCTCGGTGTCGCGCAGGGCCGCGGGCAGCTCCTCGAGCTCGCGGGCCGGCCGCTCACCGCGGTCGAGCGCCGCCAGGTAGCGGGAGAGCGACGGTGCATTACGCCAACGCCAATTCTCGATTGTGCTGACCGCGCCCACGCCGAGGCCGAGGTAGTCGTGCCCGAGCCAGACGCCGAGGTTGTGCCGCGCCCGCAGGTCGCGTCCGCCGACGCGGTCGGGCAGCCGGCAAAGTTCGCCGTCTCGTACCAGCGGTAGCCCGCGGCGGTCAGCGTCTCGACGACGCGCTCGAAGTAGGACTCCAGCGACTCGGCCTGTCGCTCCAGCTCGGCCCCGTGCGCGTGCGTGAAACGGGTTCCCGCCTTCGCTTCCAGCTCGTAGGCGGAGATGTGCTGCGGCTCGAGCGACAGGGCCTCGGCGAGGTCGCGTGTGAGATCGGCGGCGCTCTGGCCCGGGATGCCGTAGATGAGATCGAGCGAGCAGTTGTCAATTCCGGCATCACGAAGAGCGTAGAGTGCGCGTCGGACGTCGTCTGGCTGGGCAACACGTCCGAGTGTCCGGAGGAGACGCGGCTCGAACGTCTGCGCACCCAGCGAGACCCGGTCGACGCCGCAGGCCGCGAGGAGCGCCGCGAGCTCGGGCGTGACGGTCTCGGGGTTCGCCTCGACCGTCAGCTCTGCCGCCGCGGGCAGAGCGCCGAGCAGGCGCACGAGGGCGCCGGTCGAGGTGAACGTCGGTGTGCCGCCGCCGAGGTACACGGTGTCCAAGTCGGAGTCGAGCAAGGTCTCCTCGAGCGCGAGCTCCTGCAGGAGCGCCTCGACGTAGCGCTCGTGCTGATCGTCGCGCCCGACGACCGTGACGAAATCGCAGTAACCGCAGCGCGACGAGCAGAAGGGCAGGTGCACGTAGAGGTGCCGCGCCCCGGCCATCGGCCTCAGCTCCGGCGGCGTGGCCGCGCGACGAGCTCGCCGCCGCAGTTCGGGCAGACGTGCTCGAGCTCGGCGGCGCACGCCGTGCAGAACGTGCACTCGAAGGTGCAGATCGTTGCCGCACCGCCGGGCGTCAGCACTGCAGCGCACCGCTCGCACGACGTCTTCAGCTCGAGCGCCAATCCAGGCCTTTAGCGCTTCGCCGGCTCGTTCAGGTTGAGCACCGCGAGAAATGCCTCCTGCGGCACCTCGACGCCGCCGACGCTCTTCATCCGCTTCTTGCCCTTCTTCTGCTTCTCGAGCAGCTTGCGCTTGCGGCTGACGTCGCCGCCGTAGCATTTCGCGAGCACGTCCTTGCGGCGGGCCTTGACTGTCTCGCGCGCGATCACGCGCGCGCCGATCGCGGCCTGGATCGCGACGTCGAACATCTGGCGAGGAATCTCCTCCCTGAGCTTCTCGACGAGCTGCCGCCCGCGCTCGTAAGCAAAGTCGCGGTGCACGATCAGGGAGAGGGCGTCGACGGGCTCGCCGCCGACGAGGATGTCGACGCGCGCGAGGTTCCCGGGCTGGAAGCCGGTGATGTCGTAGTCGAAGCTCGCGTAGCCGCGCGTGCGCGACTTCAGCTGGTCGTAGTAGTCGAGGACGATCTCGCCGAGCGGCAGCTCGTAGGTGAGGTGCACGCGCTCGGGTGATAGGTATTCCATGTGGTCGAAGCGGCCACGCCGGTCGTTGTTCAGCTCCATCACCGTGCCCACGAACTCCTTCGGGACGATGATCGACGCCTTGATGTAGGGCTCCTCGACGTCCTCGACCGCCTCGGGCAGGTCGGACGGTGTGTGCACCTCGGTCCACTCGCCGTTGACAGGCCGTACGCGGTAGGCGACGTTCGGCGCAGTCACGAGCAGGTCGAGGTCGAACTCGCGCTCGAGCCGCTCGCGCACGATCTCCATGTGCAGCAGTCCGAGGAACCCGCAGCGGAAGCCGAACCCGAGCGCCTGCGAGGTCTCCGGCTCGTAGAAGAGCGCGGCGTCGTTCAGCTTCAGCCGTTCGAGCGCGTCCCGCAGCTCCGGATACTGGTCGGAGTCGGTCGGGAAGAGGCCGGCGAAGACCATCGGCTTCACCTCCTTGTACCCCGGCAGCGGCTCGGTCGCGCCGCCGCGGTCGGAGGTGAGCGTGTCGCCGACGCGCAGTTCCGAGACGTCCTTGAGGCCGGTGATCACGTAGCCGACCTCTCCCGCGCTCAACTCCGGCACCGGGCGGTTGGTCGGCGACATGAATCCGATCTCCTGCGCCTCGAAGCGCGTGCCGAGCGCCATCGCGCGCAGCCACTCACGCGGATGGAACACACCGTCGATCACGCGCACGAACGCGACGACACCGCGGTACTGGTCGTACGACGAGTCGAAGATCAGCGCACGGGCCGGCGCGTCGAGATCGCCGGCGGGCGGCGGGATCCGTTCGACGATCGCATCGAGTACCTCCGCGACGCCCTGGCCTGTCTTCGCCGAGATGCGGAGGACGTGCTCGGCGTCGTCGCCGATCAGGTCGGCGACCTCGGCCGACGCGCGTTCCGGGTCAGCGGCCGGCAGGTCGATCTTGTTGACGACCGGCACAATCCCGAGGTTGTTTTCGATCGCGAGGTAGGCGTTGGCGAGCGTCTGCGCTTCGATTCCCTGCGCCGCGTCGACCACGAGCAGCGCGCCTTCGCACGCCTGCAGGCTGCGCGAGACCTCGTAGGTGAAGTCGACGTGGCCGGGTGTGTCGATCAGGTTCAGCTGATGCCCCTTCCAGGAGACACGCACCGCCTGCGCCTTGATCGTGATCCCGCGCTCGCGCTCGAGGTCCATGGAGTCGAGCAGCTGGTCGCGCATCTCGCGCACGGAGACGGTCTCCGTCAGCTGGAGGATGCGATCAGCGAGCGTCGACTTGCCGTGGTCGATGTGCGCGATGATCGAGAAGTTGCGGATGTGAGACTGATCCATGGCGTGTCAGCCGGAGCGGAAACGGCCTCGTAAGGAGAGTAGCGCCTGCATCTCGCGAACCCGCAGCGCGCGACAGGCCGCGAAGTAGACGCCGCCGCCCCCCGCGAGAGCTGCGCCGAGCGACACGACCTGAGCGGGGAACGACCTGCCGAGCGCGCTGTCGAGCGGGCTCCAGACGACATAGGAGACGACCGCGACGAGCGCCGAGGCGAAGATGATCTTCGCGAGGCTCGCCGCGATCTGTGTGCCGCCGATCGGGCCCAGGCGCCGGCGCAGGAGGATCACGAGCGCGATCGTCGCGACGACGTTCGACACCGCCGTCGCGAGCGGGATCCCCCACGTCCCGACGCGATAGAACGCGAAGTCGAGCACCGCGTTCAGGAAGAGGTTGCCGAGCGCCACGCCGGTCGGGATCCAGTTCGACTGGAGGCTGAAAAACGCGCGGTTCAGCATCAGCATGGCGCCGTTGAAGACGAGGCCGGCGCTGAACGCTGCGAGCGCCCCGGCCACCACGGGGGTCTGTGCGGGGTGAAAGTGGCCGCGCTGGAAGAGGATGCGGACGATCGGCTCGGCGAGCACGGCGCTGACCACCGCGGCCGGGATGAGCAGGAACGCAATCTGTCGCAGTCCGCGCGCGACGGTGGCGCGGAACTGGTCGAAGTCCCCGCGCGCTGCGAAGCGGGAGAGCGACGGGAAAAGCACCGTCGCGATCGCGACGGAGAACATTCCCTGCGGGAGCATGTAGATCAGGAACGCCTTCTGGATCGCGTTCGGGGCGAGGTTCGGATCGATCAGTGCAGAAGCGAAGAACGTGTCGATGACCGCGTTGACGTTGATCAGGCCGAGTCCGAGCGTCACCGGCACCATCAGCTTGAACACCTGCCGCACCGCGGGGTCGCGCCAGTCGAGCACGAGCTGCAGATGCCCGCCGCGCCCGCGCAGCCACGGCATCGGCAGGAACACCTGGATGACGGTCGCGACGAGGATCGAGGCGGCGTAGACGTAGAGCTTGCCGTCGGCGGTGCCTGCGTGCGGCACGCCGAGCGCGAGGCCGACGATGATCGCCAGATTCCAGAAGACCGGCGAGAGGGCCGGCACCGTGAAGTGGTCGTAGCTGTTCAGGATCCCGACGACGATCCCGGAGACGCCGAGCAGCGCGACGATCGGGAAGAGCACCCGCGAGAGACCGGTCGCGAGCCCCGGATCCTTTGTGTGGAAGGGCGCGATCACCCAGGGCGCGATCAGGATGAAGAGCGCCGTCAGCGCTCCCAGTCCGAGCAGCATCAGCCAGAAGAGGGTCGAGGCGACACGCCAGGCGCGCTTGCGCTCGCCCTTTTCGAGCAGCTCGCTGAAGACCGGCACGAACGCCGAGGAGAGCGCGGCGTCGGCGACGAGCGCCCGCACCAGGTTCGGGATCTGGAAGGCGACCGTGAAGGCGTTGATCTTCCCGGCGGCGCCGAAGTAGTAGGCCGCGACCACCTCCCTGACGAGTCCGAGCACACGCGAGAGACCGGTCGCGACGCCGAAGATCGCCGTCGAGACGGCGAGCCGCCGGGCCGGGCCTACATGGGCGGGAGCCTCCCCGGACTGGGGCTCGAGCTCGATCGCCTGGGCCTGGACAGTGTCGGCGGCCGACAGCTCCGCCACCTCGTCGCCCCAGGTGGGCTTCCCGCGGACGCGGCGCCGTTCGTTGCGCGCTCGCAGACGGGCTTCGCGCTCCGCCGCCCTCGGGTCGTCGTCCACGCTCGGAGCATAAGGAGAGGCGCCGTCGGCGCTCGTCCCTGCTACCATCGCCTGCGCCCGCAGGTGCGGGCATTTTTCTCCCGTACGACCCTTTTCACATGCCGAATATCAAGCAGCAGAAGAAGCGCGTCCGGATCGCCGCTGAGCAGCGGCTCGAGAACCTGCGCTACAGCTCGACGATCAAGACGCTGACGAAGCGCCTCTCGACCGCGTCTGCCGAGGGCGACAAGAATGCGGTCGCGACCGAGTACCGGGCGCTCGTCCGGCTGATCGACAAGGCCGTCTCGCGCGGTGCGCTCCACCGTAATACCGCTGCGCGCAAGAAGTCGCAGGCAGCGCGCGCGGCCGCCGGCACCAGCGTCGACTCTTCGTAACGCAGAACGCTTACGCGCGAGCGGTGATGTCGACGAGGGCGCGCTCCAGCTCAAGCTCGTTGGCGAGCCGCGAGCCGCCTTTCAGCGAGCGGTCGAGCTCCGCGAGGCGGATCAGCGCGTCGTCGAGCTCCGTGTCGCTGAAGTTCCGCACCTGGGCGTAGAGCTTCTGCGCCGGGTAGGGCTTCATCCCGAGGCGCGAGGCCGCATCGTGGGCGGTCAGCCCCTCTTCTTCGAGGCGCCGCGCAGCTCGTGCGTTGCGCACGTGCTTGGTGAGGCTGCCGACGATGCGCGGGATCGTCTTCGAGAGCGGGTCACCGATGCGATCCATCATCCGCTCCGTCGCGCGCAGGACGCCGCCCACGTCGCGCGCGCCCCAGGCGTCGGTGATGTCCCACGGCGGCGAGCCGGCGCGCGGCGCGACCAGTCCGTCGACGTCGGCCTCGCTGACCGCGTCTCCCCCAGCCCAGGTCGCGATCTTGTCGACCTCGCCTGCGAGCTCGTAGAGGTCGTCGCCGATCAGCTCGGCGAGCCGGCGGCATGCCTCGGGCTCGGCCTTCGTCCCGTGCAGCTTGAACTGGTCGGCGATCCAGCGAGGCACCGCTTTCTGGGCGACGTCCCAGAGGAGAACCTCGCCCTTGGCGGCGACGGCCTTGACGATCGGCGCATCCTTCTTCAGCTCGCCGGCTACGAGCGCGAGCGTCGTCCCGGGGGCCGGCGACTTGAGATAGGTCGTGATTGCCTTCGCGTCGGGTGCTTTCCACCCCTCGACGCCTTCGACGACGACGAGGCGCGTTCCCTCACCGAAGAGCCCCATCGCGTTGCAGGCGGCAACCGCGTCGTCTCCGGAAAGTGTCGCAGCGTCGTGCAGTTCGACTGCGTCGCTCAGGAAGCGGCTGCGCAGCCTGCCAACCGCGCGGTCGACCTTCGGCCGGTCCCCACCGCCGATCAGATAAGCCGGTTTGAGCTCGTCCGCCATCTCCGCCAAGCATAGGCCGCGCCCACGAGGGCGCCGGCGGCAGCCAGCGCGGCGCTCCGGCCGCTTGCCTGGGCGAACGGAACGGCCCCGACGGCCCGCGCGCAAGCGGCGGTGTACGCGGCGACCCAGCCGTTCAGCGAGGCCAGCAGCCCCGCGAGCGACGGCGCCACCGGGTCGACGGCGGCCGTGATCAGCGCGAGCCCCAGCAGGGGCCCGACCGCAGGCTCGACGAGCGCATTCGCGATCACCCCCAGGAGCGGGACGCTGCCGAACTGCAGCCAGAGAATCGGTGCGGTAGCGAGGCTGCACGCGGCCGAGACCGCGAGCGCAGCGCCGAGCTTCGGAGGAACCGGATAGCCCTCGAGGACACGCAGAGCGGGCGGCACCAAGAGGAAGATCGCAACGACGGCCGCGAACGAGAGCTGGAAGCCCGGGTCGTCGAGCGCGTAGGGGTTCGTCCCGAGCAGGACGACGGCCGCAAGTGCGAGGACGTGCCACGGATCCCGCTCACGCGAGCTCAGCCACGCTATCGAGACCGCGACGCCCGAGACGGCGGCGCGGATCACCGACGGCTGCGGCCCGACCGCGAGCACGTAGGCGCCGATTGCCGCGACCGCACCGAGGTGGCCCCAAACGCGCGGCACGCCGAGCAACCAGGCGAGCGCGAGCATCCCGCCCGCGAGCAGGACGACGTTCTGGCCCGAGACCGCCAGCAGGTGGTAGAGACCCGAGCGGCGGAAGCTCGTCTTCAGGCCGTCGGAGAGGCCCGCGTCGTCGCCGAGCACGACCCCTTCCACGACCGCGCGCCGTTCTCCCGCGAGACCGGGTGCGCAGGAGCGGCGGAGCCAGGCGCGCAGCCGGTCTGCTGCGCCCGCGAAGCCGCCGCGTACGCCCAACTGGTGCCATTCGTCCACGTGCAGGACGACGTGCACGCCCTGGCGGCGCAGCCACGTCCGCTCGTCGAACCCGTTTTTAGGCCCGCGCGGCGCCCGCACGACCGCGAGCACGCTGACGATCGCGCCCTGCGGCGGCGCGCGGCCGAGTGGCAGATCGAGTTGGACACGCTCGTGGACGGCGTGCCCGTCGAACCCGCGCACCCGACCCGGCAAGCGCTGCCCGAACTGCCCGACGCGCGGCTCGCCCGTCACCTCGACGACAGCGCGCCCTGCACGGTCGAGCTCGAGGCGCAGGGGGCTCCGGTCGAGCGCATCGAGCCGCGCGCTGCCCCACCACCAGCCGATCGCGCCGAACAGCACGGCGGCGCCAGTAAGGCGAGCGCCCGGCGGCACGAGCACGAGCAACAACGACGCCGCCGTGAGCAGCACGACTGCGGTGGGCAATGACAGCCCGATGCGCGCAGCGTTCGAGAGCGCGAGCCCGATCGCAGCCGCCGTGACGATCACGTGGGCCGGGAGCACCCGACTCACGGGACGACGAGCCCCTGCAGGTCAGCGATCCGAGCCGGCCCGATGCCGGGGATCGCGTCGAGCCCCTCGACGGACGTGAACGGTCCGTGCGCCTCCCGGAACGCAATGATCTTCTGCGCCGTCACGGGACCGACTCCCGGGAGCGTGTCGAGCTGTTCGGCGCTCCCCGAGCTCAACGACACGGGCGCGGCGGGCGCGGCGGCGCCTGCGACGCCGGTAACAGCAGCGCCTGCAACAGCGGCCGGCGAGCCGCGGGTCGCGACGAGCACCTGCTGCCCGTCTGCGACACGCGCCGCGAGGTTGACCGCGCTTCGCTCGGCACTGCGGGTCAGCCCGCCCGCGCGCGCAACCGCGTCGGCAACGCGCGCGCCCTGTGCGAGGCGGTAGAGGCCAGGACGGCGGACTGGGCCGGCGACGTCGACGACGACCGGGAGCGAGACTGCCGGGCGGCGCGCCGACACAGGCGAGACACGCAGCGGTGAGACACGCAACGGAGCGGGTGCGGCTCCCGCTCCCGCATGCTGGCGTACCAGAAGAAGCACCGCAACGAGGCCGATGACGGCCACCGCGAGCGTGCGTCGCCGGTGCACCGTCAGATGAGCAATCAGCATCAACCCACGGTGCCGAGGAAACCGTCACACGTGTGAAACGCGTTCGTGCCGAATGTGTGTCGGTTTGTGCCGAGCGGCGAACCGCTAGACGACGATGTTGACGAGCTTGTCCGGCACGACGATCACGCGACGCTCGACACCGTTCAGATGCGCCTGCACCTTCTCCGATGCCCGCGCGTGCTCGATCAGCTCCGCCTCGGACAGGCCCGCCGGAACCTGGATTCGGTCGCGCACCTTGCCGTTCACCTGCAGAACGAGCTCGATCGTGTCGCGCTGCAGCATCGCCTCGTCGGCGACGGGCCAAGGCGACTCCCACAGCCGCTCGTTGCCGTGGCCGAGGACGCCCCACAGCTCCTCCGCAACGTGCGGCGTCCACGGTTGCAGCACCGAGACCGCGGTCTCGGCTGCGAAGCGCGCCGCGGGATCGTCGGGCGCCTTCGACAACTCGTTTACGAGCTCCATCACCGCGGCGATCGGCGTGTTGAACATGAAACGGCGGTCGATGTCGTCGGTGACGCGCGCGATCGTCTCGTGCGCCTTGCGCGCGAGCGGCGTGTCGACCGCGGCAGGAGATTCAGGCCCCGCCGCCGCCTCGTGCACGACGCGCCAGAAGCGCCGGATAAAACGCACGGTCGCATCGATGCCGTCGGGCGACCAGTTGATGTCCTGGTCGGCCGGACCGTAGAAGAGGATGTAGATGCGGATCGCATCCGCGCCGAAGCGATCGATCAGCTCGTTCGGCGAGACGCCACCTTGCGACTTCGACATGCGCTTGCCGTCGAGCAACACCCACCCCTGGTGGAACAGGCGCTGGAAGGGCTCGCGAACGCCGATCATGCCGAGGTCGTTCAGCGCCTTCATGAAGAAGCGCGAGTAGAGCAGGTGACCTTTGGCGTGGTCGATGCCGCCGATGTACTGGTCGATCGGCATCCAGTAGTCCGCGATCGCACGGTCGAACGGCGCCTGAACGTTGAACGGGTCGGTGTAGCGGAGGAAGTACCACGACGAGTCGACGAACGTGTCCATCGTGTCCGCCTCGCGCCGCCCCGCCTTGCCGCAGATCGGGCACGGCACGTTGATGAAGTCCGGGTTCGACGCGAGCGGTGGCTGTCCCTTCGGCCGGTAGTCGTCCACCTCGGGCAGCAGAACCGGTAGCTGATCCTCGGGCACCGGCACCGCGCCGTGCTCCTCGCAGTAGATGATCGGGATCGGGCAGCCCCAGTAGCGCTGGCGCGAGAAGCTCCAGTCGCGCAGCCGGTAGTTGATCGCGGGCTTGCCCTGCCCGTGCTCGCTCAGCCACTCGACGATCGCGCCCTTCGCGTCGTCGGCGGGCACGCCGTCGAACTGCGCCGAGTTGATCAGCTTCCCGCCCTCGTCGATCACCGAGACGATCGGCAGCCCGTACGTCTCTGCGAACTCATGGTCGCGGTCGTCGTGCCCGGGAACGGCCATCAGCGCGCCCGTCCCGTACTCCATCAGCACGTAGTCGGCGACCCAGATCGGGATCGGCTGGCCTGTGGCCGGGTTCGTCGCGTAGCGACCGGTGAAGACGCCGGTCTTCGCGCGCTGCTCGCGGTCCTCGGTCGGGCGCGCAGCTGAGAGGCTCGCGTACGAGCGGACCTCCTCTGCCTGCTCCATCCCTTCTGCCAGCTGGTCGACGAGCGGTGACTCCGGAGCGACCGCGAAGAACGTCGCGCCGAACAGTGTGTCCGGCCGCGTCGTGAACACGGGGATGTCGATGTCCAGCTCGTCGACGCGAAAGAGGAGCTCGGCGCCTTGAGAGCGGCCGATCCACTGCGTCTGGATGCGCTTCGTGCGATCGGGCCAGTCGATCGTCGCCAGGTCGTCGAGCAGCGCGTCGGCGTAGGCCGTGATCTTGAAGAACCACTGCGCCATGTTCCGTGTCTCGACGACGAACCCGCAGCGCCAGCATCTCCCGTCGACGACGTGCTCGTTCGCGAGCACCGTCTGGTCGTTCGGGCACCAGTTGACCGGCGCTTCCTTCCGGTAGGCGAGGCCGTGCTCGAAGAACTTCAGGAACAGCCACTGGGTCCAGCGGTAGTAGGAAGGTTCATGAGCGCTGACCTCCCGCTGCCAGTCGATCGCCCAGCCCATGAGGCGCATCTGGATGCGGATCGCCTCCATGTTGCGCTCGGTGATCTCGAGCGGATGGCCGCCGTCCTTGATCGCAGCGTTCTCCGCGGGCAGGCCGAACGAGTCGAAGCCCATCGGCCGCAGCACCTTGTATCCGTGCCGGCGCTTGAAGTGCGTGACGACGTCGCCGAGCGTGTAGTTCAGGACGTGGCCCATATGCAGGCTGCCCGACGGGTACGGGAGCATCTCGAGCATGTAGAAGTGCTGCTCGTCCGGCGAATCGCCGGGCGCCTCGTTTGCGACGTGGAAGACCTGCTCGGTCTCCCAGAGCGCCTGCCACTTCTGCTCGATTGTCTTTGCGTCGTAGGAGTCCATGCGCCCTCGGCGGTCGTGAAACAACGGTCTTGAAACAACGCTAGAAACAAAAAAGCCTCTCAGTCGAGAGGCCGCGGGAGGCTGTCGCGGCTCGCGCCGCGTTGCTCCCTGACTCAGGTAAGAAGCAGGTTCACTGCGTTCAGTGTAACCATCCTTCTGCGATGCAGCCACCTTCCACGACAGTCCTCGACGACCTGATGCCCGACGGCGCCGCCGTCGAGGCCGGCGAGCTCGTGATCGGCGGCGCGCGCGCGGGTGAGCTCGTCCGCGAGTTCGGAACGCCTCTTGTCGTCTACGACGAAGGGACGCTGCGCGCGCAGGCTCAGGCCTACCGGGCGGCCGCGCCCGGGGCCCTGATCGCCTACGGCACGAAGGCGTTCCCGTCCGTCGCCGTCCTCCGGCTCTTTGCCGAGGAGGGTCTGGGCGCCGACGTCTCGACACTCGGCGAGCTCGAGTTCGCGCTGCGGGCGGGGATCGGCGGCGAGCGGCTCGTGATTCACGGCAACAACAAGGAGGACTTGCTGCTGCGCCGCGCGGCCGACGCCGGCGCGCTGATCGTGCTCGACTCACTCGAGGAGCTCGAGCGCGCGCGGACGACAGGCGCAGAGCGCTTCCTGATCCGCGTCACTCCGGGCATCGAAGCCGACACGCACGAGGCCGTGAAGACGGCCCATCACGGCTCGAAGTTCGGCCTGCCGCCCGAGGATGCGATCGAGGCGATCCTCCGCCTGCCCGAAGCCGAGGGACTGCACGTACACGTCGGCTCCCAGCTGATGCATTTCGGCGCGTCGCTGATGACCGTGGACTGGGTCGCGGGGTTCGTTGCCCGCGCTCGGGCGGAGCTCGGCTGGACGCCGCGCACGATCGATCTCGGCGGCGGTCTCGGCGTCCGGCACGTCCGGGAGGAACCGGCATTCACCGTCGCAGAGTTCGTGACGGGCCTCGTCGGCGAGCTCGGGCGGGCGTGGCACCTCCAGAACATCCCCGCCCCCGCGCTGATCCTCGAGCCCGGGCGCTCGCTCGTCTCACGCGCCGCCGTGACGCTCTATTCGGTCGGAGGCGTGAAGCGCGCGAGCGCGGCGACGACGTACGTGACGATCGACGGCGGGATGTCCGACAACCCACGGCCGGCGATGTATGGCGCGCGCTACACCGCGCTGCTCGCAAACCGCGCCGACGAGCCCGCGACCGCCGCCTACGCCGTCGCCGGCAAACATTGCGAGTCGGGCGACGTGCTGATCGAACGCGTCGAACTGCCCGGGCCGCGGCGCGGCGACATCCTCGCCGTCCCCGTCACAGGCGCCTACACCCTCTCGATGAGCTCGACCTACAACGCGGTGCCCCGGCCCGCAGCCGTGCTCGTGGCGAACGGGCAGGCGCGCCTGATCCGTCGCCGCGAGACGGTCGACGACCTACTCGCCTACGACGTAGAGGCCTGAGCTACCAGGCCCGCCACGACTCGCGGGACAGGAACAGCCCATGCCCGGCACGATTTGTGCAGGTCAGGCCCGTGACGCGGGAGCGACATGTGAACGGCCCGTAGTGCCATTTACGACCGTAGGCGAGCGTCACGAAGGTGGGCGTGTCGCGCGGGTCGTACATGATCCCGCCCGCACAGACGATCTCCCCTTTCTTCGCGTCGGGCAGGCTGAAGCCGTGCCAGTCGAGACCCGTCGGCGGCGAGCTGCACCGGTGCTGGAGCGCCTTCGAATACACCGCTTGCTTGATGTCACAGAGGAGATTCGCGTGGGCGGTGAGTCGGATCGGAACGTAGAAGCAGCCGATGTTGCGGGACGGAGTCCGGACGCCCGGTAGACGCGCGGCCGCAGCGGCTCCCGCGCACACCGCGACGACGAGGAGCAGGCCGACGAATCGTCTCGTCACCGATCTACCATCTCATCAGCGCTGGGGGACGAACGTGCAATGTTGTCCGGCCGCCGGCGGGTCGAGGGCGAGCAGTTCCGGCACCGAGACCGCCCGCAGGCCCCGCGCTCTGATTGCGCGCAAGATCGCCGGCAGCGCCCGCAGGGTCCAGGGGTGAAGCTCGTGCAGCAAGACGATCGCACCCGGCCGAAGGCCCGCGAGCACGGTTCGGGTCACGGCTCGCGCCGTCACGTGCCGGCGGTCGTCGCCGGAGTCGACCGACCAGAGCACCTCGAGCAGCCCGAACGACCTGACGACGCCGTCGGTCAGCTTGTTGTGCAGCTCGTACGGTGCACGGAAGAGGCGCGGCTTCCAGCCCAGCTCAGCCGACATCGACGACTGGGTCCGAGCGAGCTCGAGCCAGACGACCCAGCGCGGCAAGTCGGTCAGCCGCGGGTGCGACCAGGTGTGATCACCGACCGCGCCGAGCAGTGCCTCCTCGCTCGCGACCTGCGGCCAGTTCTGCAGCCGGCTACCAACCACGAAGAACGTCGCGTGCGCACCGTCGGCGCGCAGCAGGCGCAGGAGCCGCGCGCTGTAGGGCCCGGGGCCGTCGTCGAACGTCAGCGCGACGGCGTTCGAACGGGTCCCACCGCAGTAGACGGGCTCGCCGCGTTGCAGGGCCTGCGCAACCGCGCGCCGCTGCTCCCACTGCAGGGGGACGTGCGGCCGCCGGTACGGCTCCGGCCCGACGCGCGACGCGACGGCGAGCGGCACCACGACGAGCGCCACGAGCAGCAGCGGTGCGATGCGCCTCATCCGGCCCATCGTAGGGCCGCTTACATCCTGGTGCGAAGCGCCAGCACGTCCGCGACGAACGGCTTGGTCACCTTGTACGCGCCGTGTGCGCGCACCGCCCGCTCACCCTGGTACCAGCCGGCAAGTGCAAGCTTCTCGTTTCCCCCGAACGCGTTCAGGAGGTGCTTCAAATAGAGCACGCCGACGTGGACGTCGCCGTCGACCGTGTGCGCGATCGGCCTGCCGTTGAGCACGTTCTCGACGTACTTCCGCGTCGTCGGCAGGGTCTGCAGCACACCGACGGCGCCCGCGGAGGAGACGATCTTCGTCTGGTAGCCGGACTCCATCCACGCAAGGGCACGCACCAGGTGGGAGTCGACGCCGAGCTGCGACGACCACTTGTCGAGGACCCCACGCACATCGAGGTTCTGCGGCTCGAGCGACCTCGGGGTCGTCGCCGGGAGGCGCAACTTCTGGCCGATCACGATCGGCTTCGCCGCATTGATCCTGTTGACAGCGGCGAGCGCGGAGACCGTCGTCGAGTACCTGGCCGCGATCGCCGTCAGCGAATCGCCCTGCCTGACGACGTAGAGCATCACCGACGCGGACGTGGACGAGGCGAGCGTCGGACGTGCGCGCACCGGGACGTGGTCGTGCCGAACGATCGCAGTCAGCGTGCGCGGCCCCACGACCGCGTCCGCGTGCAGGTTCATCTCGCGCTGGTAGCGGCGCAGCGCGGCGGCCGTCTCCTTACCGAGGTAGCCGTCGAGCGCGCCCAAGTAGGCACCGCGGCGGGTGAGCAGGAACTGGAGCACCGAGACGTCCCAGCCGAAGTCGCCGCGACGCAACGTGCGCGAGCCGAAGAGCGGCCGGCCGAGCGGGCCGAGCGCGGCGCGCATCCTCGCGTTCGCGACACCCACGGGCAGGTGCTTGCGCCGCTGGAACGCATGGACGGCCGCGGAGGTCTTCGGGCCGGCGATCGCATCGATCTGGGCGAGGTAGAGACCGTGCGCCCGCAGGGCGACCTGCAGGCCCGCGATCTGCGGGTTGGTGCCTGCCTGGGCAGCGGCCGGTGCACAAAGCACAACCGCGGCAGCGATAACGGTGAAGCGGCGCACGAGCCGGGACCTTTCTCCCCCGGCGGCGCACCTCCTTCACAGTCCTCTACGGCTTGGCTTGCTGGATCGCGCCGAAGGGCACCCAGTGGCCCGCGTGCCAGCGCTGCAGCTGCACGGACGAGATCGGGAAGCGCTGCGTCGGCGTCGTGTGCACCTTCACACCCGGGACAAGGAACGGGTTGTTCGCCTCGTCGAGGTGCGTGACAGCGCTCATCAGCCCCTTGCGTGTGAGGTTCTTGCCGGCCTGTTTGAGCGCGTGGACGAAGGTGAAGCCCTCTGCCATGCCGGCGACGAGGAAGCCGTCGGACGGGCTGCCGCCCTTGACGTAGCGCTTGACGATCGTAGCGGCGAGCGCGACGCCTGGATCCTTCGCGAACTTCGGTGTCGCGGGATCCTTGCCCCAGAGAACCGAGATTGAGCCCTCGGCGGTGCCCTGCGGGTCGAGGTGCATGATCGACGACGCAGAGGCGACATCGTTGACGTAGATCTGCGGCTTCCACCCGAGCTTGTTCGCGTAGACGAACGACTGGATCGCGAACTTGCCGAAGGCGAAGATCGCGAATGTGTTCGCGCCACTCGCCTTCAGCTGTGCGACCTGCGACTGCACGTCCGAGGTCGTCGGGTCGTACCCGACCGTCTGCACGAGCAGGTTCTTCTTCGCCCCGAGCCCCTTGCGGAACCCGGTGAGCAAGTCCTTGCCGTAGTCGTCGCTCTGGTAGAGGACGGCGATCTTGGCCTTCTTCCCGTTGGTCGCGAGAATGTGGCGTGCGTAGATCTGGCCCTCCTCCGAGTACGGCGGGAGGTAGCCGATCGTCCACGGGTATTTGGCGTAGTCGCGGCCGAACGTCGTCGCGCCCGAGGCGGAGAACACCTGCGGTATCCCTGAGGCGTTCGTGAAGTCTCGGATCGCCAGGTTGCTGTTCGTGCCGACAACGGAGAAGAGCGCAAACACGTTGTCCTGCTGGATCAGCTGGCGCACGTTCTGCACGGTCTGCGACGGGTCGTAGGCGTCGTCGAGGTACTTGAAGTCGATCTTGCGGCCGTAGACGCCGCCGCGCGCGTTGACGTACTTGAAGTACCCTTCAGCGCCGCGCAGGACGCCCGCGGCGGCAGCTGCCTCACCCGTGAGCGGGCCGCTCGAGCCGATCGTGATCGAGGTGGACGACACGCCGGGTGTTCCCGAGCCGGCCGCGCCGGCGACGCCTGCGACGATGAGCGCGGCGAGCGCGCAGGTGAGGACGAGCAGGTTCCTGGTCATTGCGGGCGAGAGTAGCCTCGATTTGCGAGGGCTGTGCCGGCCCTCAGCACGATCGGCAGCAGGAGCATCAGGGCGACGAGGATCGCGCCGAAGAAGAACGTCGTCGGGCCTGCCTGCTTCGTGTCGACATGGGGCACGAGACCGACCATGTCGGGCAGGAAGAGGATCAGCAGCGCGCCGAGGGCCGCGCCCCAGATCGAGCCGAAGAACCCGACGACCGCGCCGACGAGCAGGTACAGCGAGAGCTGAATCGGAAACGAGTCCGGGCTGACGTAGGCGGTGTTGATCGCGAAGAGGGAGCCTGCGACGCCGGCGAACGCCGCCGAGACACCGAACGCCGCGACCTTGTACAGGGCGCGGTTGACGCCCGAGGCCGCTGCCGCGAGCTCGCTGTCGCGGACCGCGCGGAGCGACCGGCCGAACCGGGAGTCGAGCATCCACCGGACAAGCAGGAACAGCGCGGCGCCGATCGTCCAGGTCAGCGCGTAGAGCCACTGGTTGTTCGACAGCCTCCACACGCCTTGACCCTGCCCCGTCTCCGTCGGCTTGCCGAAGAGCGTGATGCCGGTCGACCCGCCCGTGAAGTGGTCGAACTTCTTCAGGATCGTCGGCAGGACGACGGCGATGCCGAAGGTCGCGAGAGCGAGGTAGAGGCCCGAGAGCCGCAGCGCCGGGATCCCGGCCGCGAGGCCGATCGCGCCGGCGACCCCCGCGGCAATCGGGATCGTCCAGAGATCGCGTACACCGTGGTTCGACATCAGGATCGCAGTCGTGTAGGCGCCGACCGCCATGAACGCTCCGTGGCCGAGCGAGATCTGGCCGCTGTGCCCGGTCAGGACGTCGAGGCCGAGGATCGCGATGAAGTACGCGCCGACAGTGGCGAGCTGAACGGTGCGGAACTCGCTGAGTACGAACGGCAGCCCGATCAGGACGACGACTGCAAGCGTGAACGCGATCAAGCGGGCACTAAACCTGCTGCGTTTCATACGCGCCTCACCGCCGTCTGCCCGAAGAGGCCCGCCGGGCGCACGAGCAGCACGCTCAGGATCACTGCGAGCGCGACCGCGAGCCGCAGCTCGCCGCCGATCCAGTGCACGTAGGTGCCGACGAGGTTGAGCAGCACGCCGAGCACGAGACCGCCGATCACCGCCCCGATCGGCGAGTCCATCCCGCCGAGCACCGCCGCGGCGAAGGCGTAGAGGAGCACGGTTCGCATCATGTTCGGCTCGAGGAAGAGCGACGGTGCGGCCATCACGCCTGCGACCGCGCCGAGCACAGCGGCGAGCCCCCACCCGAGCGCGAGCATGGCCGGGACACACACTCCGGCGAGCCGCGCCTCGTCGGGGTTCGTTGCGGCGGCGCGCAAGCCGAGGCCAAGCTTCGTCTTCGCAAAGAGGAGCCCGATCAGGACGACGGCGAGGATCGAGATTGCGATCACGCCGATGTCCTGCTTCGAGAAGGCGACACCCGCCACGTTGATCGGCGCGGTCGAGAACGGGCCGTGGAACTGCTTCGCCGCGCCGCCCCAGATCCATGTGTCGAGACCGTTGATCGCGATCAGCAGGCCGATCGTGAGGATCACCACCCCGAGCAGCGGGCCTCCCTGAATCGGGCGGATCACCGTCCGCTGCAGAGCAACACCGCCTGCGAACGACAAGACGATCGTCGCGCCGAACGCCGGCCAGAACGCCCACCCGTGGTCGATCAGCGTCCAGCAGACGAATGCGGAGAGCGTCGCCATTTCTCCCTGCGCGAAGTTGAGGACACCCGTCGCGCGGTGGATCAGGACGATCGCCAGAGCGAGCGATCCGTAGATGCCACCCGAGGCGAGACCGCTGACGACCTGCTGGAGGAAGTTGGCCATCAGTAACCGAGGTAGCTCCGGCGCACCGACTCGTTCGCCTGCAGGTCGGACGCCACGCCGCCGAGCACGACGCGGCCGGCTTCGAGGAGGAACGCGTGCTTCGCAGCGCGCAGCGCGAGCGTGGCGTTCTGCTCGACGACGACAATCGTCGTGCCCGATTCGTTCATCCTTCCCAGCGTGGCGAAGATCTCGCGCACGACGAGCGGTGCGAGCCCGAGCGAGGGCTCGTCCAGCAGCAGCAGCCGCGGCTTCGCCATCATCGCCCGGCCGAGCGCGAGCATCTGCTGCTCGCCGCCGGAGAGCGTCCCCGCCTGCTGGTCCCGACGCTCGTAGAGGCGGGGGAAGAACTCGAACACGTTTGCGAGGTCGCGCGGCGACGTGCCTCGGCGGACCCAGGCGCCGATCCGAAGATTGTCGAGGACCGAGAGCGTCATGAAGGTGCCGCGGCCTTCGGGCACGTGCGCCACACCACGGCGCGCCATCGACTCCGGCGTGCGCCGGAAGATCTTGTGACCGTCGTAGAGAACGTCGCCGCTCGTCTTGACGGTGCCGGAGATCGCGCGTAGCGCCGTCGTCTTCCCCGCGCCGTTTGCGCCGAGGATCGCGACGAAGTCGCCTTCCGCGACGCTCAGCGTGACGCCGTGGAGCGCCCTGATCTCGCCGTATCGGGCCTCGACGTCCCGCAGCTCAAGGAGCGGCAAGTCGCTCCCGCAGGCGCTCGATCTGCTCGTCGGTGAGGCCCGCAGCGCGCAGATAGGTCGCCACGTCGCCGTAGCGCAGCTCGATCTCACGGACAACACGCACCATCGCCTCGGCGGGCGTGTCACGGAGCTTCTCCCACTTCGCGCGCTCGACGTCGTCGACGATCGCCGGAATCCATTTGTCCGTGGACGGCGCGAGGTTCGCCGCCGTGACGGCGTAGTCCTCGCCGACCGTCGCGTGCGACACGCCCGCGAGGCGCAGGAGCAGCGCCGAGACGATGCCAGTCCGGTCCTTGCCGCCCATGCAATGGACGACGACCGCGCCGTCCGCGTCGGCGACCGCAGCGAAGGCCCGCCCAAAGCGGTCGCGAAAGCGCTCGAGGAAGTCGACGTACGACCAGGCGTAGTGGTCCGCGACGTCGTCCACCGAGTGGAGATGGGCGTCCAGCTCGGCCACGTACTCGGAGTCGTAGCCCTCGCCAAGCACCGAGACATGGACGACGTCGATGTCGACGTCGCGCGGCTGGTCCTCCGCAATCTCCTCGGGGAAGCGGAGATCGACGATGCGCGTCACGCCGTGGTTCGCGAGCGCGTGCCAGCCCGCTTCGGTCAGCCTGCGGACGTTGTCGGCGCGAACGATGCGTCCGGCGCTGGTCGTCCTCCCGTCCTCGATCGGGAGCCCGCCGAGATCGCGGACATTGAGACAGCCCTCCCAGGAGAGCGACGTCACGCCGCGTCGGCGTCGGTACCCAGATAGGCCTCGATCACGGCCGGGTTGCGCTGGACTTCCTCCGGCGTGCCCTCGGCGATCTTGCGTCCGAAGTCGAGCACATGGATGCGGTCGGCAACGCTCATCACGAGGCCCATGTGGTGCTCGACGAGCAGCACCGTGAGGTCGAAATCGCTGCGCAGCTTGCGAATGAACGAGCCGAGCTCGGAGACCTCTTCGTGGTTGAGCCCGCCGGCGGGTTCGTCGAGCAGCAGCAGCTTCGGGTCGGCGACGAGTGCACGCGCGAGCTCGACCCGCTTCAGCGTGCCGAACGGAAGTCCCGCCGCGGGCCGGTCGGCGACATCGTTGATGCCGACGTAGTCGAGCACCTCGTGCGCGCGTGCGCGCACGCCGCGCCCCCCAAACGGCCTCGTGCGGGTGTGCGCTCCGACGAGCACGTTATCGAGCACCGTCATCGTCCGGAAGAGCTCGACGTTCTGGAAGGTGCGCGCGATGCCCTTCCGCACGATCCGGTGAGGCGGTGTCCGCAGCAGATTCTTCCCGCCGAACTCGAGGGTGCCCGAATCGGGCTTGTAGAGGCGCGTGACGACGTTGAAGAGCGTCGTCTTGCCGGCGCCGTTCGGGCCGATCAGCCCGACGATCTGGCCCGGTTCGACGTCGAGCGAGACATCGTCGATCGCAACGATGCCGCCGAAGCGCCGGGTAATGCCGCGAATCGAGAGCAACGCCATCGGCGAGAGCTTAAGGGGCAGCGGGATCGTCCGCATCGGCCATGGCATTCGAAGACATGTCCCGGGGACAGTCCCCTGGACATGTCCCATGGAGCCATGCCCGAGGGACAGTCCCCTGGACATGTCCGTAGATCACGTGTCGAATGCGGCGGGATCTACGATCGGCAGGTCACAGACGAAGTTCCGGCAGACGTAGACAGCCGGCTGCCCGTCGACCTCGCTGCGGCCCTCGAGCAACGGCACATCTTCGGAGGGGCCGAAGGCGACGACGTCGGTGGGCGAGGCGCCGGCCAGAGCCGCGCGGGCAACCGCGGCGTCTCGCAGCCCGACGATCGCGAGCTCGCGGTGCGGCGCGAGGTGCTGGTCGAGTGCGACGAGCAGCCAACCGAAGGCGGAGGGAGCGCGCACGAGCGCGTCTCTGACCAGGCGGAGAACCGAGACTGCGCTTTGCTCAAGCTCGTCGTCGCCCCAGATCCGCGCCAGCCGCAGCAGGACGTAGGCGAGCATCGCGTTGCCGCTCGGCGTCGGATGGTCGTCGAGCTCCTTCTTGCGCGCGACGAGCTGTTCACCGTCGACGGGTGCCTGGAAGAAGCCGCCCCCGTCCTCGTCGGCGAAGAGCCGCACGGCGAGCGTTGCGAGGCGGTAGGCCTCACGCAGCCACCGCGGGTCGCCGGTTGCGACATGCAGTTCCATCAGACCGTACGCAACATCTGCGTAGTCCTCGAGGTAGCCGGTTCCCTTCGCGACGCCGTCGCGCCAGGTGCGATGCAGCCGGCCCTCAGCCGTCGAGAGCGGGCCGAGCAGGAACTCGCCGAGTGCGAGCGCGGGCTCGACCCGTCCGGCCTGCGCAAGCGCGGCGAGCAGCAACCCGTTCCACGAGGCGATCGCCTTGTCGTCTCGAAACGGCTTCACGCGCTGCTCTCTCAACTCGAAGAGCCGCAGGCGCGCGGCCTCGTCGAGCTCGCCGCGGATGACGAAGCGTCCGTCCTCGAAGGGCTCCAGCAGATCGGCCGCGACGCCCTCGCCCGGCGCCCACGTGAATGTCAGCCCCTCGACTCCATCGGTGTCTGCATCCTGGGCCGACGCGAAGCCGCCGCCCTCGAGGGCCAGCTCGCGGAGCACGTAGTCGAGCGTCGCGTCTGCGATCTGCCGGTAGCGCTCGTCGAGAAACCGGCGTGCGGCGTGCAGGTAGACGCTCGCCAGCAGCGCGTTGTCGTAGAGCATCTTCTCGAAGTGCGGCACGAGCCAGCGCTCGTCGACCGAGTAGCGGTGGAAGCCGCCGCCGACGAGGTCGTACATGCCGCCCGCCCCCATTCCGTCGAGCGTGCGTCGCGTCATCTCCTCCTCGCCGCGCCGCAGCAAGAACTCGAGCACGGGCGCCGGCGGGAACTTCGGCGTCCGACCCCACCCTCCCCACCGCGCATCGAATCCCTGGCGCAGGTTCTGCTGCGCTTCCTCGAGGAGCGAGTCGGTGAGCGGCTCGGCCGACGGCTGAAGCTGCGCGCCCGACCGGATGTGCTCGGTCAGGTTGCGCGCAGATCGCGACGCCTCGTCGCGCTGCTCCCGCCAGACCTCCGCGATCCCGAGCAGCACCTGCTTGAAGGAGGGCAGTCCGTGGCGCGGCTCGGGCGGGTAGTAGGTGCCGCCGAAGAACGGCTCGCCCTCCGGCGTCAGGAAGACCGTCATCGGCCAGCCGCCGCTCCCGGTGAGCGCGACGACCGCGTCCATGTAGATCGAGTCGAGATCGGGGCGCTCTTCGCGGTCGACCTTGATGCTGACGAAGTTGTCGTTCAACACACGTGCGGTGAGCGCATCCTCGAACGACTCGCGCTCCATGACGTGGCACCAGTGGCAGGCGGCGTAGCCGATCGAGAGCATGATCGGCTTGTCCTCGCCGCGTGCGCGGGCGAGCGCCTCGGCGCCCCACGGATGCCAGTCGACCGGGTTAGCCGCGTGCTGCAGGAGGTAGGGCGAGGTCTCCGCGGAGAGCCGGTTCGTATGCGGTGCGCGCTCGTTCACGTCGGTCGGATCATGCTCGAAGGTTCACCCACTGAGTCTGACTCGCGTCAGACTCGTGTCTGACACATGCAGGTGGGACAAAACATCCACACCTGGTCGAAAGGGACACGTCGAGGTTCGCGCGAAGAAGAGGGCCGCGAAACGTCCGCGTAGCCATCCCCGCGAAGTCTAGGGTTGGGCCCATG
>JBBQQI010000012.1:0-37970 GCA_038216085.1 Gaiellales bacterium | reverse complement strand
CACCGCGCCGACCAGCGCCACGACGGCGCAGACCCAGAACGCGGCGACAAACGCCGACTCGGCAGGCACGTGGGTGCCGCTGATCGTGTCGGCGCTGACGATCGCCGCGCCGACCTGACCGCCGATCACGCTGCCGACCGTGCGCATGACCGTGTTCATTCCCGTCGCCACGCCGGTCTCGGTGGGGCGCACGGCGTCGACGATCAGCTTCGCCATTGCGGCAAAGGCGAACGGCACGCCGATGCCGATGCCGACCATCGAGATCGAGATCTGCCACGGGTGCGAATGGGCGACCGCGAGCCCGGCGATGCCGACGGCGGTGAGGAGCATGCCGACCACGAGCGGCAGGCGCGAGCCGTAGCGCGTGCCGAGCCGGCCGGCGAGCGGCCCGGCGACGAAACCGAGCAGGCCGCCCGGCAAGAGGTAGACGCCGGTCATCGTCGAGGAGAGCCCGAAGCCGTAGTTCGTGCTGCCACCGCGATGCGTCTGCATCAGGCTTGGCAGAAGCACGAACGCGCCGAACATCGCAAAGCCGGTGAAGACAGCCGTGAGGTTCGTGAAGAGCACGGTGCGCTGCACCAGCATGCGCATGTCGATCATCGGCTCGGGCACCCGCAGCTCCGCGAGCACCCAGCCTCCGAAGAGGACGGCAGACGCCGCGAAGAGGCCGATCACACGCGCCGACCCCCACCCCCACGTCGGCCCTTCTGTGAGGCCGAGCAGCAGCGCGACGAGCAGACCCGACAGCAGCAACACCCCTGCCGGGTCGAGCCGGGACGGCGTCTTCACGGGCGACTCGGGGACGAAGCGCCAGGTCAGAACGACTGCGAGCCCGACGGCGATCGCCCCGACGACGAAGAGCCAGCGCCACGACGCGTGGTCGGTCAGCAGGCCGGAGAGCACGAGGCCGAGGCCGCCGCCGACGCCGAGGATGGCGGAGATCATGCCGACGCCCGCACCGACCTTCTCGCGGGGAAACTCGTCGTTGATGATCGCAAAGGAGAGCGGGAAGACAGCGCCGCCGAAGCCCTGGATGCCGCGGAAGACGATCAGGGACCAGATGTTCCACGCGAAAATCGCGGCCACGCAGCCGACGAAGAAGACGGCCAGGCTGATCAGCAGGAACCGCTCCTTGCCGTACTGGTCCCCAAGCTTCCCGAGCACGGGCGTCGCCACGGCGGAAACGAGGAGGAATCCCGTGAAGAGCCAGGTGGCCCAGGCGGTCGTCGTGTGGAAGTCCCGCTGCAGCACCGGCAGCGCCGGGATGATCATCGTCTGCTGAAGCGCGTAGGCGAGCCCGGCCAGCGCAAGGATGCCGAGCGTGATGTTGTAGTGCTGACGGGCCTCGTCCACGCCGAGACTCTAGTTACGCCGCGTAAGCAAGCCTACACACGGTCGAACACTTCCGGCAAACTCGGGGAATGGACGAGTCTGCCACCGCCCCGACGCCGACCCGCGCCGAAGGGATCATCCGCCGGGCCCGCTCGGCCGCGCGATACCTCGAGCAGCGCCCACGCCTGCGCAAGGGACTGCAGCTGGCACTCGTGCTCGCGACACTCGCGTTCTGCGCCTGGGCTGTGCGCAGTGAGTGGTCGGATGCCTGGCCGCGCCTGCAGCATGCGCGTCTCGGCTACGTCGCCCTGTCGTTCGCGACCGTCGCCGCGTACTACCTCGTCTTCATCCTCGGCTGGATGCGCTTGCTCGCCGTCTGGGGCATCGACATCTCCTACCGCGTCGCACTCCAGTCCGAAATGGTCTCGATGCTCGCGAAATACCTGCCCGGGGGCGTCTGGACGCCGGCCGCCCGCGCGGTCGCGCTGCGGCGGACGGCGAACGTCACCGATACCCCGACCGTCCTTGCGTCGGTGTTCGTCGAGGCTGCGCTCTCGGCGATCTCGGGCGTGATCGTGTTCACGATCAGCCTGGCCTGGGTCCGCGAGGCGCACGCGCCGCTCTGGGCGCTGATCGCGTTCGCCGTGCTGCTCTCCTCGCTGCTCCACCCGCGCATCTTCAGGCCGATCACCCGCAAGCTCTTGAAGCCGTTCGGAACGCACGTCGTCGAGCCGGTGCCGTTTCCGGTGATGCTGGGCCTGCTGCTCTTCTACTGCGGCACGTGGCTGATCGCAGGCTTTGCGGTGTGGTTCATGCTCCTGAGCCTGGGTGCTTCGCCGGCCGTGTCGACCATCGCGTTCCTCGGCGGCGTGTCGGCCGTCGGCGCGATCGTCGCGGTGCTCGCGGTCTTCGCGCCGTCCGGGCTCGGCGCGCGCGAGGCGTCGATGTACGGGCTGCTGCTCGCCGTCACGAGCGCGGGCCCGGCCCTCGGTGTGACGTTGTTGAACCGTTTCGCGATCACACTCGTCGAGGTCGCGCTGTTCGGTGTCGGCGTCGCCGCGTGGCGACTACAACATCACGAGCCCGAGGTCGATACGCACTAGAAATCTCGCTCATCAGGCGAGTTCAGGCACATCGGTCGAGCCAGTCGGCGACACGCTGTCGGAGCGACACGTCGAGCACCATGTCCCAGTGCGTCGCGGCGCCCGCGGCGAGCTGCTCGGCGCCGTAGCGCTCTGCGAGCGCCGGCCCGCGGTCGTGGCGGAAGGCATCGCCGAAGACGATGAGCGTTCGCGTCCCCACGGGCAGCGCTGGCACGGAGACGCCGCGGTCGCGCTGTCCCATTGCAAGCAACGACTCCGGCCGGCGCCGCAGGCCCGGCGGCGACGCCCAGCCGGCCTCGAACGTGCCGGGCTGCGGATCGACGGCCCGCAGCCCCTGCACTTCGAGCGGCGGGCTCGTCTCGAGCAGGACGAGCGCCTCGGGGCGGACGCGCTCCGCGGCAACCATCGCCACGAGCCCGCCGAGGCTCCAGGCGCAGATCGCGAGTGGACGCAGCAGCGGCGCCGCGGCGCGCTCGACCGCGGCTGCGTAGTCGGCGATCGTTGCGTGCGCGAGGTCGAGGCCAGCCTGCAGGTCGACTGTCGCAACCTCGATGCCGGGAAAGCTCTCTGCCCACCCGTCGAAGGCCCACGGCCCGCTGCCCGAGCCGTGCACGAGCAGCAGCGACTTCACGCGCTGCGGGTGCCGTACCGCTCGGCGAGCCTGACTGTTGTCTCGGCCGAGACGACAATCGCCGCATCGACGAACGCATCGTCGATCGCGAACGCGCCCTCCTCGTGCGCCGCGAATGCCTCGACGATCGCACGGGCGGCAGACACCTCGGTCACACTCGGCAGGTATGCCTGCTCGATCACCGGCAGCTGGTCCGGATGAATTGCCGTGCGCCCGAGGAACCCGAGTTCGCGCCCATGCGCACACGATGCGGCAAGGCCCGCGAGATCCGCGACGCTCGTGTACACCGACTGCGGCGGACGAGGCAGCCCGGCGGCGGCGGCCGCGTTGACGACACGCGCCCGCGCCCAGTCGAGCCCCGCCTCGCCGGCGCCCGTCTGGCCGCGCAGGTCGGCTTCACCGAGTGAGATCCCGCTGACGTGATGGTCAGAGGCGATCTCGTAGGCCCGCTCGACACCGAGCGCGGTCTCGATCAGGCAGTGCAACCGCAGGCGGCCGTCGAGCGCCCGCGCAGCCGCCTCCGCCTCGGTCGTCGACTGCGTCTTTGGAAGCGTCACGGCGTGCACCGGCAACTGGGCGGCGGCTTCGAGGTCGGCCTTGCCCCAGGGCGAGTCGTAGGCGTTGACACGAATGTGCACGGGCAGCGACGGTGCGGTGTCAAACAGCGCAGCAAGACCGTCGCGCGCGCCGACCTTCGCAGCGGCCGCGACCGCGTCCTCGAGATCGACGATTACCGCGTGCGCGCCGGAGGCGAGCGCCTTGCGCACGCGGTCGGGGCGGTCGGCCGGAACGTAGAGCCACGTCAGCGGCGGCAGCTCAGTCATGCAGCGCCATCCTCGCGCAGCCGGGCGAGCTCCGCTGCGTCGATCCCGATCTCGGCGAGCACCTCGGCGGTGTCGGCGCCATGCGCGCGCCCCGTCCAGCGGATCGCAGCGGGCGTCGCCGAGAGCCGTGCGACGACGTTCGTCATCAATACTCGGCCGAGCTCATCGTCGGGCACCGCTTTGATTGCGCCGATCGCCTGCAGCTGTGGATCGGCGGCCACGTCGCTCGCGTCGTAGACGGGCGCGATCGCCGCCTCTGCTCGCTCGAATGCCTCGATTACCTCGGCGCGCGAGCGGGCGGCGATCCACGTGGCGACGGCCGCGTCGATCTCGTCGACATGAGCAGCACGCCCCGTTCCCGTCGCAAACCACGGCTCGTCGGCGAGGGCTGCACGCCCGACGAGACGCATGACGCGCTCGGCGATGCTCGTCGCGCTCGCAGAGACCGCGACCCAGCGATCGTCGGCCGTCCGGTAGACGTTGCGCGGCGCGTTGTGGCTGGAACGGTTGCCGGTGCGCGGCTGCAGCTCTCCGAGCAGGTCGTACTGGGCGAGCTGCGGGCCGAGCAACGTCATCAGCGGCTCGATCAGCGAGAGGTCGACCACCTGGCCGTTGCCGGTCGTCTCGCGCGCGCGCAGCGCCGCGAGGATCGCAAACGCGGCCGCAAACGCCGTCACGCCGTCGGCGAGAGCGAGCGGCGGCAGCAGCGGCGGTCCGTCGGGCTCGCCGTTCAGCGCGGCGAAGCCGCTCATTGCCTCGGCGAGCGTCCCGAAGCCCGGGCGCGAGGCGTATGGCCCTGTTTGCCCGAACCCGGTGATGCGCGCGACGACGATCTCCGGGTTGACAGCGAAGAGCTCGTCTGGCCCGAGTCGCCACCGCTCGAGCGTGCCGGGCCGGAAGTTCTCGACCACGACGTCGGCGCACTCGACGAGTCGCAGGAACGCGTCACGTCCTCCGGGTGTCGAGAGGCTGAGCGTGATCAGGCGCTTGTTGCGTGACAGCGTCTTGAACCAGAGACCGACACCGTCTTTGCTCGCGCCGTGACCGCGCGCTGGATCCGGCTTCGCCGGGTGCTCGATCTTGACGACGTCGGCGCCGAAGTCGCCGAGCAGCATCGTCGCGAGCGGCGCGGCGAAGAGCGTCGCCGCTTCGACGACGCGAATGCCAGCAAGAGGCGCGGGTTCGCTCATGGCAGGTCGACCGCGACGCGGAAGCCGATCGCCGGCGAGCGCTGCAGGTCGCCGCCCACGAGAAGCAGCTTCAACGAGCGCTCGGGCGGCTGCTCGCCACCGTCGGCATACCAATCCGAGCCGGTGAGCTCGACGTGGGAGCCACCCTTGAGGATCGCGAAGCGCGTGCGGCCGTCGCGGTGCTCGCTCTCGGTCCAGTTCCAGACGAGCGGCTCGGCGCGCTCGAGCAGGCCGGCCGCGGCCGCCAACTGCCACTCGTCCTCGGTCGGCAGGCGCGCACCGACCGAGCGCGCATAGGCGCGCGCCTCATCCAGCGTGACGCCGGTCAACGGCGCGCCTTCCACCGTCTCGACCTCGCGCACGCCGATCGCGAAGCTCCGGCCCCGCGCAGGCCGTTCGACCTCGACGAGATCGTGCAGGCGCGGCGGTAAAGGCTTCCACTCCTCGACATACGGCGCCTCACCGTACGTGCCGGTCTCGCGCCTGCGGAAGACGGCCGTCTGCGGTGTCGGCGGTGGCCCTTCGACCATCCCGTCGGGGAGACTCCCGGCGAGCGCGGCCCGCGGTTCGATGCGCACCGTCTCGCGCGCGAGAAACTCGGACGAGAGGCCGTCCGGCGAGACGCTGACGCTGCCGTCGGGCTCGATCGCAAGCACACCATGCTGCGGCAGTCTCACGTCGACACGGCGCCCGTCGAGATCAACGGTGCCTGCGAAGGGCTCGGAGCTGCGGTTCACGAGCGCCCACAGCTCGCCGTCATGGTCGCGCCAGCGCGAGCCTACGACCTCAAGCCGGTCGCTGCGCCCTGCGAGCGGCGTCCACTCGCCGCGAGAGAGCAGCGCAGCGTTTCGCCGCTGGACGTCGACCATCGTGCGCAGCAGTCCCCGATCGTGCTCGTTCCAGCCCACCCACACGCCGAAGACGACGTCCCACACGAGCATGCCGACGCCGTTCAGCCAGCTCGACTGCAACTCGTCGACGTGGTCGCGGTTCCACCTGCGGGTGTGATGCAGCATGTGCCGCTGCTCGAACCAGCGCGCACGGATGACGCCCGGTACGTCGCTGTCGGCGAACCACTGCGCCCACGAAAGGTGATGGTCATCGACACGCGCGAGCGGCAGCGTCGACTCACCCTCGAACGCGACGCCGGGGCGCACCGCGTCGATCGCCGCGCGCAGCTCTTGCGGCGCCTCCTTCATCGTGTCGAGGAAGACACCGTCGACGTCCAGCCACCGCACGATCGAGGCGACCGCCTGAGCGTCGTTGACGTCCTCCCGCCTGGTACCGATGTCCCAGGGGTTGTAGTCGACGAACACGCGCACGCCGTGCCCTTTCAGCGTCGCGACAAGCTCGCGGATGCCGGGCACGTCCCGGTACCAGTCGAACTGGTTGCGGTCGTCGATCCCGATCACCGGGTAGGCGTGCCAGAGCACGATTCCGTCGAAGCCGCCGTAGCCCAGTGCCTCATCGAGCACGCGCTCCGGCGTGAACCGCTTCTGGACGAAGTCGTAGAGCAGGTCGTCCCACAGCCAGAAGAGGGCAACCGAAAAGCAGTCCTGCGTCCACGCGAACTCAGGTCGCTGGTAAAGCGCGCCCGTGTGACCGGTGCGCTCGAGTGCATCCGCGCGCCACGCGACGAGCTGCTCGCGCCAGCGCGGCCACTCGGCCGGGTCGTCGGGTGCCGCCAGGATCTTCGCACCGTCGAGCTCGGCACCGAACGCGACCGCGGTCGGACCGTCGATCGGCCGCGGCGACCACGGATCGCGCGGAGCTTCCGGCGCCATGCTCACGCGCGCGCGGCTGCGCCGGCGACCGCGAGCGAGCGGCGCGCAAGGTCGTCGATCGAGCTCTTGTCGAAGCTCGGCAAGGAGCTCGCGACGGTGTCGTGCAACGGAGCGCTCCAGCGCGCTGCGATCCCTTCATGCCCCGACAGGGCGCCGAACACCGAGCCGATCGCGGCGCCGTTCGTATCCGTGTCCCACCCGCCGGCGACGACGCCGCAGATCGCGTCGTCGAACGACGTGAACCGGAACATCGCCGCTGCTACCAGTGCGGTGTTGTTGATCGCGTGCACCCAATGCAGCGAGCCGTAGCGGCCGTAGAGCGCGTCGACGACGTCCTCCCAGCCGGCGGCGCTCGTCGCCTGCTCGCGCGCGAAGCGGATCGCCTCGGCGAGCCGGCTCCCGGCCGGGATGACGCCGAGCCCGCTCTCCGCCGCAGCAGCCGCACTCACGTCGGCCAGCGTCGCCGCGTGGGCGGCCGCCATGAACATCGCCGCGTACGTGCCGTTTGCCGTGTGGCTGACCCGGGCGTCCTCCCACGCCAGCCGCGCGGCCCGCTCGGGGTCGCCCGGCGAGGCCCAGCCGAACGCGTCGACGCGCAGCCGTGCTCCCACCCACTCGCGGAACGGATTGTGATGGGACGCGGTCTCGGGCGGCAGCTTGCCGAGCAGCAGGTTCCGCATCGCGACGCGCTCTGCAGTGAAGATCCGTCCCGGCGGCAGAAGGTCGAGCCAGATCTTCGCGACGTCGAGACTCGAGAAGGCTGCGCCGTTTCGCTCGAGCAACGCGACTGCGAGCATCGTGAAGTTGAGGTCGTCGTCCTCGGGCATCCCGTCGATGTTTTCGACGAGGCTCGTCGATCTGCTCGCCTTGTTCCACGGCCAGCGCTCGCTGATCTCGGGGCTCAAGCCCTCAGCGGTGAAGTAGCCGGCGACCGGCCAGTTGCCGGTGCCGACTGCGATCGCGCGAATCCCATCGCGCGAGATGCTCTCGACGGGCTTGCCGAGCAGGCAGCCGACCGCCCGGCCCAGCCAGGCGCCGCGGATGCGGTCGGTAACGCCGGGTACCGGTTCGAGCGCAGGAGCGCCCGGCGCCGCCGCGACGATCGCGTCGAGGTCGTCCGGCTCTGCCGCGGCACGCGGTCGTTCGAGCGCCGCCAGTTCGTCGAGCAACGCCAACGCGTGTGCGCCGAGCTGCGGCGGGACCGCCTCCGGCGAGGCGCCGCGCGCAGGCGCGGGAGCACCGCCGGCCGCAAGCCAGCGCGCCTCGACCGCGTCGACGTCCTTGCCCTCCTCGCGCGCCTGGCGCAACTCGTGCCCGATCAGATCCTCGGGCTGGATCCACGTCACCCTCACGCGTGAACCTGCACCTCGGCCGTCAGCCCGCCCATCGCCTCGAGCCGCCGCCCGTGCCGCTCGTTGTCGAGACGCAGGATCTCGACTGCGACCTCGGCCATCTCGCGTCCCTGCTCCTCCACGTCGTACCGGCTGGCCGCGCCGACCTGCTCGACCCAGTCGCCGCGCAGCGCAGCGACCCCGCCGAGAGCGCCTGCAAACGCGCCGCCCATCGAGGCGATCGAGTCGGAGTCGCGGCCGTAGTTGACACCGCCGAGCACCGTCTCGGCGAAGTCGCCGCCGGTCGCGACGAGGAATCCGAGTGCGAGCGGCAGCTCTTCGATGCTGTGCAGCCGGCTCGGGATGCGCGCGCCGAGCCCCGGCTGTGCATAGGGGACACCAACCGAGTCGAACGGCGCGAATGCATCGCGCAGCCGCGAGAGGCCGCCATCGCGCCAGCCGTCGAGCCGCGATGCGGCGACCGCAACGGCGTCGATCGCCGCGCGGGTCCCGTCGTGGGCCAGGCGCAGGCAGGTTTCGATGACGCTCGTGACCGTCGCCTCCGGGCGCACGGCCTCGGCGATCCCAGCAGCGAGCACAGCCGCCGCTTCCCGGCCGTAGCTCGACTGATGAGCCCCCGAGACCTCGACGGCCTCGCGGTAGGCGCCGTCGGGATCGCCGGCGTTCGCCAGGCCGACCGGCGCGATGTACATCGCGGCGCCGCAATTGACGATGTTCCCGATCCCGCCTTCGCGCGGATCGGCGTGGCCGTACTTCAACTTCGCGACGAGCCACTTCTCCGCGAGGAAGAGACGGTGGTAGAGCAGATCCTCGCGGTCGAACTCGGGGATCCAGACCTTGTCCTCGATCAGCTGCGGCACCAGTCTCGACTCGATGTCGTACGCGTCGAGGTGGTCGCGCTTGGCGGTGTAGACCTTGACGAGCGCGCGCGTCATCAGCGTGTCGTCGGTGATGTGGCCGTCGCCCTTGTGGAACGGCGAGAAGGGCTTCTCGATCCCCTTCGTCATGCGAATCGAGGGAACGATCCCCTCGACCAGCCCGTTGAAATGGTCGGCGATCTCCAGGGCTTCCCAGCCCTCGGTCGCCCCTCCGAGAGCGTCGCCGACAGCTGCGCCGGCGAGCGTACCGACGGCGGCGTCGATGAGCAGTTTCTCCGTCACTCGATCTCCTCGTCAGATGGATCCCCCGCCGCCGGTGGCGAGACCGGCGGCGGGGGTTGAATCATGTCTTCAGTGCGTGTTGACCGTCGACCAACCTGTCGAGAGTGCGGTGGAGAGGTCGGACAGGCTCGACTTGTTCTGGAAGTACGACTGCAGAGCCGGTGTCGCGATCTGGCTCTTGAAGCGCGGATAGTTCACGAGCTGGTTCAGGGGATGCTGGCGCAGGGCCGGCAGCGACGAGATCGCGACCTTCCAGCTTCCGTAGTGCTTGGTCGAGCGCACGAGCTTGCTGCCGGCCGACGGGTTCGACGGAATCAGCCAGTCGCCCGCGGCGAGCTTCTGCATGTTCTGTGCATTCGCGAGGTAGGCGAGGAATTGCATCGCCTCCTTCTTGTGTGAACTCTGCGAGGTGATCGAGAACGTCTGCGGATCAGCCATCTGATCCTGCGACGTCCCCTTGAGCAGCGGCAGGAGCGCCCAGTGGAACCCCGCGGGGGCCTGCTGGATCATCTGCTGGGCCGCGTAGTTGCCCTGGATCGTCATCGCATACTTGCCGGCGAAGAACCCGGGGAGCACGCCGCCACCGCTCGAGCCGACGGCCGCCGGATCGACGCTGCCGTCCTGCCAGATCATGTCGTGCACCGTCGTCAGGTATTTCGACTCGGCGCCCGTCACCTTGACGACCCACTTGCCGGTGCCCTTGTCGAAGTAGAAGAACGTGCCGCCCCAGTTCAGCGCCATGCTCATCGACACCGAGGTCGGCGACCTGAGCCCCCAACCGACGCCGAACTTGCCGTTGCCGGTCAGCTTCTTCGCCGCGGCGCGGAACTGTGTCCATGTCCACGGGCTCGCCGTCGTCGGCAGCTTGACGCCTGCCGCCTTCAGGGCATCGACGTTGGCGAAGACGTTGTACGTCTGCAGCAGCGTCGGCACCGCCGTGATCTTCCGGCCAAACGTGACCGAGTCCCACACGCGCTGCGAGATACTCGACTTGAGTGCCGGGGGAATCAGGCTGCGAATGTTCGCGATGTAGCCCTGCTGGGTGAAGCCGGCGATGTCCGCGGCCTCGTCGTGGATGATGTCCGGTGCGGTACCGCCAGCGAAGTTGGTGACGATGTAGTCATGCACCGTGTTCGGGTCGATCTGGATCTCGTTCACCTTGATGTCCGAATGCGACGCGTTCCAGGCCGCGACGATCTGCTTCGTCGCTGCGACCGTGGTCGGCTGCCACACGTAGGTCATGAAGTTGATCGTGACTGCGCTGTGCTTCTTCGGCGATGCGGAAGCCGCAGCGACGACGAGCACCGCACATGCGAGTACCGCGGCTGCAGCGCTCAGGTACCTCTTCATTCGATCCAACCCCTTTCTTTGGGATCCCTGGGGGGATGACTGGTGACTGCTTCGACAGCGCATGGCGAGATGGTTGACTATCAGCCCTTGACGGCTCCGGAGAGGAGGCCGCTGGTCAGCCAGCGCTGCATGACCGAGAAGAACAGAAGGCTCGGGATCGTCGCGAGCAGCGAGGCTGCCGCGAGCGGGCCAAGCCTGATCACTCCTTCGATTCCGACGAACTGGGCCAGCTTGACCGGAAGCGTCACGAGCCCCGGGCTCTGCAGGAGCACGAGTGCGAAGAAGAACTCGTTCCAGGCAGAGATGAAGGCGAAGAGCAACGTGACGACGACTCCCGGCGCGAGCAGCGGTGCGATCACGCGGATCACGATCTGAATCCGACGTGCACCGTCGACCGCGGCGGCCTCTTCGAGGTCCCGCGGAATGTTGCGGATGTAGCTCTGGAGCATCCAGAGGATGAAGGGCAGCGACCAGACGAGATAGACGAGGATCAACCCCGAGTGCGTGTTGGTGAGGTGCAGGTCGCGCAGGACGAGAAAGAGCGGGATGATGATCAGGATCAGCGGGAACATCTGGCTGACGAGGATGTAGCCGAGCCCGAGCTTCGAGATCAGCCCCCGCGTTCGTGCAAGGACGTAGGCAGCCGGGAGCCCGACGAGCGTCGTCAAGATCGCCGTGACCACGGCAACCTTGAGGCTGTTCAGGCCCGAGTGGACGATGTCGGCGTCGTGGAGCGCAGCCGTGTAGTTGGCGAGCGTCGGATGCTTCGGGATCAGCGTCGGATGGAGCAGGACGAGCTCGCGCGGGTCCTTGAAGCTCGAGGTGAGGAGCCACAGCAACGGAATCGCGAGGAAGGTCATGTAGCCGAGCAGCGCGACGTACTGAGCCGCCTTCACCCACTTTGGATGGTGGCTCGTGATCACCGAACGGCCTCCTTCAGCCGGCCGAACATGTAGACCGACAGCACGACCGCGATCACGACGACCATCGCGTCGCCGAGAGCAGATGCATAGCCGAACTCGCCGTACTTGAATGCGGAGTTGTAGGCGAAGAGCATCGGTAACTGCGTCTTCGTCCCCGGGCCGCCTTCGGTCAGGACGTAGACGAGGCCGAACGAGTTGAAGGTCCAGATGAAGTCGATCGACGTGATCGCGAGAATCACCGGGCGAAGCTGCGGGAGCGTGATGTGGATGAAGCGCCGCAGCGTCGTCGCGCCGTCGACGGCCGCCGCCTCGTGCAACTCGCCCGCAATCCCCTGCAGCCCGGCAAGCAGCGCGACCGTCGTCTGCGGCATCCCGGCCCAGACGCCGACGATGATCACTGCGGGTAGCGCCCACTTGAAGTTGGAGAGCCAATCGATGTGCTGGCCCGGCAGGTGCCCGCGCCGCAGCGCTTCGTTCAACAGTCCGGCCTGCGGTTGGTAGAAGAGCTTCCACATGATCGCGACGACGACGGGCGGCATTGCCCATGGAACGAGCGCGAGTGACCGGGCGATCCAACGTCCGCGCAGGTTCGTGTTCAGGAGGAGTGCGAGGCCGAGCGCCAGCGCGAACTGGAGCACCGTGACGCTGATCGCCCAGATGAAGCCGATCTTGAACGAGTTGACGAAGAAGCTGTCGTGGATCAGACGGTGGAAGTTGGCGAGGCCGGCCCAGTGTGTCGTGATCTTGAAGCCGGCGTGCGCATCGGTGAAGCCGAGGTAGATACCGCGCACGAGGGGGATCAGGCTGAGCGCGACGATCGGGATCAACGCGGGGATCAGCAGCAGGAACGTCTCGGGCGCCGAGAGCCTCGCCGCGGCGCGCCCACGGCGGCGCTTGAACGCGAACGAGCTCATGCGGCGGGCTCCATGGATGACGCACGTACCCACAGTTCGGCCTCGACGTGGACGCGCTCCGCCGCGCGCGCCGGGCGCTCGATCCGGTCGAGCAGGAGCTCGACGGCGCGCCGCGCGCGCTCCTTCGAGCCCAGGTCGACACTCGTCAGCGGCGGCCAGGTGATCTCGGCGAGCTCGCTGTTGTCCATGCCGACCACCGCGCAATCGGACGGAATCTCGAGGCCCGCGGCGCGCAGGGCGCCGATCGCGCCGGCGGCGAGCAGGTCGTTCGCACAGAGCAGACCGTCGGGCCGCGTCCGCTCGAGGAGCCGCCGCGTCGCGTCCCGCCCGGCGTCGACCGCGAACTCCCGAGCGGTCTCGCACAGCCGATCATCCCGCTTCACCTTCGCTGCCCGCAGCCCGTCCAGGTAGCCGAGGCGCCGCGCGTGGCCCGGCGTCGTCTTCACGGGGCCGTTGACGAGACCGATGCGCCTGCAGCCGAGGCCGTGCAGGTGCTTGACGGCGAGCGCCGCGCCGCGCCGCGAGTCGGTGCCGACCGTGTCGACCTGGACGTCTTTGGGGATGCTCCCGATCACGACGACCGGGGCGGCGGCCCGGGCGAGCTCGACGAGGTGGGCGTCCGTGACGTTGAGCGGGACGAGGATCAGCCCGTCGACGAACCGGCGCCGCAGGTCGCGCAGGATGCCGAGCTCCTCGTCGGCGTCCGCTCCTGTCGAGTGGAGCACGAGGCGCCAGCCGTGCTCGTGGGCGACCGTCTGGATCGTCCGCACCATCGAGGCGTAGACCGGGTTCGAGACGTCGGGCATCGCGAACGCGATCTGGCCCGTGCGCTTGGAGCGCAGCGAGCGGGCGGAGGCGTTCGGGACGTACCCGACGCGCTCGGCGGCGGCGAGCACCTGCGACAGCGTCTCGGGGCGCGTGCCGATCCCGTTCAGCGCCCGCGAGGCCGAGGCCACGGAGACGTTCGCCAGCCGAGCCACTTCGGCGAGCGTCGGGGAGACTGCTTCTTCGAGAGATTCGCCCAAAGGGGTGTAAACGGTTACTGAGAACGATTACAGTAGCCCCTGCAATCTCACACAACGACTCGACCCCGTCAAGGGTCGATCTTCCACGGAGGAGCCAGATGGCCGAGATCGCGTTCGCCGACGTCACGAAGCGCTTCGAGGACGGCACGGTTGCCGTCGACGGCGTGACGATGGAGGTCGGCGACGGAGAGTTCATGGTCCTCGTTGGGCCGTCCGGCTCGGGCAAGACGACGATGATGCGGATGGTCGCCGGGCTCGAGGAGATGAGCGGCGGCACAATCAGCATCGGCGACCGAGTCGTCAACGACGTGCCGGCGCGCAGCCGCAACGTCGCGATGGTCTTCCAGAACTACGCGCTCTACCCGCACATGAGCGTCGGCAAGAACATGGGCTTTCCGCTGCGCCTCGCGAAGGTGCCGAAGGACGAAGCAGCGAGCCGCGTCAAGTTCGCGGCCGACATGCTCGGCATCGGCGACCTTTTGGAGCGCAAACCGCGCCAGCTCTCGGGCGGGCAGCGCCAGCGAGTCGCGATGGGGCGCGCAATCGTCCGGAAGCCGTCGGCGTTCCTGATGGACGAGCCGCTCTCGAACCTCGATGCGAAGCTGCGGGTCGAGATGCGCGCGTACATCGCGCGGCTGCACCAGGAGCTGAAGACGACGACGCTCTACGTCACGCACGACCAGTCCGAGGCGATGACGATGGGCGACCGCGTCGCGCTGATGCGCGACGGCCGGATCGAGCAGCTCGACACGCCGAACACGCTCTACGACCGTCCGCGCAACCTCTTCGTCGCCGGCTTCATCGGCTCGCCGGCGATGAACATCGTTCGCGGCAAGCTGACCGGGCGCAGCGTCACCGCGGGCGGGCTCGAGCTACCGCTGCGCGAGAGCGCGCCTGACCTCCAGGCCTACGAGGGTCGCGAGTTGCTCGTCGGCATGCGGCCCGAGGCGTTCGCCGACGCCGCGCACGAGGCGTCGACCGAGGGCCGCCACCTGTTCGAGGCAAAGATCTCGCTTGCACAGTCGATGGGCTCGGAGGTGATCGCGCACTTCGAACCGGTGGGCGGTGCGGTGCAGACCGAGGATGTCTCCACGTTCACCGGCGACGCCGACGACGTCTCCGGCCGCGACCAGCTCTCGAGCGCGCATCAGCTGATCGGGCGGCTCGACCCGCGCACACAGGCGGCAGCGGGCGGCGTGATGACTGTCTCGCTCGACCTCGAACGGATCCACTTCTTCGACCCGCAGACCGAGGCAGCGATCGTCTAAGTGACGGCCGGCGGCGGCTTCTTACGTCGATCGACGCGGCTAAGCTCGGCGGCTTGCCGGTCGAGATCACCCACTTCACCGACCCTGCGTGCCCATTCGCGTTCTCGGCGGAGCCGATACGCATGCGGCTGCGCTGGCTCTACGGCGACCAGCTCGCGTGGCAGACGAAACTGATCGTGCTGACGCGAGAGCCGGGCGAGGCCGAAAAGCTCGCCGCCGGCGCGCCCAACCTGCAGCGCATCTACGGGATGCCAATCGACCCGGCGCCGTATCCGCAGGTGTCGTCGTCAGAGCCCGCGTGCCTGGCCGTCGTCGCTGCGCGCGTGCACGCGCCCGCACACGCCGACCGGCTGCTGCGGCGGCTGCGCGTGCGGCGGATGAACAGTGGGCTGCTCGACGACCCGGCGCTGATCGCCGCAGCCGCTCGAGATGCCGGCCTCGAGCCGGCCGCGCTCGCCGAGTGGTGCACGGGCGATGCTGCAAGGGCCGCACTCGAGGACGACGCGCGCGCCGCCCGAACTCCTTCCCCCGCCGCCCGCGCGCTCGACCACAAGCTCGGCGGGCCGCACGGCGAGCGGCGGTACACGGCTCCGAGCTACGAGCTCTCGCACGGCGGCGGGCGCGCCGCCGTCCCCGGCTTCAACCCGATCGAGGCCTACGAGGTCGTGCTTGCGAACCTCGCGCACGAGCTCGAGCGGCGGCCGAAGCCCGAGTCGGTCGAGGAGCTCCTCGCGTGGGCAGGCGAGCCGCTCGCGACGGCGGAGGTGCTGGCGGTCCTGCAGCGCCCCGAGGCCGAGGTGCGCACGGAGCTGGGGCGGCGAGCGGTGCCGATCCCGAGCGGCGCCGATTTCTTCTGGCGGCTAGAGGCATGATGTGGATTTGGGGTGCGTGCGGGGATGGCTCAGACCGAGCAGGTCGTTCGGGGCGGGCGCAGGCATAGCGGGTGCCTACGTTCAAGCCCGCCCCAGGCGAGCTGCGCCGCGTCTGAGCCGCCATCCGTGAGTGCCCGGAGTTCCGCGTCAGGCCGCTAAGAACTGGCACACTAGCTTCAATCGTTGTAGTACCTTCAGCGATTGAACCTAGGAGAGATCGAATTGTCGAATTTGCTGCTGATCCCCCTGGAAGACAGCGTTGTCTTCCCGAACATGACGGTGACGCTGACGATCGAGGTCGGCGACGCCGAGCGCGTCTTCCTCGTGCCGGTACACGAGGGCGAGTACGCCCGAGTCGGCACGGTTGCCGAGGTCGCGGGCACCATGCGCCTGCCCGGCGGTGGCAGCGCGGTGTCGTTCAACGGCCTGCACCGCGGCGTCGCGGGCGCAGCCCACACCGGCGCCGACGGGCTCCTGCGCGTCGAGGTCGAGGAACGGCCCGACGACGAGCCCTCGCGCGTCGCGACCGCCGAGCTCGAGCGTGAGTACCGCGCCGTCGTCGAGGAGATCCTCGACCTGCGCGACGCCGATCCGCGCATCCACGATTTCGTCCGTGCGATCTCCGGAGCCGGCCCACTGGCCGACACCTCGGCGTACGCACCCGAGATCACCTTCGGCGAGAAGGTCGAGCTGCTGGAGGCGATCGACGTCGTCGAGCGGCTCGAGCTGTCCCTCCGCCTGCAGCGCGAGCGCCTGGCGGAGCTCCAGGTGCGCCGCCGCATCCGCGACGACGTCGAGTCCGGCGCGCAGAAGCAGCAGCGGGAATACATCCTGCGGCGGCAGATGGACTCGATCCGCAAGGAGCTCGGCGAGGACGATGGCTCCGCAGCCGACGACTACCGCACGAAGATCGCCGAGGCCGACATGCCCGTCGACGTTCGCGCGCAGGCCGAGCGTGAGGTCGCACGGCTCGAGCGCATGGGCGACCAAACGGGCGAGTCGCAGATGGTGCGCAGCTACCTCGACTGGCTGCTCGCCGTGCCGTGGGGCAAGCGCTCGGAGGACCACCTCGACCCCGTGGCAGCGCGCGAGGTACTCGATGCCGACCATGCCGGCCTCGGCGACGTCAAGGACCGCGTCGTCGAGTACCTCGCGGTGCGCAAGCTGCGCGAGGAGCGCGGGATCGAAGAGGACGCTCGCTCCGGCGCCATCCTGACGCTGATCGGCCCGCCTGGGACCGGGAAGACGTCGATCGGCGAGTCGATCGCGCGCGCGCTGAACCGTGAGTTCGTTCGAATGTCGCTCGGCGGCGTGCGCGACGAGGCGGAGATCCGCGGCCACCGCCGCACCTACATCGGCTCGATGCCGGGCCGGCTCGTGCGCGCGCTTCGCGACGCCGAGACGATGAACCCGGTGATCCTGCTCGACGAGGTCGACAAGGTCGGCGCCGACTGGCGCGGTGACCCGTCGGCAGCGCTGCTCGAGGTGCTTGACCCGGCGCAGAACCATTCGTTCCGCGACCACTACCTGGACGTCGAGCTCGACCTGTCGCAGGTGATCTTCATCGCGACGGCGAACGTCGCGGACACGATTCCCGGCCCGCTCCTCGACCGGATGGAAGTGATCCGCTTCGACGGCTACACCGTGGACGAGAAGGTCTCGATCGCGCGCGGCTATCTGTGGCCGCGCCAGCGCGACCGCAACGGGTTGCGCGAGGGCGAGGTGGCGATCGCCGACCCGGTGCTCGAGTCGATCGTGACCGAGTACACGCGTGAGGCGGGCGTGCGGCAGCTCGAGCGCGAGCTCGGGAAGCTGCTGCGGAAGACCGCAACGGGCATCGTCTCCGGCAAGACGGAGGCGCCGGTGACGGTCGACCTCGACCTGGTGCGCGACGCCCTCGGGCGTCAGCGCTTCTACCAGGAGTCGGCCGAGCGCACCGCGGTGCCCGGCGTCGCGACTGGTCTCGCCGTCACCGGCACGGGCGGCGACGTCCTCTTCATCGAGGCGACCTCGATGAAGGGAAAGGACGGGCTCGTGCTGACCGGCCAGCTCGGCGACGTGATGAAGGAGTCGGCGCGCATCGCCCTCTCCTACGTCCGCTCGCACGCCGAGCAGCTCGGGATCGACGAGGAGGCGTTCGACGACCGCTCGTTCCACGTGCACGTCCCCGCAGGAGCGATTCCGAAGGACGGCCCGAGCGCCGGCATCACGATGACGACCGCGATCGCATCACTTCTGTCGCAGCGGCCGGTCAAGCACACGGTCGGCATGACGGGCGAGGTGACGCTGCAGGGCCGCGTGCTTCCGATCGGCGGCCTGAAGCAGAAGGTGCTCGCAGCGCATGCCGCCGGGCTCACCGACGTGATCATCCCGGAGCGCAACCGCGGCGATCTCGACGACGTGCCGGCCGAGGTGCGCGCGGAGATGTCGTTCCATCCGGTGATGACGCTCGACGAGGTGCTGGCGCTCGCACTCGAGCCGGTGCCGAGCGCGCATGCGCTGCCGTAGCTGCAGGCCGGTTCCCGAGGAGGTCCGCCAGGCGGCGGGCCTCCTCGAAGGACGCTGGACGGTGTCGATCATCTGGGCCTCGCACGACGGCGCCGTTCGCTTCAACGAGTTCATGCAGGCGGTCGGCGCGATCCCACCGGCCACGCTGACCACGCGCCTGAGCGAGCTCGAGGACGCAGGCATCCTCGAGCGCTCGACCGTCGAGGGCCGGCCGCCCCGCACCGAGTACACGCTTACCGCACGCGGCCACGAGCTGCGCGGCCTGCTGGCCGCTCTGCGGGCGTTCTCCCGGTCGGCCTGAGATGAAGCGAGCGCTCCTCGACTGGTACAGCGAAAACGCCCGCCCTCTCCCGTGGCGAGAGACGACGGATCCCTATGCGATCCTCGTCAGTGAGGTGATGCTTCAGCAGACGCAGGTCGAGCGCGTCGTCCCGCGCTACCACGCCTGGCTCGATCGCTGGCCGACAGCTGAGGCGCTCGCCGCCGCCTCGCCCGCGGAGGTGATCCTCGCCTGGCAGGGGCTCGGCTACAACCGCCGCGCGATCAGCCTGCACCGCGCCGCCCAGCACGTCGCGGAGAACGGCTGGCCAGACGACCTCACCGAACTGCCGGGGGTCGGCCCGTACACGGCGGGCGCCGTCGGCAACTTCGCGTTCGGACGCGACGTCCTGCCCGTCGACACGAATGTTCGCCGCATCCAGGAGCGCACAGGCGAGCAGTTCGACAGCGCGTGCACGCAGGCGCTCTTCGATCTCGGGGCGACGATCTGCCTGGCGCGAATCCCGCGCTGCGACGTCTGCCCGCTCGCGGCCGGGTGCCCGTCGCGCGGTGCGCGCTACGCGCCGCTCCGCAAGCAGTCGCGCTTCGAAGGGTCGTTCCGGCAACGGCGCGCTGTCGCGCTACGGGCAGTGGCAGCCGGCGAACAGCCCGGTGACGGCGACGCGCTCGTCTCCCTGCAGCGGGACGGGCTCGTGGTGCTGCGCGACGGCGTCGCGTTCCTTCCGGCCTAGTCCCGGAACCTGGTCCTGAACCAGGTTGCGGGCTACGCGGCGACTTCGCGCCGCGAAGCGGCGACTTCGTGCGCCAGTGCGGGCTCGTCGGTGACGAGCCCGTCGACGCCGAAGTCGATCAGCGCGGCCATCGTCGGCACGTCGTTGACCGTCCATGGCACGACGCGCAGGCCGAGCGCATGTGCGCCCTCGACCAGCTCTCGCGTCACCACGTCGCGACGTGGGCCGAGTGTGCGCGCGGCCGACGCGACGCGCAGCGGCTCGTTGAAGAGGAACGTCGTCTCGAGCCGCGGCTGCAGGCGCTGTGCCTCGACGAGCACGCGCTCGTCGAACGAGCAGAGAGCGATCTGCGCAAGATACGGCTTCAAGGTCGCGACGAACTCGCTCGGCGACGGAGTCGACGGCGGGAAGCACTTCGCCTCGACGACGACCATCGTGTCGCCTGGTGTCGCGAGCGCGGCATCGAGCAGCAGGCCGGACGCATCGCCGAAATCGACGTCGTGTGCGATCACGACCTCGCCGGCTGCGACACCGACATCGATCTCGACCGACGACGGCGCGCCGGCGAGCAGGCGCCTCAGCGTCAGCTGATCGTTTCCGCGGTGGGCCTGGATCTCGAAGCTCATCCCCTCAAATGTGGCCCAGGAACCGCCTGTCAGGGGTGACAACACCGCCAAGCGGTGGTGAAAAGTCGGTGAACGGCGCAGCTCAGGAAAGAACGGAGTGCCGCAGCCAGACGTTCGGCTCGACGTGCACGCCGACGCCGCCGCGTACCTCGAGCGGGGCGAGCATCTCGGGCACCACATACGTGCCGTCGGCGGGAAGACGAAACTCGAGCCACGACTCCCAGTCGGCGACCGGCGCCTCGATCCGCATCGACTCGGGGGCCGGCTGCACGATCGCGCCACCGGCGCGCTCGTGCACACGGATCCACGGGTCGAAATGCGTGCCGTCCTCACGGCGCCAGCCGATGTACTGCTCGATCGGGATCAGCGGGTAGCGATGCTTGAGCGTCGGGCGCACCGGTGCGATCACCGACTCGAGCCCCTGCGCGGCTGCCGCCGCGCGCGCGACGCCGAGCAACGTTGTCGCGAGGCCGCCGCCGCGACGCTTGGGGTCGACGCTGATTGCGAGCAGCGAGAGCACATTGCCGCCGCCTGCTTCCATCCCACGTTCGAACGCCTCGTCCCAGCCGCTCGGCACGTCGTCGCGATCGACCGGCACCGGCAGCGCGTGCACCTCGGCTGCGAGCGCACCGTCGTCGAGGAGCGCCAGCTGGAACTCGGGAAACTCGTCGTACAGGCGCCCCCAATACTTCCAGCCCATCGCGTTGTGATTCATGTACGTGGGAAAGGTGTTCAGCTGCGCCTGCCGCACCTCGCGCAGATCGGGCCGGTCGGCATAGCGGACGACCTCCATCAACGCTCCAGCAAGGCGACGGCATGCGCCGCGAGACCTTCGCCGCGGCCGGTGAACCCGAGGTGGTCGGTCGTCGTCGCGCGGACGTTCACCTCGCCGCCGCCGACGGCATCGGAGAGCCGTCGCCGCATCTCGTTGCGGTGCTGTGCGATCCGCGGCTCCTCGCCGACGAGCACGCAGTCCGCGTTGACGAGCGACCACCCAGTGCCTGTTACCTGCCTGTAGGCCTCGCGCACGAGATCGAGGCTGTCGGCGCCGCGGAAGCGCTCGTCACCGGAGGAAAAGAGCGAGCCGATGTCCCCCAGCCCAGCCGCGCCGAGCAGCGCGTCGATCAGCGCATGCGCGAGCACGTCGCCATCGGAGTGACCGGCGAGCCCGCGCGGGTAGTCGAACGTCACACCTCCGAGCACGAGCGGAACGCCCTCAGCGAGCGCGTGCGCGTCGACACCGATCCCGACGCGGAAGCTCACGCCAACACCGCTTTAGGAAGAGCCGCCGGCAGCTCGTCGAGCGAGCGGATGCGGATCGCCTGCTCGGGCGGCTCGTGCAGGTGCCCCCACGGCCCGCGCTTGATGTGCACGCCGACCAGCCCGGCCGCGAGCGCCGGGCCGATGTCGTTGTCCACGCGGTCGCCCACGTAGGCGATCTTCCCAGGCTCGAGCCCGACGAGCTCGATCACGCGCGCGAAGAACTCGGGCGCGGGCTTGGCGATGCCCCAGCGGGCCGACGAGCCGAGCACGGTCACGTGCGGCCTGAGCATCTCCTCGGTCTCACGCGGCGTGTTGCCGACCGCCGCGACCTGCAGCCCGGCCGCCTGCAGCCGCCGCAGGCACGCGAGCGCATCGGGATACAAGTCGCTCGGCTCCCACGTCGCTGCGGGATGCTCGACTTCGAGCACGTCCCAGGCCTCGTCATGGTGGCGGCCGGTCGCGGCGAGACCGCCGAGCACGCCCATCAGCGTGAACGGGGTGACACCGGCGACGGCGGCTGCGCGCTCCCACATCCCCGTTTCGTCGACGAGCGTCTCGCCGACGTCGAAGACGACCGCTTCTACAGCCATCCGGTGACCCGCTCGAGATCGGCGCCCGTTGTCACCTTCAGCAGCCGCTCGTCGCCCTCTACGACCTTGATGCGGCCGCCGGCGGCCTCGACGAGCGAGGCGCAATCCGTTGCTTGTGCGGCGTTGGCACGAACTGTCCGAAGCGCCTCACGGAGCACCGACGCGACGAATGCTTGCGGGGTCTGCACTGTCACGAGCTCGTCGCGCGGGACGGTCTCGCGCACGACGCCGTCGAGCACGCGCTTCACCGTGTCGAGCACTGGCAAGCCCGGGACGGCGCCGTCGAAGCCCTCGCCGAGCGCGGCGAGCAACCGACCCAGAACTGCGTCGGGTAGCAGCGGCCGCGCCGCGTCGTGCACCAGGATCACCGCCGCGTCGTCCGGGACCTCGGCGACGCCCGCGCGAACCGAGTCGGTGCGGCTCGCGCCCCCGGTCACACAGGCCGAGACCTTCGAGGCGCCTATTTCTTCCGCAAGGAGGATCGCCGGCTCCTCCCAGGCCAGCGGGGCGACGACCACGACAGCGTCGACCCACTCGCTCTGGTCGAGCCGGCGCAGCGGCTCGGCGAGCATGGGCAGATCGCCGAGGCGCACGAACGCCTTCGGACGATCTTCCCCGAGCCGCTCCCCTCGCCCGGCGGCGACGAGAACGGCCCACACGCTCATCTGGTCGCGGCAGCCGTCTTCTTCTTCGCGGCGGGCTTCTTCGCCGTCGACTTCGCGGCGGCACCGGCGGTCTTTGCGGCGGCGCTCGCGGCCGGCTTCTTCGCAGGAGCGGCCTTCGCCCGCACCGCCGGCTTCGCAGCGGGCCGAGCAACGACCTTCGCAGCAGGCTTGGCGGCAGGCGCAGCAGCCTTCCTCGGCGCGGCGGCCTTCTTCTCGGCTGGCGTCGCCTTCGGCTTGGCGCCGTTCGTCAACGTCTCCTCGAGCCATTCGAGTGCGTCGTCCTCGCTCATCGTCTTCGCGTACATGAGCTCGGAGGCGAGGATCTTCTTCGCCTTGACGTACATCTGCTTCTCGCCGGTCGAGAGGCCCTTCTCGCCGTCGCGCAGCGCAAGGTTGCGCACGACCTCGGCGAGCTCGTAGATGTCGCCGGTCTTCATCTTGTCGCGGTTGTGCTTGAAGCGGCGGTTCCAGTTCTTGGGCATCTCCGTACCGCCCGAGGTCAGGTACTTGACGACCTTCTTGACCGCCTCTTCGTCGATCACCTTCCGCAGACCGACGCGCTCGGCGTTATCAGCCGGGACGTTCACGGTCATATCGTTGTGCAGGATCTTGATCGTCAGGTACTCGCGCTTTTCCCCGAGCACCTCACGCTTCTCGCGCTTCACGACCGTGCCTGCACCGTGGTGCGGATACACCACCTTGTCGCCGACCTTGTACAAGAGCATTTCCTCCGGTTCCGTCTGCTGTCGCGAAAGAGCCGGCGGCCCAAAAGGCTCCACCGGCGAGGCCTTCAGGATAGCAGAAACCCTGGAAAAGAGGGGTTTTTCGTGAAATCCCTGCTCAGGCACGGTTCTTCAGACGGGGTTCTGTGTGCTGCTTCCTGTCAGGCCGGCGGCAAGCGCCTGGCGGAGCGTCTCGGCCCCAACCGCGGCTCCCTTCGTCCCGGCCGGGGCTACGACGGTCGTCAGACCCAGCTTGCAGCATTCCTCGACCCTACGGTCGGCCTGGGCCGCCGGCCGCAGGCGGCCCGTGAGGCCGAGCTCGCCGAAGGCGGCCACCCCATCGCGGACCGGCAGGCCCTTCGCGGCCGAGGCGATCGCGAGCGCGATCCCGAGGTCGGCGCCCGGCTCGTCGATGCGGACGCCGCCCGCGACGTTCACGAACACGTCGGCTCCTCCGAGCGGCAGGCCGGCGTGCCGGGCGAGGACGGCAACGATCATCGCGAGGCGCTTGGGGTCGACGCCGGTCGCGACGCGGCGCGGCATCGCGAGGTCGCTCGGCGCGACGAGCGCCTGGATCTCGAGCAGCAGCGGCCTCGTGCCCTCGAGCGCACAGGCGACCGCAGCCCCGACCTCGCCGCCGTGCGTCTTGCCGAAGATCTCGGACGGGTCGGGCACGCCGACGAGCCCGGCTCCCGTCATCTCGAAGATGCCGATCTCGTTCGTCGAGCCGAACCGGTTCTTGACAGCGCGCAGGATCCGATGGGCGTTGTAGCGGTCGCCCTCGAACTGCAGGACGCAGTCGACGAGGTGCTCGAGCACGCGGGGACCGGCGACCGAGCCGTCCTTCGTGACATGTCCGACGAGGAAGGTCGCGACGCCGGCGCCCTTGGCCACCCGGAGCAGCGTCGCGGCAGCCTCGCGCACCTGCGAGACGGAGCCGGGAGCCGACGCGATCTCCTGAGACCAGAGCGTCTGCACCGAATCGATCACGCAGACGGCGGGCCGCTCACGCTCGAGCGTCTCGCAGACGACGTCCAGGTCGGTCTCGGCGAGGATCTCGACCGCGTCGCAGCCACCGAGGCGCGCGGCACGCAGTTTCACCTGCGCGACCGACTCCTCTCCGGTGATCAGCAGCGAACGCCGGTCGCGCGACATTGCACCGAGTGCCGAGAGGAGCAGCGTCGACTTGCCGACGCCCGGCTCGCCGCCGACGAGGACGAGCGAGGCCGGCACCAGCCCGCCGCCGAGCACGCGGTCGAGCTCGGGGACACCGGTCGACATGCGCTCGGACTCCTCCGCGATCACGTCGACGAGGCGAAGGGGCGGCCGCACAGCGACACCGAATGAGTCGGTGCCGGCAGCGAGCCCTCGGGCAGAGGAGCCACGCTGCCTGGATGCGCGTGCCTGTGCGACTTCGGCCACGAGCGTCCCGAATTCACCGCAGCCGGGACAGCGGCCGAGCCAACGGGCCGACGACGAGCCACACTCGGAACACACGTGCTGAACGGCCGCCGTCTTCGCCACGACCTGAAGGTACTCGCAGGGCCTGACGGCATTCGTGCCGGCTTTGTGACGATCGAGGGACACGAGCGGCTAGGCTCGGGATCGATGGCCCGCCGCAAGCTTCGGTCACAGAACGAGGTGCTCGAGCGCGTTCGCGCAGCTCGCGAGGAGTTGCGGAGCGCGCTTGCGCGCCTGCCTGCCGAGGCCGGCGATCCGGCCGTCGTCGACGCGGTGTGGCGCGGCGAGGCGCTCGGCACTCTGCTATGGGCGCTCCAGCTCGTGGAACTGCCGGCCTATGACCAGCCGTTCGACCCGGAGGAGGTGGCAGCCGTCGACCTGGACGGCGCGAAGCTGCGCGACCCCGGCGAGCTCGACCTCGAACGCGAGTCCGCGCGCCTCTGGCACTGGCGGGCGCGCACGACCGACCTGCAAGGGGGAAGCGGCGTCGAGCTGCCGGAGCGCTACGCATCGTTCGACCAGCTGATCGCGGCGACCGCGATGCGCGGCTTCGAGCAGGGCGTGCTCCCGTCGCCGATGCGGGGGGACTTCCGAGCCTACGAGAAGGTCTATCGTCACCTCTCGCCCGAGCAGCATGCGGAGGCGCATTCGATCGCCGCGGAGCGCCAGCATGCGCTCAACTGGCTCTCGGGCCAGGGCGAGTCGTGGGACGAGGTGCCGCTCGACACATGATATCGAACTCTCTACTGTGCCGCCGATGAACCGAATCGATCGCTACGCCGACCTGATCATTCGGGTCGGCGCCAACGTGCAGCCCGGCCAGACGGTCTTCGTGACCGCGCTCGTCGAGCATGCCCCCCTCGCGCGGGCCCTCACGCGCGCAGGCTACGCCGCCGGTGCGCGGCTCGTCGATGTCCGCTACGTCGACAACCATGTCCGGCGCTCCTTCATCGAGGCCGCACCGGACGACGCCCTGACCGAAACGCCGCCATGGGTGATGGCACGCGCCGAGGCACTCGAAGGAAGTGCGCTGATCATGATCGCCGGCGATCCGGACCCCGAACTGCTCGCCGATCTCGACCAGGAGCGCGTCGGCAAGGCGCGCCCCGTCGATGCGATGAAGCGCCAGTTGCGGACACAGAACGAAATGAAGGTCAACTGGACGATCGCCGCCTTCCCGACCGAGGGTCAGGCCATGCAGGTTTTCGGGGAGCCCGACATCGAGCGCTTGTGGGACGCGGTCGCGCATTCGGTCCGGCTCGACGAGGACGACCCCGTCGAATCCTGGCGGACGCACACTGCGCGGCTGCGGACGCGCTGCGAGCAGCTCGACGCCCTCGAGCTCGACGCGCTCCACTTCTCGGGGCCCGGCACCGATCTGACTGTCGGGCTGATCCCGGGCGCGCGCTTCACGGGCGGCGGGCTGACGACCGTCGACGGCATTACGCACGTCCCGAATCTGCCGACCGAGGAGGTGTTCTCGTGCCCCGACTGGCGCAGGACCGAGGGCACGGTGCGCTCAACCCGGCCCCTGCAGCTCGGCGGCACGATCGTGCGCGACCTCGAGGTGCGGTTCGCAGGTGGCGACGCGGTCGAGGTGCACGCCTCGGCGGGCGAGGACGCGGTCAAGGGCCAGATGGCGATCGACGAGTTCGGCAAACGGCTCGGCGAGGTGGCGCTCGTCGATGGGACCTCACGCGTCGGGCAAACCGGCATCACCTTCTACGACACGCTCTTCGACGAGAACGCCACGTGCCACATCGCCTACGGCTCGGGAGTCGCGTTCGGGATCGACGGGCTCGAAGACCTGTTGCCCGAGGAGATTCGCGAGCGCGGCGTGAACGTCTCTGCGGTGCACACCGACTTCATGATCGGCGGGCCCGAGGTCGCCGTGGACGGAATCACGCGCGATGGAACGCACGTCCCGATCCTGCGGGAGGACACATGGCAGCTGAGCTAGCACCGAACGAACGGCTCGAGCGGTACGCCGAGCTCGCAGTGCGGGTCGGCTCGAACGTCGAGCCGGGCCAGATTGTCTTCGTCCTCTCCGAGATCGCGCACACACCGCTCGCGCGGGCACTCGCGCGCGCCTCGTACGCCGCCGGCGCTCGCTACGTCGATCTCACCTACCGCGACCAGCACGTCCGCAAGGCGATGATCGAGCTCGGCCCCGACGAGGCCCTGACGCACACACCGGAGTGGATGAAGACGAAGGTCCGCACCTACCGCGGCAATGCGATCATCGCGACGACCGGCGATCCCGAGCCGGATCTCTTGTCCGATCTCGACGGAGCCCGCGTCGGCCAGGCGATGATGAAGGAGCTGAACGAGATCGTCAGGGAGCAGATGGTCTCCCGGGAGGTCAACTGGACCGGGCTCGCCTACCCGAACGCCGGCTGGGCCGAGCAGGTCTTCGGCACGCCGGACGTCGAACGGCTCTGGGAGACCGTCGCGTTCTGCACGCGGCTCGACGAAGCCGACCCGGTCGTCGCCTGGCGTGAGCACATGACACGGCTCGAGGCACGCTCGGCCCAGCTGAACGAGCTCGGCTTCGATGCGCTCCGCTACCGCGGCCCCGGCACCGAATTCACCGTCGGCCTGCTCCCGGACGCACGCTGGATGTCCGCACGCTTCCGCACCACCGCGGGACGGGAGTACGTGCCGAACATGCCGACCGAGGAGATCTTCACGACACCCGACTGCCGTCGGGCCGAGGGAACGATCACCTCGACGCGGCCGCTCGCACTGCTCGGAGACGTCGTCGAGGGCCTGAAACTGACGGTCAAGGACGGCCGCATCGTTGGCGTCGGCGCGACGCACGGTGCAGAGCTCGTGACGGGACAGCTAGACAGCGACGACCGTGCTCGCTTCTTCGGCGAGCTCGCGCTCGTCGACGGGTCGTCGCGCGTCGGGCAGACCGGCATCACCTTCTACGACACGCTGTTCGACGAGAACGCGACCTGCCACATCGCCTACGGCTTCGGCATACCGGAGACATTCGAGGGAGAGCCGGGAGAGGGGATGAACATCTCGGCGGTGCACACCGATTTCATGGTCGGCGGGCCCGAGCTCGAGATCGACGGCCTCACGAAGGACGGACAGGCCGTGCCGATCCTCCGAGAGGACACGTGGCAGCTCCCGGAATGAGCGGCGAAGCCAGGGTCGAGCGGTACGCCGAACTGGCCGTGCAGGTGGGCGCGAACGTCCAGCCCGGCCAGCTCGTCGAGGTGATCGCGCGCGTCGAGCACGCGGCTGTCGCCCGGGCGGTCACGCGGGCGGCGTACAAGGTCGGCGCGCGCTACGTCGATGTCGTCTACACCGACCAGCACATCCGCCGCGCACTGATCGAGTGCGCTCCCGACGACGTGCTCTCGTGGACGCCGCCATGGCTCCTGGAGCGTGCCAAGCACATCGGTGACGCCCGCGCCGCCGTTGTCGCGCTGACCGGGGACGCCGAGCCCGATCTGCTCGCAGATCTACCAGGAGATCGCGTCGGCCGCGCCCGCATGCTCGAGCTCGCGGAGGAGAACAGCCGCCAGATCAACGAGCAGCTGAACAACTGGACCGTCGTCGGAGTCCCGAACGAGGGCTGGGCGAAGCAGATGTTCGGCGAGCCCGACCTCGAGCGGCTGTGGCAGGCCGTCGAGTTCTGCGTGCGCCTCGACATGGACGATCCCGTCGCCGCGTGGCGCGACCACGTCGCGCGCATCGGCCACCGCGCCAGGGCGCTGAACGATCTGCGGATCGACGCGATCCACTTCCGCGGACCGGGCACCGACCTGCAGGTGGGCCTGTTGCCCGAATCCCGGTGGCAGGGTGTCGAGTCCGAGACCGCCCAAGGGCTCCCCTATGTCGCGAACATGCCGACCGAGGAGGTCTTCACGACGCCCGACTCGCGCCGCGCCGAGGGACACGTGAGGTCGACGCGGCCGCTAGCGCTGAATGGGCGGATCGTGCGCGGTCTCGAGATGCGCTTCGAGAACGGCCGGATCGTCGACGTGCACGCCGACGAAGGGGAGGACGTGATCCAGGGCCAGTTGACGACGGATGACACCGCCGGCTTCCTCGGGGAGGTGGCGCTCGTCGACGGCACGTCGCGCATCGGCGAGACGGGACTGACCTTCTTCGAGACGTTGTTCGACGAAAACGCGACGTGCCATGTCGCATACGGCTGCGCCTACGCCGAGGCCGTCGAGGGTGAGCCCGGCGAGGGCGTGAACGTCTCGACCGTGCACACCGACTTCATGGTCGGTGGCCCCGAAGTCGACGTCGACGCCGTGCTGCCAGACGGAACCGTCGTGCCGCTCCTGCGAAACGACGTCTGGCAGCTCGACGGTTAGTCGGCTGTCAGATCGTCCGGCGGCGCATCGGGCGCGCCCGAGACGGCGATCGCCTCGGGCGGAGCCGGCGGGAGGACGGTGATGTCGACCTCCTCGTCGTTTCTGCGAGCGATCAGGATCGTCGAACCGGGCTGGAGCTGGCGCCCGAGCACATAGTCGGCGAGCGGATCCTCGATGTAGCGCTGGATCGCGCGGCGCAGCGGCCGGGCGCCCATCGCCGGGTCGTAGCCCTTCTCGACGAGCAGCTCCTTCGCCTCGTCCGTCAGCTCGATCGTCACCTCGTGCTCTGCCATCTGCACACGCAGCCGGTTCAGCATCAGGTCGACGATCTGGAGGATCTCCTCCTTGGCGAGCTTCGGGAAGACGATGATCTCGTCGATCCGGTTCAGAAGCTCCGGCCGGAAGACCTTCTTGAGGTCGCCCATGACGCGGGTCTTCATGTCGTCGTAGGAAAGGCCCTGCTCGTCCGACAGGTTGAAGCCGAGCGCCTGGTTCTTCGAGATCGAGGTCGACCCGATGTTCGAGGTCATGATCACGATCACGTTCCGGAAGTCGACCTTGCGCCCCTGCGAGTCCGTCAGCTTCCCGTCCTCCAGGATCTGGAGGAGGATGTTGAAGACGTCGGGGTGAGCCTTCTCGATCTCGTCGAAGAGGATCACCGAGTACGGCTTGCGGCGAACGGCCTCCGTCAGCTGCCCACCCTCGTCATAGCCGATGTAACCGGGCGGCGAGCCGACGAGCCGGGACACGGCGTGCTTCTCCATGTACTCCGACATGTCGATCTGGATCATTGCCTCCTCGTCGCCGAACAGGAACTCGGCGAGCGTCCGTGCGAGCTCGGTCTTCCCGACGCCTGACGGCCCGAGGAAGATGAACGAGCCGGTCGGCCGCTTCGGATCCTTGATGCCGGCCCGCGCGCGGCGGATCGACTTCGACACGGCGATGATCGCGGCGTCCTGCCCGATCACGCGCTTGTGCAGTTCCTCTTCCATGCGAATGAGGCGCTGCGACTCGGCCTCGGTCAGCTTGAAGACCGGGATCCCCGTCCACATCGAGACGATGTCGGCGATCTCCTCCTCGCCGATCTCGGGCTGCTCGGTCTGCTCGGAGTCGCGCCACTGCTCCTCGAGCTCGCGCTTCTTCTGCGTGAGCTTGCGCTCCTTGTCGCGCAGGCTGGCGGCCTTCTCGAACTCCTGGCCCTCGATCGCATCTTCCTTGTCCTTACGCACCTTCTCGATCTCGTCCTCGAGCTCGCGGTAGCGCGGCGGCGCCGTCATCGTCTTGATCCGCATCCGGGACGCGGCCTCGTCGATCAGGTCGATCGCCTTGTCGGGAAGCTGGCGATCCTGGATGTAGCGGCTCGCGAGCGTCGCCGCGGCCTCCAGCGCCTCGTCGGTGATCTTGCAGCGATGGTGGGCCTCGTACCGGTCGCGCAGCCCGCGCAGGATCTGCACGGTGTCGTCCGTCGAAGGCTCCTCGACGCGAATCTGCTGGAAGCGCCGCTCGAGCGCAGCGTCACGCTCCAGATACTTGCGGTACTCGTCGAGTGTCGTCGCACCGATCGTTTGCAGCTCACCGCGCGCCAGCGCGGGCTTCAGGATCGACGCGGCATCGATCGCGCCCTCGGCGGCCCCCGCTCCGACGAGATTGTGGAGCTCATCGATGAACAGGATGATGTCGCCGCGCTGGGTGATCTCCTTCATCACCTTCTTCAGGCGCTCCTCGAACTCACCGCGGTACTTCGACCCTGCGACGAGCGCCGCGAGATCAAGTGTGTAGATCTGCTTGTTCTTGAGGATGTCCGGCACCTGGTTCGCGGCGATGCGCGACGCGAGGCCCTCGACGACGGCGGTCTTGCCGACGCCGGGCTCGCCGATCAGGACCGGATTGTTCTTGGTCCGACGGCTGAGAATCTGCATCACGCGCTCGATCTCGGTCTGGCGTCCGACGACCGGGTCGAGCTTGCCCTCCTGTGCCTGCTTCGTCAGGTTACGGCCGAACTGGTCGAGGAGCTTCGAGCTCTTGCCCTTCTCGCCCGACGTGCCCGACGTCCCACCCTGCCGCCGGCCGGGGCCGGAGAGCATGCGGATGATCTCGTTGCGAATCTTCTCGGCGTCTGCGTCGAAGTCGAGCAGGATGCGCGCGGCGACACCTTCGTTCTCGCGCACCAGCCCGAGCAGGATGTGCTCGGTGCCGATGTAGTTGTGGCCGAGCGACAGCGCCTCGCGCAGTGCGAGCTCGAGCACCTTCTTGGCGCGCGGCGTGAACGGGATCTGGCCCGTGGTCACCTCGTCGCCCTGGCCGACGATGCGTGCGACCTGCGCACGCACCTCTTCGACTGTGATGTCGAGCGACTCGAGGACCCGTGCGGCGAGGCCTTCTTCCTCGCGCAGGAGCCCGAGCAGGATGTGCTCCGTGCCGATGTAGTTGTGCTTGAGCGCCCGCGCCTCGTCTTGGGCGAGTACGACGACCTGGCGGGCTCGTTCAGTGAATCTCTCGAACACTCATGACCTCTCTCCCGCCTGAACCGGCGGAGCGAACTGTTTGCCTTTTTCTAGAGGCGTCATCGTACTCCCCCTCGCGGGTGTGGTGCCGAAGGCCATCTACCGAGATAGAACGAACCCGGCGACCAGAAAGCTCACAAAGGCAGGCCGAGGCCCCGCGCCCACCGCCTGCCACACGCGGCGCGGCATGCGTCCGAGCATCAGGTCTTCGAGCGCTGAGCGGGGAAGAGGATGACGTCGCGCACGGAGTCCTTGCCGAGGAGCATCATCGCGAGGCGGTCGATGCCGAAGCCGAGGCCGCCGGTCGGCGGCATCCCGTAGGAGAGCGCCTCGACGTACTCCGGATCCCCGGGCTCCGCCTCGACATTGCCACCGGCACCTTCGGCCGCCTGCAGATCGAACCGACGCTCCTGTTCCGCGGCATCGTTCAGCTCACTGAACGCGTTGCAGAGCTCCGTGCCGCCGATGAAGCCTTCGAAGCGCTCCACGATCTCGTTACTGCCGTCGACGAAGCGTGCGAACGGCGAGAGCGCGACCGGGTAGTCGTACAGGAACGTGGGCTCGATCAGGCGCGGCTCGACGTAGTTCGTCAGCGCGTGGTCGATCAGCTGCGCGTACGTCTTGTCCAGCGTCGTATCGATTCCCCGGCCTTCGAGTATCTGGCGCAGCTCGACCTCGTCCGACGACCAGACGCCGTGCTCCTGCAGCGCATCGACCAGCTTCATGCGCTTCCACGGCGCCTTCACGTCGATGTCATGGCCGCGGTAGTGAATCTTCGTCGTCCCGATCGTCGCGAGCGCGACCGCCTCGACGAGGTTTTCCATCCGAACCATCGTGTCGCGGTAGTCGGCGTAGGCCTCGTACCACTCGAGCATCGTGAACTCCGGATTGTGCTTGTACGAGACGCCTTCGTTGCGGAACACGCGGCCGATCTCGTACACGCGCTCGAGCCCACCGACGATCAGGCGCTTCAGATACAGCTCGGTCGCGATCCGCAGGTAGAGATCCATGTCGAGCTCGTTGTGATGCGTGACGAACGGGCGCCCGAACGCGCCGCCGTACCGCGGCTGCAGCACCGGGACCTCGACCTCCACGAAACCGTCACCGTCGAGGTGCTCCCTGATCGCGCGCACCATCTTCGAGCGGAGCAGGAACGTCTCACGCGTTTCCTCGTTCATCAAGAGGTCGAGGTAGCGGCGCCGGTAGCGCTGCTCGATGTCGGTCAGCCCGTGAAACGTGTCGGGAAGCGGCGAGCGGATGCGAGAGAGCAGCACGAGCTCGTCGACGATCAGTGACGGCTCGCCGCGACGGCTCTTCGTCGGCTTGCCGATCGCGCCGACGAGGTCGCCGAGGTGCACGTCGAGGCTGCCGGTGCGCGCGTCGGGGCAGAGCAGCTGGATCCGGCCGGAGCGGTCGACGAGGTCGAGGAAGACGAGCTTTCCCATGTCGCGGCGCGCAAGCACGCGGCCCGCCAGGCGGCGCGTTTCCTCGCCCTCGACGCCGTTCTCGAGCGCATCGGCCTCGTCCCGGACGCCTGCGATCGCGTCGCGGTCGGGGAACCTCTTCGGAGTCGTTGGCGTCACGGCGAGCGGACCATAGCCCAAGCCCTCGGGCCGTTCTGCGGCGTATGCCGCTGGCGAACGACCGAGAATCCGTGCGCCTCGTAGAAGCTCAGGTTCGCCTCGTTGTTCGTCAGCAGCACGGCGGGGAGGCCCTCGCGCTCGGCGGCCTCGATCCCCGGACGGAGCAGCGCGGCGCCGACGCCCTGCCGTTGCGCCGCCGGATCGACCCCGATGCCTGCCAGGTACCAGTGGGGGTCGGGTGCGACCTCGGCCCGCAGATGCTCGACCGCCTTGCCGTAGGCGAGGAACGGCGCGGTCGCCGCCCCGAGCCGAAACGGCGTCGTCACGAGCGCGCGCACGGTCGCCCCGACGCGCATCGCCGGGCGCCCCGGCGGGAGCCACCGCGCGGCGCCGACGGGCGGATCGCCGGCCACGTAGATATCGGCCGCGATCACGTCGAAGCCGACGCGGAAGAGCCACGGCAAGAGTCGCGTCCGCCGCTCGTCGTCCGGTACGAGCCAGACCCAGGCGGGGTCGTCGTGGAAGGCGCGCGCGAGCACGTCGCTCGCCACGCCCAACTGCTCTCGCTCGAGCCGCACGACATCCACGTCGTGCGAGCGTATGCGATCGTCCCGACGGTCCTGACGCCGCCGCCCAGGATCGTCCTGACGTTCCTGGCGTGCCGCCGGGGGCGCGGCGCCGGAGGGAACAGTGCGAATGCACGGCCCCGCGGCGGGAGCCGCTGCCGCCCAGGGGCGTCAGGCGGCTTTGATCTCCATGATCTTGAACTTCAAGGCGCCGCGCGGTGCTGTCACCTCGACGACGTCGCCCTTCTTGTGGCCCATGATCGCCTTGCCGACCGGCGACTCGTTCGAGAGCTTGTTCTCGGCCGGGTTCGCCTCGGCGGAGCCGACGATGTGGTACTCGAACGTCTTGTTCGCCTGCATGTCGCGCAGGCGCACGTGCGAGCCCACCGACACGGCGTCTTTCAAGATCTCCTTCTTGGTGATCACGCGCGCCGAGAGCACGCGCTCCTCGAGCTGCGCGATCTTGTGCTCGAGCATCGCCTGCTCGTTCTTCGCGTCGTCGTACTCCGCGTTCTCCGCGATGTCGCCGAATTCACGTGCGACGCGAATGCGCTCGGCAACCTCGCGGCGCTTGTCGCCACGCAGATGATCGATCTCTTCCTGAAGCCGCTTGTAGCCCTCAGCGGTGAGAATGATGTCCTTCAACCAGGCCTCCTGACCCCGTGCCGAAAACGGGCGGGAATCGTAGCGGTGCCGTCAAGAGTGCCGCAAGAGACCCCGGCTACAGTTCACAGACTGTGAACCTCGACCTCCACGAGCACTGGGATCTGGGCGGCGTCGAGATCCCCGGCCGCCTCGTCCTTGCCCCGATGGCAGGGGTCAGCGTGCAGGCCTTTCGCCGCCAGGGCCGCCGCTACGGGGCAGGGCTCGTTTGCTCGGAGATGGTCTCGGTGGCGGGAATCCAGCACAAGAACGAGCGGACGCTCGGGTACCTGCGGGTCTCGAGGGACGAGCACCCGCTCGCGATCCAGATCTTCGGCTCGGACCCGGTCGCCATGGCCGAGGCAGCGCGGGCGGTCGAGGCCTCCGGCGCAGATGTGGTCGACATGAACTTCGGCTGCCCCGTCAAGAAGGTGACGAAGACGGGCGCAGGCGCCTCCCTGCTCGACGATCCGGACCTCGCCTGCCGGCTCGTGGACGCGGTGGCGGGCGCAACCGCGCTGCCCGTTTCGGTGAAGATGCGGCGCGGCGTCGAGAACGGCTCGCGCACCTGCCTCGCTGTCGGACCTCAGCTCGTCGACGCGGGCGCCGCATCCCTGACGCTGCATCCGCGCTCTGCGAAGCAGATGTACACCGGCACCGCCGACCACTCGCTCACCGCAGAGCTCGTCTCTCTGGTCGACGTGCCGGTGATCGCGTCGGGCGACATCACGTCGCGTGCCCGAGCGCAGACGGTGCTCGCGACGACAGGAGCCGCCGCCGTGATGGTGGGCCGGGCGGCGCAGGGCAACCCGTGGGCGCTCCGCGAGATCATGGGTGACGACAGCGAGCCGTCGCGCGAGGAGGTGGTCGCCGAACTGCTGCTCTTCATGCGCGAGACGGTGCGTGAGCTCGGCGAGCACCGCGCCTCGGGGTTCCTGAAGAAGTTCTACGGCTGGTATCTCGGTCGAGGCCGCTTCCCCCGCCCGTTCAAGCAGGAGCTCGTCATGCTCCCCACCCTCGCCGAGGTCGAGCAGCGGCTGCTTGCTGCCGCGCCCGGCGCACGCTTCGTCCTCGAGCGCCTGCTCGACGAGGTGCCCGACCCGGACGACGAGATCCTGCTCGACTCGCTGCCGATCTCGATCTACGGCGGCGGGTAGACCTCGTCAACCCACGGTTTCAACTGGCTGCGTGGTTGCGCGCCCAGACGAGGCGCAGGCCCTGCAGTGTCAGCTCTGGATCGACCGTCGTGATCGTCCGCGTGTGCGGCGCGATCAGGTCAGCCAGGCCACCTGTCGCGACCACCGTCGCGTCCGGCGCGCCGAGCTCCTCGCGAATCCGGTCGACGATGGCGTCGACCTGGCCCGCGAACCCGTAGACAAGCCCTGACTGGAGCGCCGCGGTCGTCGTCTGGCTGATCACCCGCTCAGGCGCGGCGAACAGGACCTTGGGCAGACGCGCCGCACGGGCGAAGAGCGCGTCCATCGAGATCTCGATGCCTGGAGCGAGCACGCCGCCTGCGAACTCGCCGGCGGCCGAGACGACGTCGAAGTTCGTCGAGGTGCCGAAGTCGACGACGATCGCAGGCACGCCGTGGCGCTCGCGAGCCGCAACTGCGTTGGCGATGCGATCCGGCCCGACCTCGCGCGGGTCGTCGTAGCGGATCGGAACACCGGTCGAGACGCCCGGCCCGAGCACGAGCAGCTCGGCGCCGGCCCAGCGCTCGGCGAACGCCTCGTACTCGCGCACGAGCTGCGGCACGGACGAGCAGAGCACGATCCCGTCGAGCGACTCCAGCTCGACGAACCCGCGCAGCAGCACCGCCAGCTCGTCACCCGTGTGGTTGCGGTTCGTGCCGACGCGGAACTGCGCCGTGAGCTGCTCGCCCTCGAACAGTCCGAAGACGGTCTGCGTGTTCCCACAGTCGATTGCCAGAAGCACGCCAGCGAGCCTAATGGAGCAACAAACGTCCTAGCGGTTTCCTGGCGGTTCGCTGACCGCGCGGAAGACGTCGGGACAGTGCGCAAGCACGGCCCGGCGGCTGGAGCCCGGTCAGCCGGCCAAGGCCAGGGAAGCGCTAGAGATCTTCGATTTCGCTACGGCCTTCGCCGATGCGCTTGGCGAGCGCTTCGGCGGTCAGGACCGGCTCGTCGCCCTCGCCGCGGAGCTCCTCGATCGTCACGTCGCTCGAGGTGTAGACCTCGGCGCGCGGGATCATCCGGGTCGGACGGTTCTTGTCCCACACCCAGACGTCCTCCATCTTCAGATGGAAGAACGGATAGTTCGGCTGCGGCACGTACTGCATGTCGAGCTTGTTGCAGAGGTACGTCGCATCCTGGGTGAGGATGCAATAGCGAAAGAGACCGAAGACGGCGCTGTATTCCTTCTTGAGCCGCAGCTCAGCCTCCGCCTCGAATTCGTCGAGCTCGTCGAGGTGGCTCACGAGGCGGATTGTAGCCCCGTGAGGAGCTCCTGGACCGTGCCCATTCCGGGGATTCTCTGCAACGGATCGAGCTCGGTCAGCGGCTCGAGCACGAAACGGCGCTCGTGGAGGTGCGGATGCGGGACGACGAGGCCCGGCTCGTCGATCGTCTGGTCGCCGAAGAGCAGCAGATCGAGGTCGATCACGCGCGGCCCCCAGCGTGGCCCGATCCGCTCGCGTCCGAGCAAGCGCTCGACGTCGAGCAGCTGGTCGAGCAGCTGCCGCGGCGTGAGGCTCGTCTCGATCTCGGCGACGGCGTTCAGGAACAGCGGTTGCTGCCCGAGCCCCCACGGCTCTGTCTCGCGCACGGTGGAGAGACGCGTCGCGCCGATCAGCTGCGCAGCGCGCGCGATCAGCGCTTCGCGGTCGCCGAGGTTCGACCCGAGCCCGATGTACGCGGTCGTCATGGCCTGCTGACGGTGACCGAACTGAACTCGACGGTCAACCCCGCCGGCCGAACCTCGGGCTTGCGCACCCGGACGAGCACCGACTCGGGGGCGAATCGCTCGAGCAGCCTGTCTGCGAGGGTCGCTGCGAGCGCCTCGAGCAAGTCGAAGCGCTGCTCGTTCACCTCGCGAATCACCGCAGCCACCTCCGTGTAGTCGACGGCACCGGCGAGATCGTCGTCGGCGCCACGCTCGCCGACCTCGAGCTCCACGTCGTAGAGGAAGCGCTGTCCGTCCCGCTGCTCTTCGGCGTAGGCGCCGTGATAGCCGACGAGCTCGACCCCTCTGAGCTCGACCTTCATGCTCCTGCGACCGCCCGTGCTGCCGCGAGTGCCTCGATGTGCTCGCGCACGTCGTGCGCCCGAAGAATCGTCGCGCCCCGCTCGAACGCCGAGACGGCGACACCGACGGAGGCAGCGGCCGTCCCGGTCCTGGCGCCGATGAGCTTGCCCAATGAGCTCTTGCGCGAGAACCCGATCACGAGCGGCCGCCCGATCGCGACCAGCTCGTCGAGGCGTCTGATGAGCTCGAAGTTGTGGTTTGCTGTCTTGCCGAACCCGATGCCCGGATCGAGGCACACGAGCTCCTCGCGGATGCCCTGCGAGACGGCGAAGGCGAGCCGCTCCTCGAGAAACGCCTTCACCTCCGAGACGACGTCGTCGTAGACCGGGCTCTCCTGCATCGTCCGCGGCTCGCCTTGCATGTGCATCAGGCAGAGATAACAGCCGGCCTCCGCTACGACCTCGGCCAGCTTTGCGTCGCCGCCCAGCGCGGTCACGTCGTTGACGAGCTCTACGCCGAGCTCGAGCGCCCGGTGTGCGACGGTAGCCTTCGACG
>JBBQQI010000011.1:0-41204 GCA_038216085.1 Gaiellales bacterium | reverse complement strand
CATCCTCGTGCGGTTCGAGCCGGGCAAGGTCGTGATGGCGGCGACGGATTCGTATCGTCTCGCCGTCAAGGAGACGCCCGTCGACGCAACGCTTCCTGATCTCGAAGCGATCATCCCGGCTCGCGCGCTACAGGAGCTCTCGCGCATCGCGACCGGCGCCGACGAGGTGCAGCTCGGCATGCAGGAGAACCACGTTGTCTTCGGTGTCGACGGTACGTGGCTGACGACGCGCCGCATCGACGGCCAGTTCCCGAACTACCGGCAGCTACTGCCGGAGCAGTTCGAGCACGAGCTGCTGCTGCCGCGCGAAGAGGTGCTCGAGGTCGTGCGCCGTGTGTCGCTGATGGCGCAGCGCAACTCGCCGCTGCGGCTGCGCTTCGCCGATGGTGAGCTCACCGTCTCGGCCGTCACGCAGGACGTCGGCGAGGCCCGTGAGTCGCTGCCCGCGCCCTACAACGGCGACGCGATGGAGATCGGCTTCAACGCCGAGTTCCTGCGTGACGGGCTCGATTCCGTCGACTCGGAGTCGGTCAAGTTCAAGCTGATCAGCCCGCTGCGCCCAGCCGTGCTCGAGGGTGACAACGACGATTACGTGTACCTGATCATGCCGATCAGGCTTGCTGGGTAACACTGCCTGATCGTCGACGACGTAACGCTCCGTAGCTACCGGTCGTACGCGTCACTCGACCTGTCGCTCGCACCCGGTGTCGTGCTCGTCGTCGGCGCGAACGGCGTCGGCAAGACGAACCTGCTCGAGTCGCTGCACGTTGCGACGCAAGGCTTCTCGCCGCGCACGCGGCAGGACGGTCAGCTGATCAGCTTCGGCGAGACGGCCGGCCGGGTTGTCGTGCGCGGGCGGCGCTCCGGCTCACCGGTGGAGATTGCGCTGACGCTGCGCCACGGCCAGGCGAAGGAGGCGCGGCTGAACGGCGCCAGGCTGCCGTCGTCGGAGTCGCTCCGGCGTGAGGTGGCGACGCTCGTGTTCACGCCCGACCGTCTCGCTGTGGTCAAGGGTGGTCCCGCTGCACGGCGCGCGTACTTCGATCGCGTTCTCGCACGGCTCTTCCCCGCCCGCGCGGGCGTGCCGCAGGACTACCTGGCAGCGCTCGCGCAGCGAAACGCCGCGCTGCGCCGCGTGCAGTTCGGGCACTCCTCGGCCGACGCCTTGGCGCCGTGGACGGAGCGCATCGCCGAGCTCGGCGCGGCACTTGTCAGTCAGCGGCGCTCGACGCTCCAGCTGCTCGCCCCGGCATTCGCGGAGCGAGCCGGCGAGCTCGGACTGCGCGGCGCGCGCCTCGGCTACGACGCGGAACCGCCAACCACTGACGAGCTGGAAGCACGGTTGTCACGCGATCTGGAGCGCGGCGCCACGGGTCTCGGCCCTCACCTCGACGACGTCCTGATTGCGAGCGGCGACCGAGATCTACGCCAGTACGGCTCGCAGGGCGAACAGCGGCTGGCCGTCCTCTCGCTGCTCCTCGCCGAGGCCGAGCTCTTGCCGGCGCCCCCGCTGCTGCTGCTCGACGACGTTCTCTCGGAGCTCGATCTGGGACGCCGTCGCGTGCTCGCGGACCGGATTGCGACGATGGGGCAGACGGTGATCACGGCGACCCACGCATCCGCGCTGCCGGTCGAGCCGTCGCAGCTCGTCGAGGTTTCCCCGGGGAGCGCTGCGTGAAGGGACCGATCATCTGATGGACCCCCTGGGGCACAACATCAAGGCCGAGCTCTCGCGCTTCGGTCCACAGGCCGGGATGGCGGAGCTCGTCGAGCGGTGGCCCGGGGTCGTCGGCGAGTCGATCGCGCGGAATGCGTGGCCGGCCCGCATCTCCAAGGATGGCACGGTGCAGGTGAACACTGCCGACTCGGTCTGGGCGTTCGAGCTCGGTCACCGCGCCCAGGAGATCGCCGAGCGCCTTGGTGTGCCGCGCGTCCGCTTCGCCCCGGGACCGCTGGCGGAGCCCGACCCGCCGCCGGTCGAAACGGCCGTCACGGCGTCCCCCGAGGACGAGGAGCGCGCTCGCGCAATCGCCTCCTCGATCGTGGACGAAACGTTGCGCGAACGTGTGCAAAAAGCGGTCAGTTTGGGGCTCGCACGAGGCAGGGACACCCGACCGATCTGATACACTTCACGTGCCTCGCAAGACCGCGAAAAACCTCTGTTTTGCAGGCATTTCCTTCCGAATGGCAAAGACCCTGGCGAAGGCCGGATACTCGGCCAAGGACATCACCGTGCTCGAAGGCCTCGAGCCTGTCCGCCTGCGCCCCGGGATGTACATCGGCTCGACCGGGATCCAGGGTCTCCACCACCTCGTTTACGAGATCGTCGCGAACTCCGTGGACGAGGCTCTCGCGGGCTACAACGACTCCGTCGAGATCACGATCCACCCCGACAACTCGCTGACAGTCGTCGATCATGGCCGCGGGATCCCCGTCGACCAGGTCGAGGGCACCGACATCTCGGCTCTCGAGGTCGTGCTGACGAAGTTGCACGCCGGCGGCAAGTTCGGCGGCGACGGCTACAAGGTCTCCGGCGGCCTGCACGGCGTCGGTCTCTCGGTCGTGAACGCGCTCTCCGAGTGGCTGATCGCGACCGTCGATCTGAACGGCAAGGTCTACCGGCAGGAGTTCGCCCGCGGTGTGCCGCAGGGGCCGATGGTCGTGATCGGCGAGTCCGATGCGACGGGCACCACGATCTCGTTCCTGCCCGACTCGACGATCTTCGACGAGACCGAGTTTCATGCCGGCACGCTCGTCTCGCGCCTACGCGAAACGGCGTTCCTGACCAGGGGGCTTCGCATCGCATTCATCGACGAGCGCGTCGACGGCGAGACGGTCGAGTTCCACTACGAGGGCGGCATCAAGGACTTCGTCTCCTACATCAACGAGTCGAAGGACATCGCGCACAAGCACGTCGTCTACTTCGAGAGCGGCACCGACGACGGCGAGGTCGAGGTCGCGATGCAGTGGAACAACTCCTACCAGGAGTCGGTCTTCTCGTTCGCCAACAACGTCAACACGCACGAGGGCGGCTCGCATCTCTCCGGCTTCAAGGCCGCGTTGACGCGAACGCTCAACGACTACGCCCGCACGAAGGGCCTCCTGAAGGAGAAGGAGGACAACCTGGACGGCGAGGACGTGCGCGAGGGCCTCGCCGCGGTGATCTCGGTCAAGTTGACCGAGCCGCAGTTCGAGGGGCAGACGAAGACGAAGCTCGGCAACCCGTGGGTGCGCGGTCTCGTCGAGCAGGCCGTCAACGCAAAGCTCGCAGAGTTCTTCGAGGAGAACCCGCAGGACGCGCGCCAGGTGATCAACAAGGCGATCTCGGCCTCCCGCGCGCGCCAGGCCGCCCGCAAGGCGCGCGAGATGACGCGGCGCAAGTCAGCGCTCGAGTCGATGTCGCTGCCCGGCAAGCTCGCCGACTGCTCGATCAACGATCCGTCAGCCGCGGAGCTCTTCATCGTCGAGGGCGACAGCGCCGGCGGCTCGGCCAAGATGGGCCGCGACAGGACGTATCAGGCGATCCTCCCCCTGCGCGGCAAGATCATCAACTCCGAGAAGAACCGCATCAACAAGGTTCTCTCCAACAACGAGATCCAGGCGATGATCACGGCGATCGGCTCGGGCTTCGGCGACGAGTTCGACCTCGAGAAGCTCCGGTACCACCGCATCATCGTGATGACCGACGCCGACGTCGACGGCTCGCACATTCGCACGCTGATCCTGACCTTCATCTACCGGCAGATGCCGGAGCTGATCGAGCAGGGCCACGTCTACATCGCGGTGCCGCCGCTCTACAAGGTCAAGCTCGGCAACCAGGAGTACTACTTCGAGAAGGACGCCCAACTCGAGGAGCTGCTCGCGCGCGACCGTATCCCGACCGTCGAGATCACATCGCGCGACGGCGAGTCGCTGAGGTTCACCGAGGCGAAGTGGGGCCGGCTCTCCGGAGCGCTCCAGCAGTACGAGGGCTACTACGCGCGTCTTCGCTCCGACTTCGGCGCGCCGGCTGCGGAGCTGATGGTGCTGCACCGCCTGATCGAGCACGAGATCGAGTCGCCCGACGACGTCCAGGGCGCCGTCACCGCGATCGGTGAGAACGGCTACGTCCTCTCGGTGATCGAACAGGCCGACGAGGAGCTCCGCGTGCGTGTCGTCGAGACGGAGACGTCCGCCGCCCGCAACATCGCGGTGCCGGTCGATCTCCTCGGGTCGCCGATCTACGCGAAGCTGCGGCAGGCCTACACCCGACTTGCCGATCTCGTCGGCACACCGCCGTTCACAGTGCGTGTCGGCAAGGAGCTGGAGATCGCCGAGTCCTTCGAGGACCTGCGCGCGCGGGTGCTCGACGCGGCGAAGCAGGGCATCCAGGTCTCGCGCTTCAAGGGCCTCGGCGAGATGAACGCCGAGCAGCTGTGGGAGACGACGATGGACCCGGCCAAGCGCCTGCTGATGCGGGTCGAGGTCGAGGACGCATCCGCGGCTGACCGCATGTTCTCGATGCTGATGGGCGACCAGGTCGAGCCGCGCCGGGAGTTCATCGAACAGAACGCGAAGGACGTCAAGTTCCTTGACGTTTAGCTGACGCTAAACGTCTAGAAAGAGATGCTGAATGTCTGAGTTGGAAACCGGCGCACTTGGTCCCGGCCGCATCGAGTCTCGGGAGCTCGAGCAGGAGATGCGGACGAGCTTCCTTGGGTACGCGATGCACGTCATCGTGTCACGCGCGCTGCCTGACGTGCGCGACGGCTTGAAGCCCGTGCACCGCCGTGTGCTCTATTCGATGTGGTCGAACGGCAACCGCCCGGGCCGGCCGTACGTCAAGTCGGCGAACATCGTCGGCTACGTGATGGGCAACCATCACCCGCACGGCGACGCGTCGATCTACGACACGCTCGTGCGGCTCGCGCAGCCGTTCACGCTGCGCTATCCGCTCGTCGACGGCCAGGGCAACTTCGGCTCGATCGACGACGATCCAGCAGCTGCCATGCGTTATACCGAGGCGCGGCTCGCGAAGCTCGCCGAGGAGATGCTGCGCGAGCTCGACTCCGACACGGTCGATTTCGGCCCGAACTACGACGAGTCGAAGCGCGAGCCCCTCGTCCTGCCGGCGCGCTTCCCGAACCTGCTCGTCAACGGCAGCTCGGGCATCGCCGTCGGCATGGCGACGAACATCCCGCCGCACAACCTCGGCGAGATCGTCAACGCGATCATCGAGCTGATCGACAACCCGCAGGCGAACGTCGAGGACCTGATGAAGCACGTCAAGGGCCCGGACTTCCCGACCGGCGCGTATATCGTCGGCCGCTCGGGCATCCGCGACGCCTACCGCACGGGCCGCGGCCGCGTCGTCATGCGCGCCCGCGCGCACATCGAGGAGCTGCGCGGCGGCAAGAGCGCGATCATCGTCACCGAGCTGCCCTACGGCGTCAAGAAGGGCGGCGACGCCGGCGTGATCAAGAAGATCGCCGATCTCGTCAACGAGAAGGTGCTGACCGAGATCTCCGATCTCGCCGACCATTCCGACCGGTCGGGCATGCGCATCCAGATCGAGCTGAAGCGCGACGCCGTCCCGCAGGTCGCGCTGAACAAGCTCTTCAAGCACACGCCGCTGCAGACCACCTTCGGCGTCAACGCGGTCGCGCTTGTCAACGGCATCCCGCGCACGTTGTCGCTGCTCGAGCTGATCACGCACTTCGTCGACTTCCAGCGCGAGATCGTCACGCGCAGGTCGAAGGACGAGCTTCGCAAGCTCGAGCGCCGCACGCACATCCTCGAGGGCTACCTGATCGCGCTCGACAACCTCGACGCGGTGATCAAGCTGATCCGGGCCGCGCCCGACACCGAAGCTGCGCGCACCGGCCTGATGGACGCGTTCAGCCTTTCCGAGCTTCAGGCTTCCGCGATCCTCGAGCTGCGCCTCCGTGCGCTGACGGCGCTCGAACGGAAGGGTGTCGAAGACGAGTACCGCGATAAAAAGGAGCGCATCGAAGAGCTGCGGGCACTGCTCGGCGACGAGACGAAGATCGACACGCTGATCAAGGAAGAGCTCCTCGAGCTGAACACGATCTACGGCCGCCACGACGAGCGGCGCAGCGAAATCGTCGCTGCCGAGGAAGAGCTCGAGCTCGAGGACCTGATCGCAGAAGAGGACATGGTGATCGCGATCACACAGTCGGGCTACATCAAGCGGCTACCGGTGACCGCCTACCGCGAGCAGCGCCGCGGCGGGATCGGCGTCATGGGCATGGACCTGAAGGACGAGGACTACATCGAGCATCTCTTCGTCGCGTCCACCCACGACTACATCCTCTTCTTCACGAGCGTCGGCAAGGTCTACCGGTTGAAGGTGCACGAGCTGCCGCTCGGCTCGCGCCAGTCGAAGGGCCGCGCGATCGTCAACCTGCTGCCGTTCCGGCAGGACGAGACCGTCCGCGCCGTGATCCAGACGCGTGCGTTCGAGGAGGCGAAGTACCTTCTGTTCGCGACGAAGAAGGGTGTCGTCAAGAAGACCGAGCTCGCCGCCTACAACACCTCACTGAAGGCGGACGGGATCATCGCGATCAAGATGCGCGACGGCGACGAGCTGATCGGCGCGCGTCACAGCTCGGGTGACGACGACATCCTGATGGTCTCCCGCCAGGGCCAGGCGATCCGCTTTTCGGAGAAGAACGTGCGCGCGATGGGCCGTGATGCATCCGGCGTCCAGGGCATGCGACTGCGCGGAGACGACGAGGTAATCTCGGTCACGATCGCGACCGACGACGCCGACCTGCTCGTCGTGACCGAGAACGGTTACGGCAAGCGCACGCGCGTCGCCGATTACCCGCGCAAGGGCCGCGGCGGTATGGGCGTCAAGACGGTGCAGCTGACGGAAGCTCGCGGCCACCTTGCCGGTGCCCGCGTCGTGCGCGATGGCTACCAGGTGATGCTGATCTCGACCGGCGGCACGGTGATCCGCATGTCGGTCGACGACATCCGGCGCATGGGCCGCTCGACGCAGGGCGTGATCGTGATGCGGCTGCGCGAGGGCGAGCTCGTCTCGTCGCTCGCACCGGTGGTCGAGTCGGGTGACGAGGATGTGGACGTCGTCGGCGAGGCTGCAGTCGAGGGCAGGTCCGAGGACACGGTCGCTCCCGCGGCCGAGCCTGACCAGCCCACCGACGCCTGACACCCCCTTCCCTTTTTCAAATGGGTCGGTTATAAGGTGAAACACGGGTCGGGAGACAACCAGCAAAGGAAGCCCTCGGATGGTGTACTCAGAGCAGGTCGACCTCCTCGAGCCGATCGACATGGTGGAGCATCTCGGCAAGATCGAGCTCTACCTCGGGCAGGACTGTGCGATCGCGGGCATCTCGAAGATGCAGCTCGACTACTGGACGAACAAGGCGCAGATCCCCACCAAGGGGAAGAAGCAGCGGATCTACGACATGGATGCCGTCGAGACCGTGATGCTGATCAAGCAGGCTAAGGACAAGGGCCTGAACCTCGGTGCGGCGATCGACGCGGCGCGGCGTTTCCGCGACGTCAAGCCGACCGGCTGACCTTACCCTTCGGGCTTACTTACTCAGCTCGGCAGCTGCTTGCTCGGGTGCGACCGGGCTGATGTAGACCCCTGCCCCGAGCTCCAGACCCGCGAGTCGGGTCGTACGTGGGAACAACTCGAGCTGCCAGCGCCGCCCGCCCGGTCCCGACCCGCCGTGCAGCCACGCGTTCAGCGGCACGAGCGCCTCGCGGCGGTTGCGCTGCAGTCGCCGCACGAGCTCTGCTAGCAGGCGGAGCGCTGGGGCGAGCAGGTCGTCGCTCGTGAGCGCCTCGGGCTCCTCGGGGGCGATCAGCACCTCGTAGGGCACACGGCTGACGACCGGGCAGCCGGCGACGAGCCCGTCGCGACGCATGATCTCGACGATGTCGGGAGTGCTGACGACGGTCGGCGGCGGGCCGGGCAGCCACGCGAGCTGCGAGTGTGAGTGCGGCAATGAGGCGCCCGCCTCGCGCCCCTCGTTGAGCAGCGGGAAGCAGGTGCCTCCCACGTCGCGGGCTCGCCGCTGCCAGGCCTCGGCCACGAGGTCGAGCGTGGCGTCGGTGAGCTCGCCGATCGAGTGCACGTGCTCGTGCCCGTGGATCACGACCTCCTGCCGCTCGAGCGCGGGGTAGAGGTTTGGGACGACGCGAACGTCCCAGCCGGTTGGCCCGTCGCCGAGGCGCAGGGTCTCCGGCGGTGTCCGGCCCTCGTGCCCGGCACAGAACGGGCAGGCCACTTCGCTGTCGGCCGTGGCCGTGGCCGCGCCGGGCCTCGCCGCGCGCGTGGGCGCGATCGCCGACCAGCGCCCGGTCAGCGGGTCGTGGCGGATGTCCGTCACTGCTGCGCTGTCGCGCGTTCCTACGTCTTGTCGCCGACGAACGGGCGGAGCATCTCGATCGGCACCGGGAAGGCGATCGTCGTCGACTGCGACGAGCCGAGCTCGAGCAGGGTCTGCAGGTAGCGCAGCTGCAATGCGATCGGATGCGCCTCGATCACCACCGCAGCGTCCTTGAGCCGCTCGGAAGCCTGGTACTCGCCCTCGGCATTGATCACCTTCGCGCGCCGTTCGCGTTCGGCCTCGGCCTGGCGCGCCATCGCCCGCTGCATGCTCTGGGGGATCTCGACGTCCTTGACCTCGACGATCGAGACCTTGATGCCCCAGGGCGCGGTCTGCTCGTCAATGATCCCCTGCAGGATCGCGTTGATCTTCTCGCGCTCGGAGAGCAGCTCGTCGAGCTGGTGCTGGCCGAGGACGGAGCGAAGCGTCGTCTGCGCGATCTGCGACGTCGCGACCATGAAGTTCTCGATCTGGACGATCGCATCCTTCGGCGCCACGATCCTGAAGTACGCGACGGCGTTCACACGCACCGGCACGTTGTCCTTGGTGATCACTTCCTGCGGCGGGATGTTCAGCGTGATCGTCCGCAGGTCGACGCGGACCATCTTGTCGACGACCGGGATCAGGAAGAAGAGGCCGGGGCCCTTCGGCTCCGGAAGCAGCCGTCCGAGCCGGAAGATGATCCCGCGCTCGTACTCGCGGGCCACCTTGATCGAGCCCAGTGCGAAGAGGAGCACGAAGAAGACGACGATCGCGAGGATCACGAGGGCGGCGGTCACGAGTCGATCCTACGCACGTCGAGCGTCAGGCCGTCGAGTCCAGCCACCCGCACCCGCTCGCCCGTCGCTAGCGCGCTGTCGGAACGGGCCTGCCAGAGCTCGCCGCGAACGAAGACGTAGCCGCCCGCACGTACGACTCCCTCGAGCCCGACGATCTGCTGCGGCCCGACGCTGACCGGAGACCGGCGCACGGAGACGGCCTTCGTCATCGCGAGCGCCCAGAAGCCCCCGAGCAGCACGGTGATCGTGGCGATCAGCGGGATCGAGGTGTGGTACGGGGCCGGCGCCTTGTGGAACAGCGTCGCGAGCCCGACCCCGATCGCGACCAGGCCGGAGAGCGTCAGCGCGCCATGCGAGGTGACGTGCGCATCGACGACGAGAAGCGCAGCGCCGAGGAGCACGAGGATCAGCCCCGCCCACGAGAGCGGCAGCACCGAGAAACCGAACAGCGCGCACACCATGCAGATCGCCCCGAAGGCGCCGGGGATCACGACGCCCGGGTGGAACAGCTCGAAGCCGAGGCCGGCGAGCCCCGCCAGGAAGAGCAAGCCGACGATGTTCGGGTCGATCAGCGTCGAGAGGAAGCGCGTGAAGAACCCCGGGCGAACGTTGTCGATCTGCACGCCCGCGGTGTGCAGCGTCAGATGCCGCGGCACGGTGTCGCGTCCGTCGATCTGTTCGAGCAGCGCCGGCAATGTCGGTGCGAGCACGTCGACGACGTTCATCTGCAGTGCTTCGTTCGCAGTCAGGTTCGACGCCTTGCGCACGGCGGCGTCCGCCCACTTCGCGTTGCGGCCGTGCGACTGCGCAAGCCCGCGCAGCGAGGCTGCGGCGTCGTTGACGACCTTGCGCCTGAGGTCACTGCCGATGTTCTGGCCGCCACTATTGATCGGGGTCGAGGATCCGATGTTCGTCTCCGGCGCCATCGCGAGCAGGTCGGCCGCCTCGCCGATCCAGACTCCCGCCGACGCGGCACGCGCCCCGCTCGGCGTCACGTAGACGATCACCGGAATGCGGAGCGACAACTCGCGCTGGACGATCTTGCGCATCGACTCGGAGAGACCACCCGGCGTGTCGAGCAGGATCACCGCTGCCGAGTAGCCATGCGACTGGGCGTGGCCGAGCTCGTGGTTCAACCAGTCCTGGGTGACCGGGTTGACGTCCGCGTCGAAGTGGATCGCGAGCACGCGGGGCGCTGCGGCCGCTCCCGCGGGAAGCACGAGCGCCAGCAGGAAGATCGCAAGGAGCAGGCGTTTCATCGGTGTAAGGATTCTATGCGTGAGAGGGCCTCGCTCCTGCAGGGCGAAGCGTGGCATGGCACCGTGCAAGACGGGCCCTCCGATGCTGAAGCCGTTTCTCGTTCTCGCCGCCTGCGCGGCGCTCGCCGCACCGGCGTCCGCCCGCGCCGGAGACGTCGCCATGCACGTGCGCGAGGTGCCGCTCGGCGCCAGGTCGCTCTCGGCTGTGGCGCGGCAGCGGCCCTTCAACATGCTCGCTGCGCACTGGCTCGGATCGGGGCATGTCTGGTACCGGGTGCACCGCCTGCACGGCACGTGGTCGGCCTGGCGCTTCGTCGACGCCGACGTTGCACCGGACGGGGGGACGGGTCGGTGGCACGACGGCAACCTCGACTGGACCGCCGCAGCCGACGAGGCTCAGTTCCGCACGGCCGGCCGGGTGACGCATCTGCGCTCCTTCGAGCTCTGGTCCCGCGTCACGAGCTCGCCGCCTCGCAGCACCGCACAGGCCGAAACGCCGGTGATCGTGCCGCGGTCGGGGTGGGGCGCGAACGAGGAGGTCGTGCGTGCCCGGCCGACGGTCTCGCCGGTCCTGCGACTCGCCGTCGTGCATCACACCGCCGGCACGAACACGTACTCGCGCGCGCAGGCCGCGGCGATCGTCCGCGGGATCGAGATCTACCACGTGCAGGGGAACGGCTGGAACGACATCGGCTACAACTTTCTGGTCGACCGATTCGGGACCGTCTACGAGGGTCGGGGCGGCGGGGTCGAGAAGAATGTGATCGGTGCGCACGCCGAAGGGTTCAACACCGCAACCGCCGGAGTCGCACTGATCGGGAACTACTCGGCCGCGACACCGCCGCGGGCGCAGCAGGACGCGCTCGTCGACCTGCTTGCGTGGCGCCTCGACGTCGCACACATCGATCCCATGTCGCGCGTCGTCTACACCTCCGGCGGCAACTACAAGTTCCGTGCGGGCAAGGTCGTCACGCTGCGCGCGATCTCCGGTCACCGCGACACCGGCCCGAGCGAGTGCCCCGGCGCCGGCACCTACGCCCTCCTGCCCGGCATTGCCAGGCGAATCTCGCTGACGGGCCTGCCTAAGCTCTACTCGCCTGCCGTGCTCGGCAGCCTCGGCGGGCCCGTGCAGTTCCAGGCGCGGCTTTCGTCGGCGCTTCCCTGGACGGTGACCGTCGCCGACCGGCTCGGTCTCGTGATCGCGAAGGGGAGCGGCCGCGGCCCCCTTGTCTCCTGGACCTGGAGCTCCGCATCGGCTGCGAGGGCGCTCTACACATGGACGATCAGCGCGCCCGGTATCCGCGTTGCGACCGGAACACTCGGTCTCGCCGGTGTCACCGCCCCACCGCCCGCTGTCTTGTCTCTGACGAATCTTGCCGCGTCGCCGAGCGTGATCACCCCAGGCCCCGACGGCAGCGGCGACGTGACGACGATCAGCTTCGCGCTCGGAGCCGCTGCGCAGGTGACCGCGCAGGTGCTCGGGGCGGACGGCGCGTCGCTAGCGACGATCCTCAACGAACAGCGCGTTGCCGGGCTCAACACCTTCGCGTGGGCCGGGCACACGTTGCCGGACGGGCGCTATCGGCTGGTGGTGACCGCGAAGGCGGGCCCGAAGGTCATCACCAAGGCGATCGACATTGTCGTCGACCGCACGCTGACCGCACCGGCCTTGTCACTGCCGGTGATCTCGCCGAACGGCGACGGCGTCAACGACACCGTCAGCTTCTCCTTCACGCTCACGCAGAACGTGGCGGTGCGACTCGACATCGAGCAGGCGGGGGTCGTGGTTGCGACCCCGTTCCAGGGCCAGCCCGGGACCGGGGCGCACACACTCGCCTGGGACGGAACATGGAACGGCGTCCGCGTGCCCGAGGGGCAGTACCTGGCCGTGGTCACCGTCACCGACCAGCTCGGAGATGTGCAGGTGCCGCTGCCGCTTGCGATCGACACGACGCCGCCGACGTTGACGCTTGCCGACGCGCACGCCTTGAACGGCACCGCGCTGAAGTTCACACTCAGCGAGCCGGCGACGCTGACGCTCCTCGTCAACCAGAGGACGCGCATCGTCCGTTCCGAGCCGAAGGGAACGTTCACCGTTCCGGTCCCGGTCGCGATCGACCAGTTCTCGGCCGAGGCTCAGGATGCCGGCGGCAACTTGAGCGCCCTCGTCACAGGCTGAGCGACCGAGCGTCCGCGCGGTCGGCCCACCTGTTGTAGCGGCGTTCGAGCTGCAGGAGCACCTCGGCGAGCAACGCCAGACGTTCGCCCTCGACAAAGCCAGCACCAGCCCAGGGGGCGGCGCCGACGTTGACCCCGATCCCGAGAACGACCCGGTCACCAGCCTCGGCGAGGATCCCGGCCACCTTGCGGCCGTCGATCAGGACGTCGTTCGGGTGCTTGATCGCGGCCGCCGGGCCGATGGCGTCCGCCACCGCATGCGCGGCGACGAGTGTCAGCTCGGGCCACCGGGCAACGGGCGGAGGCGGGTAGAGCGCGACGGAGAACGTCAGTCCCGACCCGGGCTCGTCGACCCAGGTTCTGCCGAGTCGTCCCCGCCCCTCGGTCTGGTGCTCCGCGAGCGCGACGGCGCCGTGGGCGGCGCCCGCCGGAAGCATGCGCTGCGTGGTGGCGGCCTCCTCGGCGTAGTGGTACTCGCGGCCGTAGCTGCCGCGCAGCGCGCTGCGGACGACGTCTGGCGACAACTTCAAGCCTCTAGAGTAGGCGCGTGCAACCTCCCGCCTCCCGCTCCCGTCGAATCGTTCGTGAGCTGCGTCCCGAGCGGCCGCTCGTCTACGAGAGGCTGTCAGACCCGATTCTCGTGCGCCGCGTCAAAGACGGAGACCAGCTGGCCCTGGCCGCGCTCTGTGCGCGCCACTCGGATCGCGTCCACCGGATCGCGCTCCACATCCTGCGCGATCCCGACGATGCGAAGGACGCGGCGCAGGAGTCGCTCGTCAAGCTCGTGCGGCGGGTCGAGCAGTTCAAGGGCGACTCTCAGTTCTCGACCTGGTTGCATCGCCTGGTCGTGAACACCTGCAAGGACGTCGCCCAGGCACGCTGGGCCACCCAGCACCGCAGTGAGCCTCTGTTCGAGGACACGCGGGTCGCCCACGACGGCGATCCGGCGCTCGAGCTCGCCGCCTCGGAGACGCGCCGCGAGCTCGGGGCCTGTCTCGCCGAGCTGCCGAAGGCGCAGGCGACGGTGGTCGCGCTCAAGGATGCGTTCGACGTGCCGTTCGAGGAGATCTCGGCGGCCACCGGGCTGCCGGTTGGCACGGCGAAGTGCTATGCCCACCGTGGCCGCAACGGCCTGCGCGAGCAGCTCGGGCGGACGGCATGACGGAGGCGGTGGTCCTGCTGGACAAGGCGGCGATCGAGGCGGTGCTGCCCCACCGCGACCCGATGCTGCTGATCGACGAGGTGCTGGAGCTGATCCCGGGCGAGCGCGTCGTCGCGCGCAAGACGGTGACCGAAGCGGACTGCGCTGGGCATTTCCCCGGCAATCCGATCATGCCCGGCGTGAAGATGGTCGAGGCGCTCGCCCAGTGCGGTGCCGTCGCTGTGCTCTCCCAGCCCGAGAACGAGGGCAAGCTCGCCTTGTTCGCCGGCATCGACGATGTCCGCTTCAAGCGGGTCGTGCGGCCGGGTGACGTGCTGCTGCTCGAATGCACCGTCGAGACGGTTCGCGGGCCGATCGGCCGCGGCAAGGCGAAGGCGACCGTCGACGGCCAGCTCGCTGTTCGCGGGACGCTGACCTTCGCGGTGGGCGCGGAGTGATCGGCCGGACGAACGGGCGGCCGATCTCGATCACCGGGCTCGGCTGTCATGTGCCGGAACGGGTGCTCGGAAACGCGGAGCTCGCGGCGCTCGTCGACACGAACGACGAGTGGATCGTGGAGCGCACCGGCATTCGCGAGCGTCGGATCGCCGCCGACGACGAGGCGCTGACCGACATCGCACGGCCCGCGTGCATCCGCGCGCTCGAGATGGCCGGCGCCGACGCGGCTTCGATCGACCTCTTGATCGTCGCGACCGTGACGCCGGACATGGCGTTTCCCTCGGCAAGCGCGCTCCTCGCCGACGAGCTGGGGATGCCCGACGCGGCGGCGTACGACCTCTCGGCAGGCTGCACGGGCTTCGTCTACGCGATCGCCCAGGCGTACGCCATGCTCTCGGCCGGTCTCTCCAAGCGCGCCCTTGTGGTCGGTGGTGACGTGCTCTCGAAGATCCTCGACTGGGAGGACCGCTCGACGCTCGTGCTCTTCGGCGACGGTGCAGGCGCCGTGGTGATGGAGCCGGTCGAGACCGGCGGGTTCCTTGCCTTCGAGCTCGGCGCCGACGGCGGTGGCGGAGCCAATCTTTGGCTGCCCGGCAGCGGTTCCCGCCACTTCGACGAGCCGGAGAAGTTCGTCAAGATGAACGGCCGCGAGGTCTTCAAGTTCGCGACACGCGTCATGGTCAGCTCCGCGGAAGCGATTCTCGGCGAGTGTGACCTGGGGATCGACGACGTCGACGTCTACGTTCCGCACCAGGCGAACGTCCGCATCATCGACCACGCTGTCAAGAAGCTCGGTGTCTCGAGGGAGAAGACGATCGTGAACGTCGAGAAGTATGGGAACACCTCATCGGGATCGATTCCGCTGGCGTTGGCCGACGCGGCAGACGATCATCGGCTCGAACCGGGCAAGCTGGTGCTGCTGACAGGAATGGGCGCGGGCCTCACCTGGGGCTCGGCATTGATCCGCTGGACACACGAAACGACTGGAGCGCTCGTATGACGAAGATCGCGTTCATGTTCCCCGGGCAAGGCTCGTTCGCGGCAGGGATGGGCGCCGACGTCGCCGCCGTGGTGCCGGAGGCGATGGCGGTCTACGACGAGGGCTCGGAGGCCTCGGGGCTCGATCTGAAGGAGCTCTGCTTCACCGGCCCGGTCGAGGCACTCGTCGACACCGAGGTGCAGCAGCCGGCGCTCGTCGCGACGTCGCTCGCGTTGAACGCGGCGCTGCAGGCGCGTGGCATCAAGCCGGACTACGTCGTCGGCCATTCGGTCGGAGAGTTCGCGGCACTCGGCTCCGCGGGATCGCTGTCGTCTCGCGACGCGATCGGGCTCGTGCGCGAGCGCGGCCTCGTGATGGCGGCGGTCGCCAAGGAGCATCCCGGCTCGATGGCTGCGATCCTCGGCCTCGCCGACGAGGTCGTCGAGGCGCTGTGCCGCAAGATCACCAACGTGTGGCCGGCGAACTACAACTGCCCCGGCCAGCTCGTCATCTCAGGCGAGACCCCTTCCGTCGACGAGGCGTGCATCGAGGCCGAGCGCGAAGGCGCACGCCGCGCGATCCGGCTACGCGTCTCCGGCGCTTTTCACTCGCCGCTCGTCGCGCGAGCGGGAGAGGTGCTCCGCCCGGCCATCGACCGCGTGCACCTCGTCGAAGGGACGGCGGCGTTCATGTCGACCGTGACCGCGAAGATCGAGGACGCGCTCGGATATCGCGAGCTGCTGATCGAGCAGCTGACGGCGCCGGTCCGGTTCACCCAGTCTGCGCGCGAGCTGATCAACCAGGGAGTGACGACGTTCGTGGAGGTCGGGCCCGGCAACGTGCTCAGCGGTTTACTGAAGAGGATCGACCGCAGCGTTCGGACGCTCTCGGTCAACGACCTGCAATCGCTCGACGAGGTCACCGAGGCGCTTGGCTAGCGAACCGTTCGCTTCCCTCGCTGGAAAATCAGCGCTCGTCACGGGCGCGTCGAAAGGCATCGGACGTGCGATCGCACAGGAGCTCGCGCGGGCCGGCGCGGCCGTCGTCGTCGGCTACCGCTCCGGCAAGGACGAGGCGGAGCAGCTGGCGCACGAGATCGGCGGGCGCGCGATCCAGGCGGACGTGTCGTCGCCTGACGAGGCGAAGAGGCTGATCGACGAGGCGGGCGACATCGACGTGCTCGTCAACAACGCCGGTCTTACCCGCGACGGACTGCTCGCGCGCATGACCGACGACGACTGGCGCACGGTGATCGAGACCAACCTCAGCTCGGTCTTCTATACGTGCCGTGCGGTCACACGGCCGATGATGAAGAAACGCGGCGGGTCGATCGTCAACATCAGCTCCGTCGTCGGTGTGCACGGCAACGGCGGCCAGACGAACTACGCGGCGTCGAAGGCCGGCATGATCGGCTTCACGAAGTCGCTGGCACGCGAGCTCGGGTCGCGGAACATCCGAGCTAACGTCGTTGCGCCCGGATACGTCAAGACCCAGCTGACCCACGTGCTCCCCGAGGAGGCGACGGCGGCGATGATTCATGCGACGCCGCTCGGCCGAGTCGCCGAACCGGACGAGATCGCGGGCGCTGTACGCTTCCTTGCCTCTGATGCGGCGGCCTTCATCACCGGTGAAGTGCTACTCGTCGACGGCGGACTGGGGATGTAGTTGAACGCAAACGGCAGACGAGTCGTGATCACGGGGCTGGGCATGGTCAGCCCCCTCGGCAACGACGTGCAGACGTCGTGGTCGTCCCTGCTCGCGGGCGAGTCCGGCGCGGGGGAGATCACCGCGTTCGACCACACCGACTACAACGTGCACTTCGCGTGCGAGCTGAAGGCGTTCGACCCGACGACCTGGGTCGACCGGAAGGCGTCGCGGCGGATGGACCGGTTCGCCCAGATGATCCTGGCCGCAGCGCGCCAGGCCGAAGCCGACTCGGCCGTCGAGATCGCCAAGGAGCCGGCTCGCTTCGGCGCGTCGATCGCAACGGGAATCGGCGGCCTGCAGAGCTATCAGGAGTGCTACCACGTGCTTCTGACGCGCGGCCCCGATCGCGTCAGCCCGTTCTCGATCCCGTCGATCATCCCGAACATGGGCGCGGGCTGGGTCTCGATCGAGCTTGGCACGAAGGGCCCGTTGATGAGCGAGTGCACCGCGTGCGCCGCGTCGAACATGGCAATCGGCGACGCGATGGACGAGATCCGGCTCGGTCGGGCCGACGTGATGTTCGCCGGCGGCACCGAGGCGCCGATCACCCAGGTCGGGATCGCCGGCTTCGACGCGATGCGCGCGCTGTCGCGCCGCAACGACGATCCGCAGCGTGCCTCGCGCCCGTTCGACAAGGGACGTGACGGTCTCGTGATGGGCGAGGCGGCTGCGGTGCTCGTGCTCGAGGAGCTCGAGCGCGCGCGGGCGCGCGGGGCGAAGATCTACGGCGAGCTTGTCGGTTACGGGATCTCCTCCGACGCGTCGCACATGACGGAGCCCGACCCGACCGGCGAGAACCCGGCGCGCGCGATGACGATGGCGCTCGCGGACGCCGGCGTGGATCCGATGGAGGTCGGCTACGTGAACGCACATGCGACCTCGACACCGCTTGGCGACTCGGCCGAGACGCGTGTGATCAAGCTCGCGTTCGGCGAAGAGCATGCGACGACGAAGCTCGCGGTCTCGTCGACGAAGGGCGCGACAGGCCATTGCTTCGGTGCAGCCGGAGCGGTGGAGGCTGTGTTCACGGTGATGGCGATCGAGGATCGCAAGGCGCCGCCGACGATCAACTACGAGGTCGAGGATCCGGATTGCGACCTCGACTACGTTCCGAACGTCGCGCGTGACCTGCCCGACCTGGACGTCGCGGTCTCGAACTCGTTCGGCTTCGGCGGTCACAACGCGTCGATTGTCGTCCGCCGCTTCACTGACGACTAGAAGAGGAGCACGCGGCTCGAGGTCGAATCGCACGCCTCATGGGGCTCGGTGTCACGAGCGTTGCCGTCCGGGACGACACTTACCGTTCTCCCATGCGCCTTGTCGACATAGGCGGGCGCTTGGTCGAGGTGCACATACGACGCTCGACACGCGTGCACGGCCACCGCATGGTCGTGCGGTACGGCTTTCCACCCGAGCTCGTCGTGCGTCCGCGCGCGACGGATGCAGAGATCGAGCAGGCGATCACGACGAACAGAGAGTGGCTGCAGCGCCAGCTCGCCAAGGCAGCCGAGCCGCGGCTCGGGCTCGAGCGGCTGAGCCTGACGCAGGAACAGGGGCGCCGCGAAGCGCACGCGCGCATCGGGCTGATCGCGCAGTCGGAGGCGGCAGCGCTCGGGGTCGCCTATACGCGTTTGACGATGCGTGACCAGCGCAGCCGCTGGGGCTCGTGCTCGAGCAAGGGCACACTCAGCTTCAACTGGCGGCTCGTGCTCGCACCGCACGACGTCCTCGACTACGTCGTCGTGCACGAGATCTGCCACCTCGTCGAGCTCAATCACGGCTCTGCGTTCTGGGCGCTCGTCGCGCGCCGCCGGCCGCACTACCACGAGTCGAAGACCTGGCTCGACGAGCACGGCTGGGAGATTCTCGCCTATCGCCCGCCGCAAGAGCGCGCCGCGTAGTCGTAAGCTCACGCGCGTGGAGCGTTGGGCGACCTTCGATTGCTACGGCACGCTGATCGACTGGAACGGCGGCGTCAGCGCGGAGCTCGCGCGGGTCTTCGGCGCGCCCTGCGTCGCGGAGCAGCTCGAGCGCTATCACCTGATCGAGCGGGAGATCGAGCGTGACGGCGGGGTGAGCTACCGCGGGGTGCTGACCGACGCAATGCGACGGTTGGCGGCGCCGCAGGCTGAGGTGCACGCGCTCGCCGAATCGCTGCCGTCGTGGCCGGCGTTCCCGGAGGCGCACGCTGCGCTCGCGGAGGCCCGTCGGCGTGGGTGGAAGTTGGCCGTGCTCTCGAACACCGACGACGACTACATCGCCGCGTCGCAGGTGCAGATCGGGATCACCTTCGACGAGGTCGTTGTCGCGCAGGAGATCGCGTCATACAAGCCGCGCCACAAGCATTGGGAGGAGTTCTTCGCGCGCACCCGCGCGCCGCGTGAAGGTCATGTCCACGTCGCGGCGTCGCTCTATCACGACATTGCGCCCGCGAGCGAGCTTGGGCTCCGCAGTGTCTGGATCAACAGGCTCGGCGAGACGGCCGATCCGGAACCGACCCGCGAGCTCGCCGATCTCGCGCGCTTGCCGGAGGTGCTCGATGAGCTCGTTCCTGCTTCGTGAGTTGCGCGACGGTGACGCGGAGCAGGTCGCTGATCTGTTCGCCGCGGCCTTCGGCGCTGACCGGCTGATCGATGCGGAGGAGGTCCGCTCCTGGCTCCGTAACGAGGAGCTCAGGCCGGAGTGGCTCCGCGTACTGGAAGAGGACAGTCGCATCGTCGGCTATGGAGACGTGTGGATTCAGGAGGACGCGGTCGCACTCGACGTCGTGGCGCCGGGGCGATGGGCGGTCTTCTTCGACTGGGCCGAGGCCGAGGCCCGCCGCCACGGCACGTCTCAGCTGCGCGTCAACCCTCCTGCGGGACACGAGCTCGGTGCTGTCGCGGAGCGGCGAGGCTACCGCCGCTGGAGGTCATCGCTCAGCATGGAGATCGAGCTTGCGGAGACCCCTCGCGAATCGAAGCTGCCGGACGGCCTCGCGCTTCGCCCCTACGGACCGGAGCACGAGGCCACGCTGCGGAGCCTGCTCAACGACGCGTTCGCCGAGGATCCGTTCTGGCACCACGTCTCGAACTCGAACTTCCGCGAGTTTTATCTGCGGGCGCGCGGCTTCGACCCGACGCTCTGGCTGCTCGCGTGGGACGGCGACGAGCTGGCAGGTGCGGCGCTCGCATACTCCGAGCGCGGCGGTGACACCTCGCTCGGCTGGGTGGGCACGCTGGCCGTGCGCCGCGCATGGCGCCGCCGCGGTCTCGGCGAAGCGCTGCTCCTCCGCGCATTCCGCGAGTTGCATGATCGCGGGCTCCGGCGCGTCGGCCTCGGCGTCGACGCGGAGAATGTCACCAACGCGCTGCGGTTGTACGAGCGGGTTGGCATGCACAAGGTCGGCCAGACCGACAACTGGGTCCTTGACCTGATCCCTGCGGCAGCGCCGAGCCCGTGTTGAAGAGACCGTGCCGATGAGCACGCTGCGCGCGCGCTGTCCCGACTGCCGGACCCTGACCGCGGTCGCGATCGGGCCCGAGTACCAGTGCCATTCGTGCGGCCGCGAGTTCGCCGCCGGCCTCGTGCGCGTGCCGCGCGCCTGGGGTGCGGGAGGCGAGGCGATGGCGGAGGCGGCGTCGATGGTGTTGCCGTGGCCCGAAGCGGCCGTGATCGCCGAAGACACGCTCGAGCAACAGGTCGCGAGGACGATGCGCGACCTGCCCCAGCGGCCGTTGATCCTCGGCGGTTGCTGCTGCGCGCACGTCGGCGCGGTGCGCGAGCTCGCCCGGCGCCACGGCCGCGTCGCGGTGGTGTGGATCGACGCGCACGGCGACCTGAACACGCCCGAGTCGTCCCCCTCCGGGAACCTCTGGGGGATGCCGTTACGGATGTTGATCGACGCCGGCGACGTCGCGCCCGGCGACGTGACGCTGATCGGTGCACGCAACCTCGACCCACCGGAAGCGGCGTTCGTCGCGCAGGCCGGCGTGCGACGGGAGCTTGGCGACCTGCAGGACAACGTCTATGTCGCCCTCGACTGCGATGTGGTCGACCCGCCTCAGCTCGACGTCTTCATGCCGGAGCCGAACGGCTTCGACCTGCCGGTGCTCGAGGCGCTCCTCGCGTCGATCCCGGCCCCCGTCGGCGCGGGCTTCACGGGCCTGCGCGGGTCGGAGCGAAACGAAGAGGCCCTGGTCCGGCTCGGGCACGCCCTCGGGCTTTGAGATTCGTGCTGTAACCGGCCGGCGTGCAGAAGCGGTCTAAGCTTCACCCATGCCCGACGCCCGGATCGACGTCCAGGTCGAGCACAAGCACGCTCCGCCCCCGTCAGCCAAGAAGCACCCGAACACCTGCCCCAAGTGTGGGTCGCACTATCGCGACGACGAGCTGGCGGCGGCACTCTGGGTGTGCGGCCACTGCGGTCATCACTTCCCGATGGGCGCCCGTGCCCGCATCGAGTGGTATGCCGACGGCGGCTCGTTCACGGAAGAGGCGGCGGACGTGCGCTCCGACGACCCGCTCGAGTTCTTCGACCTGAGGCCGTACGCGGAGCGCCTCTCGGAGGCCGAGCTGAACACCGGGCTCGGCGAAGCGGTCGTGATCGGGCAGGCGTCGCTCGACGGCCAGCCGGTCGAGCTCGCGGTGATGGATTTCTCGTTCATGGGCGGTTCGATGGGCAGCGCTGTCGGTGAGAAGTTCTCCCGCGCCTGCGACTCGGCGATCGAGCGGGGTGTGCCGCTCATCTCCGTCACCTCGTCCGGTGGCGCGCGAATGCAGGAAGGGATCCTCTCGCTGATGCAGCTGCCGAAGACGGTGTGTGCTGTCGAGGATCTGCATGACGCGCGGATTCCGATGATCGTCGTGATGGCGCATCCGACGACCGCGGGTGTGCTCGCGTCGTTCGCGTCCCTCGGAGATGTCACGATCGCCGAGCCGGGCGCTCTGATTGCGTTCACCGGCCCGCGCGTCGTGCAGCAGACGACGCGCGAGAAGCTGCCCGAGGACTTCGGGCTCGCCGAGCAGAACTTTCGCTTCGGGCATGTCGACGAGATCGTGGCGCGCCCGCGGCAGCGCGAGCACCTCGCGCGGCTGCTGAGGCTCTTCGCGTGAGCGAGAAGGACCAGGAGCTGAACCTGCGTCGTCGGCTCTCAGGTCTCTCGCGCTTGCCGCTGCTCCGAGGTGCGCGCCTCGACGGTGAGGCAGGACGGCTCGAGCGCCAGCTCGAACGGCTGAAGGCGGACACGACCGACGAGGCGATCTGGCGGTCGGTCGAGCTCGCCCGCCACCCCGATCGGCCCTACACGATGGACTACATCTACCGGATCATCGACGACTGGGTCGAGCTGCACGGAGACCGCGGCCGCGCCGATGACGGGGCGCTCGTCACCGGCCTCGGCACGCTCGACGGTCGCACGGTGGCGCTCGTGGGCCACCAGAAGGGCCGCGACGTCAAAGAGCGGCTCGACCGCCAGTTCGGGATGGCCTACCCCGAGGGCTACCACAAGGCGATGCGCGTGATGGAGATCGCGGAGCGCTTCGGCTTCCCGTTCATCTCGCTCGTCGACACGCCCGGCGCCTATCCCGGTGTCGCCGCCGAGCAGCACGGACAGGGAGGGGCGATCGCTCGCTCGCAGGCCGCGATGGCGCGTCTGACCGTGCCGACTGTGGCCTGCATCATCGGCGAGGGCGGCTCGGGCGGGGCGATCGCGATCGCGGTCTCCGACCGGGTGCTGATGCAGGAGAACGCGATCTATTCGGTGATCACGCCCGAAGGCTGCGCGGCGATCCTGTGGCGCGACGCCGGCGAGGCCAAGAAGGCCGCCGCCGCGTTCAAGCCCGACGCGCTGCATTGCCTCGACCTCGGCGTGATCGACGGCATCGTCGAGGAGCCTGCGGGCGGCGCTCAGCTCGACCACGACGAGGCCGCACGCCTCCTCAAGGCCGCCCTCCTCGAGGCGATCGAGGAGCTCGCGGACACGCCCGGCGAGGAGCTCCGCCGCCTGCGCCGCGCGAAGTTCCGCGGCATGGGTGTCTTCGCCTGATCGACCCTGCGTTGTTTGCAACCCTGGCATCAAGCCGCCGAAACCGGCTTTTCCACATTGTCCACAGGGTTTTCAACGGGTTAAAAACAGGCCCCTGAACGCGACGAGGCCCGCCTCGCCTTGCGACAGAAGCGGGCCCCGAGCGCCTAACCCCCCGTCAGGTGGAGAAGCTTGCAGCGAATCTCTCCCGGGTCGCCGACGGTCAAACCTGGCGACTCCCGTGACCGCCCCGCGACCTCGGTGGATCCGCGAAGCTTGCCCGGTGAGCCTCTCCGAGTACAACCGCAAGCGCGACCCGAAGGCGACGCCGGAGCCGTTCGCGAGCGGCGAGCGCAGTTCGCCCGAGCCGGTGTTTGTCGTGCAGCGCCATGACGCGACGCGCCTCCATTACGACTTCCGGCTCGAGCGCGGCGGCGCGCTCGCGTCCTGGGCGGTGCCGAAGGGCGTGCCGCTCGAGCCCGGCGCCAAGGCGCTCGCCGTGCACGTCGAGGATCATCCGCTCGACTACGGGGCATTCGAGGGTGAGATCCCGAAGGGCTCCTACGGGGCCGGCACCGTCGAGATCTGGGACAACGGCACCTACGAGCTGCTGGAAGAGAAGCCGAACGGCCACCTGACGTTCACACTGCACGGCACGCGCCTGCGCGGGACCTGGTCGCTCGTCCCTGCGCACCTGGACGGCAAGGAGCAGAACTGGCTGCTGATCAAGAGCAGCGACGACGACCGACCAAGCAGCTCGCAGGCCGGCCGGAGCGAATACAAGCCGATGCTTGCAACCCTCGGCGCACGCGTGCCCGACGGCGAGGACTGGGCGCACGAGGTGAAGTTCGACGGCTACCGCGCGCTCGCCTACGTCGCAGGCGGTGAGTGCAGGCTCGTCTCCCGGAACGGCAACGACCTGACCGCGCGCTTCGCCGATGTTGCGAAAGCCGTCGTCAAGGCCGTGAAGAGCCCGAATGCCGTGCTCGACGGCGAGGTGTGCCGGCTCGACCCGACCGGACGCTCGAGCTTTTCCGAGCTGCAGCAAGGGAGCGGACCGCTTGTGCTCTATGTCTTCGACCTGCTCGAGCTCGAGGGCACGCCGCTCGTCGATCTGCCGCTCAATCAGCGCAAGGCGCGCCTGAAGAAGCTGCTCGACGCGCGCAACCGCACCGTTCTCTACTCGGACGAATTCGACGACGGCGAGGCCCTCCTCGACGCGGCCAAGGGCCAGCACCTCGAAGGCATCATCTCGAAGCGAGTGACCTCGCGCTACAGCCAGGGCAGGCGCACGCGCGACTGGCTGAAGGTCAAGGTGGTCGGAGAGCAGGAGCTGATTGTCGCCGGCTACACGCGGGGCTCGGGTCGCCGAGCAGGCACGTTCGGCTCGCTCGTGCTCGCCGTCAACGACGGCGACGAGCTTCGGTACGCGGGCAATGTCGGCACCGGTTTCGACGACACCGAGATCGACAAGCTGCTGAGCCTCCTGAAGCCGTTGCAGCGCGACACCTCCCCGTTCCCGGTCGTCCCGAAGCTGCCGAAGGTGCGCAAAGGCGATGTGCAGTGGGTCGAGCCGCAGCTCGTCGCGCAGGTCCGCTTCAGCGAGTGGACGCACGACGGTCACCTGCGCCATCCCGCCTACCTCGGCATTCGCGAGGACAAGACCGCAGGAGAGGTGACGCGCGAGCAGGGCGCGCCGCCGCCGGTCCCGGACGTGATCCGCAAGGGCAAGCGTGAGCTGCGCCTCTCGAACCTCAGCAAGCCGTTCTGGCCTGAGGACGGGATCACGAAGGGCGACCTGCTCGCCTACTACCGCGAGGTGGCGCCGGTGCTCCTCCCACACATGAAGGGGCGCCCGTTCACGATGCGCCGCTACCCCGACGGCGCGAACGGCAAGGCGTTCTTCCAGAAAGACGCTCCGACGCACATGCCCGACTGGATCCCGACGTTCCACGCGCTCGTCTCGACGCGCGCGCAGTCGCGGACGAAGAAGCCGATCGACTTTCCGGTCGTAAACGACGAGCTCGCGCTGCTCTGGATGGTGAACATGGGCTGCATCGACATGAACACCTGGTATTCACGGCTCGACAAGCCCGACCGCCCTGACTTCGTGCTCTTCGACCTCGATCCGACGCCGGAGGTGCCGTGGTCGCAGACGATCGAGGTGGCCCTGATCCTCAAGCAGCTCCTCGACCAGCTTGGGCTCGCCTCGTTCCCGAAGACATCCGGCGGCAAGGGCTTCCACGTGCTCGTGCCGCTCGACCGGCGCTCGACCTACGCGGACACCCGCGGATTCGCCGAGGTCGTCGCCGGTGCGATTGCGCGCACGCATCCGAAGCTCGCGACCACCGAGTGGTCGAAGGCGCGGCGGCGGGGCGTCCTGATCGACGCGAACCAGAACGGCGAAGGCAAGACGATCGCCTCCGCCTACTCGGTGCGCCCGAAGCCGGGCGCACCCGTGTCGACACCGCTAACCTGGGACGAGGTCGACGACTCGCTGAGCCCGGCGTCCTACACGATGCCGGTCGTCCTCGAGCGTGTGCGCACACTCGGCGACGTCTACGCCGGCGTGCTGACGACGAAACAGTCCCTGTCGAAGGCCCTCTCTACTTTGGGACGGTAGGGCGCGTGCGCGCCGCCTCCTTTGCGACTGCCAGCTCCTTGCCGTCGATCACGGCGTAGCGCAGCGCGATCGCGCCCAGCTCGTCGGAGGCTTCCTTGGCCGCCTTGCCGAGCTTTGCGTCGAGCGTCGCCGGGTCGTCCAGGTAGAGCATCCGCGTCCAGAACGTGGTCAGCACGATTGAGACCCACGGCATGAAGATCGCGTTTCGCTCCAGCGCCGCCGAAGGCCGCTGGATGAAGAACGCCGCGAAGATGCCGACGGTCAGGCCGGCGAGGCCGATCGCCGCGACGGCTTCACCGATGCTCGTCGCCGTGAGCCCTTTTACGAACGCCGCGATCACCGCCGCGAGACCGAACACCAACATCGCGACGTAGCCGAGGAACACCGCACGGTAGGAGCGCCGCAGGTACGCCGTCGTGCGCGCAAGCGTGCGCACGTCCTCGCTTAGTACGGCTGCCGCGAGCTCTCGCAGCTGCGCCGTCGTCTCAACAGGTTCCCCGTGCCGCGGGCGGGGCAGCCGCATCTCCATGGCATGCCCTCCTCTGTTGTTTGCCGGCTCCGTCGAGCCTACGCCGATCTGTTGTTTGCCGACTCCGTCGAGCCGACGCCGGTGTGCGGTCGCGAGCCTACGTCAAGCTGCGCACGCCGTCCACCACGAGCTGGACGGCGATCGCAGAGAGCAGAAGCCCGAACACCCGGGTCAGGAAGCTGAGGATCGCGGGGCTCGTCGCCCGCGTGACACGCTCGGCGACGATCAGCGCGAGCCCGACGCACGCGACCGCGGCGACGATCGCCGCCAGCACGGCCACGTGGCCGCCCGCTCCCGGATGCGCGCGCCACAGGACGATCGAGGTTGCGATTGCGCCCGGCCCTGCGACGAGCGGCGTTGCGAGCGGCACGAGCGCAACGTCTTCCGGCACATCGGCATCGCCGCCGGGGAAGTCCGACCCGCGCAGCATCTCGAGGGCCACGAGCAGCAACAGCAAGCCGCCCGCGATCGACAGCGATCCCAGCGAGACGTGCAGGTAGCGCAGCACGATCTCGCCGAAGACGGCGAAGCCGATGATCAGCGCTCCTGCGGCGACCACGGCCCGGACCGCGGCCCGCTGGCGCTGGCGAGGCGTCAGGTTGCGCGTGATCGCGACGAAGATCGGCGCGTTGCCGATCGGGTCGGTGATCACGAACAGCGTCACGAACGTCTCGCCGAAGGCGCGGAGGATCACGGCGCGGCTCCAAAGAGTGGACGCAGGCCGTCGAGGCCTTCCACCTCCACCGGAACCGGTGAGACGAACTTCTCGCGGCGGAGCTCCAGGTCGAGGTGCTCCACCGGCTCACCGCGGGGGCTGACGAAACGGCGACCGGTTTCCACGTACCCGAGCTTTCGCGAGACGCCGAGTGACGGCGGGTTGCCGGCGATTGCGCCGGAGGTCGCCCGCTCCGCCCGGATCTCCGCGAATGCGAATTGCAACGCGCCCGCCCGCATCTCCGTGCCGAGCCCATGCCCTTGCCAGGCGCGTCCGAGCCACGATCCCGTGTCGACGGTGCGTTGCGCCGCGAAGCGCGGGCCGCGCAGCGCCTGCACGCCGACGGGCTTGCCCTCGTGGAAGGCGACCAGGCTCAGCTCCCAGCTCTCGGGAGCCCAGCCGCGGAGATGTGCCTGGTGATGTTCGATCACGCTCTCGGCGAACCCTGGCTCGGCTGCCGCGTCGGTCCACGCAACACTGAACGGCATCTCAGCCGGATCGTGGATCCCGGCCCGCGCGAGCTCGCCGAGCTCGCGCAGCTCTGCGATCGTCGCGAGCCGCAGCTCGAGCCGTGGCGTGCGGATCCGCAGCCGCGTCAGGGGATGTGGCGGACGGAGAAACAGATGCCGCTCGTCGACGATGTCGAACCCGAGCTTGGCATACAGCTCTTTCGGCCAGTCGTCCTGCAGCGCCTCGAGGAATACGACCTTTGCCGCAGCGCGGGCCTCGCTGAGCGCGTGTTGCACGATCACGCGCCCAAAGCCTCGACCGCGGAAGGCGGCAAGCGTGTTGACGTCCTCGATCTGCGCCGTCGATCCGTCGCTCCGCAGTTCGCAGTACGCGGCGGCGTCGGCTCCGCTGAAGATTGCGAAGAAGCGCGTCGGGATCGCCGCGCCCACCAGGCGCTTCGCGGCGAAGAGCTGGGTTGCAAGGCGCGGGTCGCCGCGCGGCTCCGAGAGCGTCGCCTGCATGTGGGCAGCCTCGAGCACCTCGATCGGAACTTCGCGCACGGCCGAGGTGTCGACGACCCGGTCCGGCTCGCGCGTGTGAGCCATCGTGATGTGCGTCGAGCGCGTCCAGCCGAGCGCAGAGAGCTCGTCGAAGAGCTCGCTGCCCTCGGCCCCGGTGATCAAGCGGCGGTGGAAGAACGTCTCCATCACCGCATCCGTCTCGGCCACCAGCTCGCTCGCGGCCGCAAGACGGTCGGCGCGCACGAGATTGACGTCGTAGACGATCGGGAGCGAATCGCAGAAGAGACCGATCCCGTGCGGGGTTCGCACGGCGCGCTCGGCAACCGCCTCCTGCAAACGACGCTGGAAAGCACGGATGCGCTCGACCATTCCCCTATCTTGGCTGCTGGAGCTCGGCGAGCCGCCGTCCGAGCAGCCGGCGCTCGGGATCGGCCGTCGCGAGCTCGAGCGCGCGCCGGTAGGCAGCCTCCGCCTCGCCGAGCCGCCCGAGGCGGCGAAGCAGGTCTGCGCGCGCCGCGTGCAGGTAGAGGTAGCCGTCGAGCTCGAGGCGGTCGGCGATTGCGAGCCCGGCCTCCGGCCCCTCGGCCTCGGCGACCGCAACCGCCCGGTTCAGTTCGACGACCGGCGACCCTGTCAGCCGGAAGAGCTCGCCGTAGAGCATTGCGATCTGCGGCCAGTCGCGCGGGTCCTCCGCGTGCAGAGCTGCGATCGCTGCCTGTACGACGTACGGGCCCCGGCCGCGCAGCGCGAGCGCACGGTTGAGTGTCGCCCGGCCCTCCTCGATCTGCGCGTCGTCCCACAGCGTGCGGTTCTGATGCTCGAGCAGGACGAGCTCGTCCCCGTCGAACCGCGCCGCGCGGCGTGCGTGATGCAGCAGCATCAGCGCCAGCAGGCCCTGCACCTCGGGCTCGTCCGGCATCAGCTCGGCGAGCGAGCGCCCGAGCCGGATCGCCTCGGCAGCGGGGTCGACGCGGCCGCCGTAGCCCTCGTTGAAGATCAGGTAGCCGACTGCGAGCACCGCGACGAGGCGGTCGGGCAGGAGGTGAGGCGGCGGGATGCGAAACGGGATGCCCGCCGTCGTGATCTTGCGCTTCGCACGAACCAGGCGCTGCGCCATCGCCGCCTCGGGCACCAGGAAGGCGCGGGCGATCTCATCGGTCGTCAGGCCGCCCAACGTGCGCAGGGTCAGCGCGACCTGGGCGTCGAGCGACAGCGCCGGGTGGCAGCACATGAAGACGAGCTCCAGCCGCTCGTCGGGAAACGTCGTCTCGTCCACGGTCTCCTCCGCAGCCTCGGGGATGTCGAGCAGCGGCGAAGACGATCGATCGCGCGGTTGCGCGCCGTCGTCACGAGCCAGGCGCCCTGGCTGGCCGGCATTCCGTCGCGCGGCCAGCGCTCGGCGGCGACCGCGAATGCCTCCTGCGCGGCTTCCTCGGCGAGGTCGAAATCGCCGAGGAAGCCGATCAGCGAGGCCAGGACGCGACCCCACTCGTCCCGGAAGACGGCCGCGAGATCCCGTTTGGTGCCTGACGAGCTCAGCGTTCAGCGCTCGACGATCGGCCGAACCTCCACGGCGCCGCCGCGGCGCGCAGCCGGGATGCGCGCGGCGAGCTCGATTGCGCTGTCGAGGTCGTCGGCCTCGAAGAGGAAGAAGCCGCCAAGTGCCTCCTTCGTCTCCGGAAACGGCCCGTCGGTCGTCAGGGTCTCGCCGCCCGCGACTCGAACCGTGGTCGCTGTGTCGGCGGTCTGCAGCTCGGACCCGCCGAACACACCGGCGGTCTCGGAGATGGCGAAGTACTCGCCGTAGATCCCGTTCTTCTCGTCCTCGGAGAGGTTCTCCCACTCCGTGTCGTTCGAGTAGATGAGCAGTGCGTACTTCACGAGCGCCTCCTTCTGGGAGTGTTGTCTGCTCTACGACGAACGAGTGCGGCCGAAATCGACAAGGCGGAAGAGGAATGTCTGCGCGCCGGCCTTGTCGAGCATGTCGTTCAGGTTCCCGCACTTCGGGCTCTGGACGCACGAAGGGCACCCGTCGTGGCACGGGCAGCCCCGGATCATCGCGGCGGTGTCGCCGACCCAGCCTTCGAACTGCTCAAAGCCGCGCTCGGTGATGCCGACACCGCCCGCATGGCCGTCGTAGATGAACACCGTCGGGCGCCCGGTTTCCGGGTGGATGTTCGTCGAGAGCCCGCCGATGTCCCAGCGGTCGCACATCGCCCACAGGGGCAGGAGGGCGATCAGCGCGTGCTCGGCTGCGTGCAAGGTCCCGAGGAGGCGCGGCATCTCGGCGAGCTCGGCGAGGTGGTGCGGCTCCGGCAGGAACCAGATCGCTTCGGTCGCGAAGGTGGTCGGCGGCAGATCGAGCGCCACCAGCTCGATGCGCTCCTGCGAGCTGACCGTCTTGCGCTCGTAGCCGACGATCTGTTCGGTCACCTCGATCTCGCCGAAGTGAAGCTCGAGCCCGAGCCGCCACTCCGTGCGGCGCGACTCGACGATCTGCGTCATCGTTTCCTTCTTCGCCTGCGTGTACCAGTCGCCTGAGAACGGCTCGACGACTGCGACCATCGTGTTCAGGCTCAGCTCCGAAACGAGAAACGACTCGCCCAGGTGCAGGTAGACCGCGCCCTCGTGCACGGTCGAATACGCGCGCGACCGCTCGACGGCGCCGAGCATCGTTCCGGTCGAGCCGTCGACGATCGAGAACGCGTCCTGGTCGGTCGAACGCAGCGGCACACGCGCTGCCGGGTGCTCCTTGCCCGCCCATACGATGCCGGCCGGCGTTTGCCGCAACTCCGGATCGGCGCGGGCAAGCACGAGCGCTTCGGTTCCGAGCAGGGCGGCATCGTCGCCTGTCAGCGGCGCCTCGTACGCCGCGCTCCGCACGTGCCCGGCGAGCACCCGAGGGTTCGCGTGGTCGAGAATCGCCGCTTCGACGCGGCGGCCGAGCAGCTTGTCGGGCTCACGCATGAAGAACTGGTCGAGGCCGTCCTCGCTCGCGACCAGCACTGCGAGCCCGCTGCCCCGCCGCCCCGCTCGGCCCCACTGCTGGCGCAGCGACGCGACGGTGCCGGGAAAGCCGACCGAGATCACGCAGTCGAGCAGGCCGACGTCGATCCCGAGCTCGAGCGCGTTCGTCGCTGTCACTCCGAGCAGCTCACCGTCCTTCAGGCGACGCTCGATCTCGCGCCGTTGCTGTGCGGTGTAGCCGGCGCGATAGGGCGAGAGGTGGCTGTCGTCTCCGAGCCGCTCCGCAGTGAAGCGGTGCACGAGCTCGGTTGCCTTGCGGCTCTTCGCGAACGTCAGGGTTCGGAGCCCGCGTTCGACGAACATCGCCTGCAGGCGCGCCGCCTCCGCGAGCGGCGAGCCGCGGAGGCCGAGCTCGGCGTCAACGAGCGGCGGGTTCCAGAGAACGATCGTGCGCTCGGCCCGTGGTGCGGCGTCGCCCCCGATCACCGTGACCGCGTCGCCGACCAGGGACGCGGCGAGCTCGCCGGGATTCGAGATCGTCGCGGATGCAAGCAGGAACTGAGGCTCGGCGCCGTAGATGCGTGCGAGCCGCCGCAGCCGGCGGAGGACGTTCGCGACGTGGGAGCCGAAGACGCCGCGGTAGACGTGCGCCTCGTCGACGACGACGTAGCGCAGGTTGGCGAGCACGTCGCCCCAGCGGTCGTGATTCGGCAGCAGCCCCACGTGGACCATGTCCGGGTTCGTCAGGATCACGTTCGACCACTTGCGGATCTGCCAGCGCTGTTCCGTCGGCGTGTCCCCGTCGTAGATCGCCGGTTTGACGCCTGGCGCCTGCAGCTCCGACAGCGTCCGGAACTGGTCCTGCGCGAGCGCCTTCGTCGGATACAGGTAGAGGGCCCGAGTCTTCGGCTGGCGAACCACCGCGTCGAGCACCGGCAGGTTGAACGCGAGGGTCTTTCCCGATGCGGTGCCGGTCGTGACGACGGCGTGCTCGCCGCGGGCCGCGGCGTCCCACGCGGCGCGTTGGTGCGCGTAGAGCCGGGGCACCCCGATCGCGTCACGGACGCGCGGGTCGAGATCGGCGGGGAGGTCGGCGAACCGCGCGTCTCGTTCGGGCTCGGTCGTCAGGTGTGCGAGCTCCTCGCCCTGCAGCAGGCCTTCGAAGCGGAGGACGTCGACGCTCACCCGTTCGATCGTAGAGGTGTTGCTAGCCTCGTCTGACCGGGGTGCCCCGAAACGGGGCTGAGAGCACACCCGTCGAACCTGATCCGGGTCATGCCGGCGAAGGGAGTAGATGAGCGTTCCACGCGTACTCACGATTGCGGGCTCCGACAGCGGCGGCGGGGCGGGCATCCAGGCCGACCTGAAGGCGTTCGCAGCCGCTGGCGCGCACGGCATGTCGGCGATCGTCGCGCTGACGGCACAGAACACCGTCGGGGTGAGCGCGGTGCACGAGGTGCCGCCGGACGTCGTCGTCGCGCAGCTCGCGGCTGTCTTCTCCGATCTTGGTGTCGATGCGGCGAAGACCGGGATGCTCGCCTCGCGGGCCGTGATCGAGGCGGTGGCGGGCTACCTTGAGCAGCACCGGGTGCCGCTCGTCGTCGATCCGGTGCTGGTCGCGTCCTCCGGCGCGCGGCTGCTCGCCGACGACGCGGTCGAGGCGCTCGTCGCCCGGCTCTTTCCACTCGCCACTGTCGTCACCCCGAACCTGGCCGAGGCCCGCGCACTTTGTGCCGACGTGACGCAGGCGACGCGCGCTGAGCTCGCCGAGCGGCTCGTCGCGCTCGGCGCCGCCGCGGCGATCGTCACCGGTGGTCACGGCGACCCGGTCGACCATCTCTTCGACGGGCAGGAGCACGTCGAGATCCCTGTCGAGCGCCTCGACATCGCCGCCACGCACGGCGCGGGTTGCACCCACTCGGCCACGCTCGCCGTGCTGCTCGCGCGCGGCCTGCCGCTCGCCGCGGCCGCCCGCGGCGCCGCTCGCGCCGCGACCGACGCCGTGCGCCACGGCCATCCCGACCTGGGAGCCGGCGACGGCCCCGTCGACGTCCTCAACGTGAAAGGAATGACGTGACCGCTCTCATCACTCCCGGCGATTCGCTGCAGCGCCTTCGTGCAGCGAAGCCGCTCGTCCACCAGATTACGAACTACGTCGTCATGAACGAGACCGCCAACGCGACGCTCGCGCTCGGCGCACTGCCGGTGATGGCGCATGCCCGCGAGGAGGTCGAGGAGATGGCGGCGATCGCCGGAGCGCTCGTCCTGAACATCGGCACGCTCTCCCCGCACTGGGTCGAGGCGATGCTCGCCGCCGGCCGTGTGGCCAACGAGCGGCAGATCCCCGTCGTGCTCGACCCCGTCGGCGCGGGAGCGACGGCCTACCGCACCGAGACGGCGAAGCGGATTCTCGCCGACATTCGCGTGACGGTGCTTCGCGGCAATGCCGGCGAGGTCGCGACGCTCGTTGGTGTGCAGGCCGAGGTGCGCGGAGTCGAGTCGATCGGTGCGGGCGGCGATCCGAGCGAGCTTGCTCGGCAGGCGGCGCGCACGCTCGGAGTCGTCGCATCGGTCACAGGGCCGGTCGATCATGTCTCTGACGGCGAGCGCTCGCTCGCGGTCGAGAACGGCGATCCGATGCTCGCGACGATTACCGGAACCGGGTGCATCTCGAGTGCGCTGACGGGGTGCTTCCTCGCCGTCAACGCGGGCCGGCCGCTTGAGGCGGCTGCCGAGGCTCTCGTGGCGCTCGGAGTCGCGGGGGAGGATTCCGCGCGGGGCGCCAAGGGGCCGGGCTCCTTCCACGTCGGGCTCTACGACGCGCTGGCCGCGCTCGATCCGGCGACGCTCGACTCAAGGGCACGCGTCGGATGAGGGTGCACGCGATCGTCGGCGATCTCGACACGGCTCGCGCGGCCGTCGCCGCCGGCGCGACTGTTGTACAGCTGCGGGTCAAGGTGCCGACCGCGGAGCTCGTCGCGAGCGGGGCAGGCTTCGCAGGCCTCGGCGCGACGTTCGTGGTCAACGACGACGTCGACGCAGCGCTTGCACTGGGCGCCCACGGGGTGCATCTCGGCCGGCAGGACGAGGGTGCGGCCGAGGCGCGCGCAGCCGGCCTGCTGCTCGGCCGCTCGGCAGCGACACTCGCACAGGCGCTCGCGGTGGACGCGGACTACCTGGGTGTCGGGCCCGTCTGGGACACGCCCTCGAAGGCGGACGCCGAGCCTGCAATCGGCCTCGCCGGGCTCCGGGAGATCTGCGCTGCCGTCTCGGTTCCCGTCGTCGCGATCGGGGGGATCGACGCGGCGAACGCCGGCGACTGCATCCGCGCCGGTGCTGCCGGCGTCGCGGTCATCCGTGCCGCGACCGACCCCGAGCTGAGGAGGGCCGTTGACGACGCTCTCGCAGACCGGTGAGCGCGGGCTGCTGGCGAAGCTCGAGCGGCTCGGGCTGATCGTCGGCGTCGAGCACGACGCTGCGCTTCTTCGCGACGACCTCGTCGTGACGCAGGACGCACTCGTCGAGGGCGTGCACTTCCGCCTCGACTGGATCGACTGGCGTGATCTGGGCTGGCGCGCCGCGGCAGTCAACCTCAGCGATCTCGCGGCCTCGGGCGCGGTGCCGGAGGCGCTCCTCGTCACGCTCGCCGCCCCCGCCTCGACGCTCACGAGCGACGTCGTCGCGCTCTACGAGGGGATCGCCCAAACCGGTGTCTCCGTCGTGGGCGGCGACACGACCGCGGCGGAGTCGCTCGTCATCTCGGTGACGGCAATCGGGCGCAGCGCCCGCGTGCCGGGCCGCACCGGCGCCAGGCCGGGCGACCTGCTCGTCGTCACCGGTGCCCTCGGCGGTTCGGGTGCGGCGTTTCGCGGCGGGGCGTACCTCCGGCCGCCGCTGCGGCTCGAGGAGGGTCAGGCGCTTGCGCGCGACGCTCGCGCCTTGCTGGACATCTCTGACGGCCTCGCCGTCGACGCCGCCCACATCGCGCGCCGCTCCGGTGTTCGCCTGGTGATCGATCTCGACCGGGTGCCGCTCGCACTAGGCGCGACGATCGAGGATCTCGGGTTCGGCGAGGACTACGAGCTGCTCGCGGCTGTCGGCTCGCCGCGCGCCGGCTGCGCCGTGATTGGGCAAGTCGAAGAGGGAGCCGGCGTGGAGCTCCTGCTCGGCGGCAAACCTCACCGGCTGCCCGGATGGCAGCATTTTACCGAGCCCGGTTAGAGGTCTTGTGTGCGCGTTCGGCAGCCCGACCACCGCGCCAGGGCAGCGGTGGCCGGGATGCACTCTTTTGCTCTCGCTCAGCCGGACTGGTAGGTCGGTTCGACCGAGATCACCGGCGTCACGGCTTTGTCGAGCGGAATCGCGGTGAACCCGGTCTGTGCGAGGAAGACCATGCGCGAGCCGGACGGGAGCGGCGAGAAGGAGATGCCGGTTCCGCCGCCGACCACGTTTCCGGTCGCATCGAGCAGCACAATCGAGAGCTTCGCCATCGTCATCGTCTGCGTCGAGGTGTCGTTGACCACCTCGCCGTCGACCTCGCCGACCCAGCCGGGGTCATTCTGGGAGGGGACGATTCCCACGTTCACGAAATGCGGCTCCGGACGCAGCTTCGACGGCTCGTGCGCCATCACCTTGATCGTCACCTCGATCTTCGTGACGAGCACCTGCGTGCGCATCGGCACCGATTCGCCGGAGGCGAAGGTCTGGCCGGCGCCGATCAGCGCGATCGTCTTCGTCTCGGATCCGATCAGTGCTCCGCTCGCGGACGCGAAGTTGATGAGCAGGTAGACGTTCTCGGCATCTTCCTTGGTCGAGGTGTTCTTGAGCATCAGGCCGTAGCTGACGGTACTGCCCTTGCCGTAGGAATCGGGACGCTGCGAGTAGCCTTCCTTGTCGACCATCACGTGCGGTGTCGAATCGGCACTGCCGGTGGCGGCGACGACGCGCCAGCTCCCGGAGCGCTGCCAGGTGGCGCCGCAGCGAACGGTCCAGCGTGCCGCGCCGAGCCTCGCGTTCGTCGGGACGCGCATCGTCCAGCTCACGCTCCCGCCGCGGGGAACCTTGATCCCGCTGTCCTGCGTCGAGCCGTCTGCGTACCGGACTTCGGCGAGGCAGGGCGCGTGCGTGAACGTGCGAACGGCGATCTTCACCGCCTGGCCTCTGTGCACCACCGGGGTCGCTGTCAGTGAGCCATTCGAAGCCGGGCTTGCGGCTGCGGTCGCTGTCGCCGCTGCGCCCGCGAGGGCGACGGTCAGGGCGACCGTGCTGATCAGACGGACATGGCAGATCTTGACACGGTGAAGCGGCGGCACGGATGTCCCCCAGAGGTTGATGTCCGGCCGCCCCCGGTCGGTTGTCCGGCTGATCGTCGGCAATCCCCAGGCCCCGCGCGTCCCCCACCTGAGGGATCAGAGGTATGCGGAGAAGGTCTTCTCGAAGTGCTTCTTCGGCCGGGCGCCGTAGACCGTTGCCTTGGCCTCGCCGTCCGCAAAGAGCGTCACCGTCGGGATCGACAGCACCCCGTAGCGCGCGGCGGTCTGCGGGTTCTCGTCGATGTCGACCCGCACGAGCTCGACGCGGTCGGAAGAGGCGGCGAGCGCTTCGAGCGCGGGCTCGATCGCCTTGCACGGGCCGCACCACGGGGCCCAGAAGTCGACGATCACGGGTTTCGCCGCCCGGAGCACCTCGGCGTCGAACGTCTCGTCGGTGACCGCACGCACGCTGCGAGGCTACCGGCCAAGCCGCAGGAGCGGCACGCGCCACACCGCCTCGAGCACGATCCGGCGGCTCATCTTCGAGCGTCCCTTGGTTCGGTCGTCGAAGGTGATCGGCACCTCGACGATCCGAAAGCCGGCTTGCTTGGCGCGGTAGGTGGTCTCGATCTGGAAGGCGTAGCCCTTCGCCGTGATTCCTCCCAGGTCGACCGTCTCCAGCACCCGGCGGCGGAAGCACTTGAAGCCACCGGTCGGGTCCTTGACGCCCATCTGCAGGAACAGACCGGTGTAGAGGGACGCGCCCCGTGAGATCGCGCGTCGCATCAGCCCCCAGTTCCCGACGCCTCCGCCGTGCACGTAGCGCGAACCGAGCACGAGGTCGGCGCCGTTTTCCGCCGCTGCGATCAACCGCGGCACGTCAGCCGGGCTGTGCGAGAAGTCACAGTCGATCTCGAGGATCAGCTCCGCCCCGTCCGCGAGCGCGCGCTCGAAGCCGGCAAGGTAGGCCGGGCCGAGCCCTTCCTTCTGCGGGCGGTGGAGCACGGACACGAACTCGAGCTCCAGCGCCAGCGCATCGGCCAGCTCACCGGTGCCGTCAGGCGAGTTGTCGTCGATCACGAGCACACGGTCGCCGGGACGCAGGACGGCGCCGAGCGCGCGCAGCATCGACTCGAGGTTCTCGCGTTCGTCGTAGGTCGGGAGGCAGACGGTGGCGTGCATCGGCCTGCCTATGATCGCTTGCGTGGCCTTGCCGCGGAATGACCAACTCGCGGAGCAGTTCGAGCTCCTCGCCGATCTGATGGAGCTCGAGGGCGCCGACGGGTTCCGGATCAGCGCCTATCGCCGCGCCGCCGCCCGGATCAAGGAGACGCCCTCGTCGGTCGCGCAGCTCGCGCTCGACGGCAAAGCCGTGAAGCTGCAGGACATCGGCAAGACGATTGAGGCGAAGATCGTCGAGGTCGTGGACGACGGCGAGATCCATGCCCTGACCAAGCGCAAGGCCGAGGTGCCGGCAGAGGTGGCGACGTTCATGCGCCTGCCGGGTCTCGGGGCGAAGACCGCTCGCCGGATCTGGCAGGAGCTCGGAATCACGACGGTCGCGGCGCTCAGGGCAGCGGCCGACGGGCAGCAGCTGCGCGGCCACGCCGGCATCGGCGCAGGCACCGAGGCGAAGATCGCGACGGCGCTCGCCCAGCCACGCGCCGCCCAGGGGCCTTCGCGCCCGCTGCTCGGCACGACGCTCCCGAAGCTGCGCGCGGTCGTCGAGGTGCTGCGCGAGCACCCGGCCTCGGTCGAGGTCTCGCTCGCAGGCTCCGCGCGGCGCATGCGCGAGACGGTGCGCGACCTCGACATCATCGCGACGGCTACGGATCCGCAGGCGCTCGTCGACTACTTCTGCGCGCTGCGCTGGGTCGTCGACGTCGCGGCGAAGGGCTCGACCAAGGCGACGGTCGTCTCGCACGACGGGCTTCGGTTCGACCTGCGCGTCGTGCCGCCCGAGAGCTACGGAAACCTGTTGCAGCACTTCACCGGGTCGAAGGATCACAACGTGGCGCTGCGCGAGGACGCCGTCAGGCGTGGGCTCTCCGTCTCCGAGTATTCCGTCACCGTGGTCGAGACGGGCGAGGAGCATTCGTTTGCGACCGAGGAGGAGGTCTATCGCTTCCTGGGCTACGCGTGGATCGCACCCGAGTTGCGCGAGAATGGCGGGGAGCTCGCCGCTGCGCGCCGCGGGGACCTGCCCGAGCTCGTCCAGCTTTCCGACCTGCGTGGCGACCTGCACACGCACACGACCTGGTCGGACGGCAAGAACTCCCTTGAAGAGATGGTCGCGGCCGCGCAGGCTCGCGGCTATGCCTACTACGCGATCTGCGACCACTCCCAGCGGTTGCGAGGCGACCTGCTGGCCCGGCAGGCCGAGCAGATCGACGCGCTCGACGAGCTCATCGCCCTTGACGACGCGCCGATGCGGATCCTGAAGGGGATCGAGGTGAACATCCGGCCGGATGGGACGCTCGACGTCTCCGACGAGGATCTCGCGACGCGCGACTGGGTCGTCGCCTCCGTGCACTCGCGCTTCGACCACGCCGCGACCGAGCGGGTGCTCGCGGCGATGGAGAGCCCCTACGTCGACTGCATCGGCCACCTCACGAACCGTCGGATCAGCACGCGGCCGGCCGCGCTCGTCGACATCGAGCGCGTGATCGAAGGCGCGATCGCGACAGGCACGTTCCTCGAGATCAACTCCCAGCCGGACCGGCTCGACCTCTCCGACGTCAACGCCCGCGCTGCGCGGGAGGCCGGAGTGAAGGTCGTGATCGACTCCGACGGCCACCAGATCGCCGCGCTCGACTACGTGGAGCTCGGCGTCGGGCAGGCGCGGCGAGCGTGGATGACCAAGGGCGACGTCCTGAACACCCGCACGTGGAAGCAGATCCAGAAGCTGCAGAAGAAGCGATGATGTTTCACGACGATCTGAGGCTCGCAACCGACTGGGTCGAGCAGTACCTGGCCCGCGTGTCGGAGCTGCCGGTCGCGGCCGACGTCCAGCCGGGCTCGATCCGCGCGCAGCTGCCGGAGTCGGCGCCGGAGCACGGGGAGACCTTCGCGGCGCTTCTCCACGACCTCGACGAGGTGATCGTGCCGGGCCTGACCCACTGGAACCACCCGCGGTTCCTCGCCTGGTTCGCGAACACCGGCTCCGAGCCGGGGATCCTCGCCGAGCTCCTGATCGCCACCCTGAACGTCAACGGCATGACCTGGCTCTCCTCCCCGGCGGCGACCGAGCTCGAGGTGACGGTGATGGACTGGCTCGCCCAGCTGCTCGGCTTGCCGCGCGGTTGGCACGGGCACATCGAGGACACGGCGTCGACCGCGACGGTCGCGGCACTCGCAGCGGCGCGCGAGCTCCGGCCGGGAGGCGTGGTCTATGCGTCCGAGCAGGCGAACTTTAGTGTCGAGAAGGCCGCGCGACTCGTCGGCCTCGAGTTCTGCAAGGTCGGGGTCGATGCGGACTTTCGCATGCGCACGGACTTTCCGCTTGAGCGCGCGACGGCCGTTGTCGCGACCGTCGGCACGACCGCGACGACGTCGGTCGACCCGGTGCCCGAGCTTGCCGAGCGGTGCGCGCAGTCGGGCGTCTGGCTCCATGTCGACGCCGCGTATGCGGGCTCGGCCGCCCTCTGCCCGGAGCTTCGGTGGTGCCTCGATGGCTGTGAGCGTGCGGACTCGATCGTCGTCAACCCGCACAAGTGGCTGTTCACGCCGATGGACTGCTCGGCGCTCTGGACGCGGAGGCCCGACGCGTTCCACGAGGCGTTCGCGCTCGTGCCCGATTACCTGGCTGCAACCGGCGCCGCGATCGACATCAAGGACTACGGGCCTGCCCTTGGCCGGCGCTTTCGCGCGCTGAAGCTCTGGGCGGTGCTCCGCTCGTATGGCGCCGAGGGGCTGCGTGCGCTGATTCGGGAGCATGTGCGGCTCGCGCAGTTGTTCGCATCGTGGGTCGACGAGGAGCAAGGGTGGGAGGTGACCGCGCCGCACCCGTTCTCGACCGTCTGCTTCCGTCACCTCGAGCGCGACAACTTCGAGCTCGCGCGCGCCGCGACTGCGACGGGTGAGATCTTCGTCGCAGCGACGAGGCTCGGCGGCGAGGATGTGATCCGGCTCGCGATCGGCAACGAACGCACGTCGGAGGAGGACGTTCGGCGCGCGTGGGAGGTGCTGCGCACGTGCGCGCAGTGATCTTCGACCTCTGGGAGACGCTGATCGACTGGGACCGCGACGGCGCGGCGCGGATGCTGGAGGACGTGGCGGCGGTCGCGGGCGACGGATTCAGCGAGCGGTGGAACGCCTCGAGCACGCGTTACGTGGCGCCGATCCGCACGGCGCTTGCCGAGGTGGGCGTTGCACACGAGCTGATGGATCGCATCTGCACGATTCGCCTCGACTACCACCGCGGTGCGCTCGTCCCGCGCGAGGGCGCGGTCGACACGCTGCGCGAGCTGAAGCGGCGCGGCCTGCTCGTCGGCCTGATCACGGTCTGCAGCGAGGACATCGAGCAGCTGTGGCCGGAATCCGAGTTCGCCGGTCTGTTCGACGCCGAAGTCTTCTCGTCGCAGGTAGGCCTCGCGAAGCCGGACCCGCGCATCTACCGGCATTGCTGTGAGCTGCTCGGTGTCGAGCCGCACGAGGCGGTGTTCGTCGGCGACGGGGCGAACGATGAGCTGGCGGGCGCCCTGCGCGTCGGCATGGAGGCGATCCTGATCCGCCGCGAGGGCGAAGGCCCGCTCTGGCCCGAGATTCGAGACTGGGACGGCCCGGTGGTGACGTCGATCCCGGGCGTCCTTGCCGCCCTTGCAACGCTCTGACCGCGTCCTGCGGCGAAAGTACTTCGTTGCACTTTCGTTACACGTTCGGGTGACTTCGTTGTGTCAGACTCATCTCCGACCCGAGTCTGACTGCTGTCAGACGCCGTGGTTTTAACGACGCGGGGTTCACGGCGCGAGGGTCTGCGCGGCGGCGTCGTGCAGCGCCACGCGGTAGCGCCAGAGGGCGTGGCCGGTCGCAAGGAGATTCGCGCGCAGCGGGCCTGCGAGCTCCGCGAGCGTTCCCCAGCGCGCGCCTGCAATCTCGTCGACGTCCTGCGGCGCGAGCTCCGTGTCATCGGTGCGAGCCGAGAAGACGTGCGTGTGCCAGAGGAGCTCCTGGTGCTCGTGGACGAACGTGGCGTCAGAGGCGACCAGGTAGCGCTCGAGCCGCACGCGCAGGCCGGTCTCCTCAAACGCCTCGCGCTCCGCTCCGGCTACGAAGTCC
>JBBQQI010000010.1:0-41389 GCA_038216085.1 Gaiellales bacterium | reverse complement strand
TCGAGCGCCGCGATCGCGTTCACGTTGCGCGGGTGGTCGCGGTCATACGTGCCGAAGTAGAGCGCCTTCACGGCGTGGTGACCGTCGACGCCGGGTTCGTCGTGGTGACGGGCGCCGTGGTCGTCGGGGTGGTGGCGGTCGCCGTAGTCGGAGCAACGGTTGTCGTTGGCGCTGTCGTGCTCGGTGCGGTCGTGGTCGTCGGCGGCGTCGTGGTCACGGGCGCCGTGGTCGGCGCCGGGCTCGGCGTGGCGGCAGGCGCCGTTGGCGTCGGCGTCGTGGTCGTCGCCGCAGTCGTCGTGGCAGTCGTCGTGGCAGTCGTAGGTGTCGACCCGGTGGTCGTGATCTTCGGCAGGCTGAGACCGGGAAGCGTGGTCGGGGCGGACGAGCCGCCGCCGCCCGTCAGCAGCGCGAGCCCGATCCCGCCGCCGAGCAGTACGAGGACTGCGGCGACGAGCGGAAGCCAGAGCGCGCGTCGGCTGCGTTGTCGCCGCCGTGCAGGAACCGGCGTCGGGCGCAAGACCTGGGTCGCCTCAGTCGCAGCGCGCGCGCTGGGAGCAACGACGATCGTCGCATCGGCTTCGGAGTCGTGGAAGCGGGAACCGCGCAGCGCTTGCAAGAGGGCGGTTCCGTCGGGTGGGCGGAGAGCGGGGTCCTTCGCGAGCGAAGCGGCGACGATCGATTCGAGGCGTGCCGGCGCGTCGCGTCGAAATGCGCCGACCTCGGGCGGCGGATCGTCGCGGTGCATGCGCACGAGGTCCATCGCGTTGCTCGAGACGAACGGCAGCCGCCCCGTGAGCATCCGGAAGAGGATGACGCCGAAGGAGTAGACGTCGCTCGCGGGCCCCGCCGGTAGGCCGCCCGCCTGTTCGGGCGAGATGTACGACGCCGTCCCGAGCACCGTGCCAGCTTCGGTCACGGTGCCCTGAGATCCCATCCGCGCGATTCCGAAGTCGGCGATCTTCGCACGGCCTTCGGCGTCGAAAAGGACGTTGGCGGGCTTCAGGTCGCGGTGGACGAGATCTCGCTCGTGCGCGTGCGCGAGGCCCGCGGCGATCTCGAGCGAGATCCGCAGCGCCTCGTCATCGTCGAGTGCGCCGCCGCCGAGCCGCTCCTCGAGCGAGCCGTTCGGCAGGTACTCGAGCACCATGAAGGGTTTGCCGTTCTCCTCGCCGTAGTCGTAGAGCGAGCAGATGTTGGGATGGGAGAGCGATGCAGCGGAGCGCGCCTCCCGCGCGAAACGGGTGTGGTCGGCGCGCGGCATCAGCGTTTTGACGGCGACACGCCTGCCGAGTTCCTCGTCCTGGGCGAGCCAGACCGAGCTCATCGCGCCCCGGCCCAGTGGCTCGAGCAAGCGATAGCGCCCCGCGATCAGTTCGTCGGCCACGTCGCGGGATTATCGTGATCGTCATGAGCGAGCTGCCGAGCATCGACGAAGCCCTCGCGCTCGTGCTCGCTCACGCACAGCCTCTGGGGACGGAAGAGGTTGCGATCGATGAGGCAGCCGGGCGCGTCCTCGCCGCCGATGCCGCCGCCACCGTCGACCTGCCGCCATTTGCGAGCTCCGCCATGGACGGCTTCGCCGTCCGGGCTGCAGACACTCCGGGGCGCCTGCGCGTCGTCGGACAGTCGTCGGCCGGCAGGCCTTTCGAGGGCAGCCTCCAGAGCGGCGAGGCGATCGTCATCTCCACGGGAGCCGTCGTGCCAGCCGGCGCGGATGCCGTCGTGCCCGTCGAGTCGACGACGGCCGAGGACGACAGAGTCGTCGTCGGCGCCGCGGAGCCGGGCTTGCATGTGCGCTGTCGTGGCGGGGATGTGCGTGCCGGTGAGCCGGTGGCGCTTGCGGGCTCCCGCCTCGGGCCGTCGCAGGTCGGCGCGCTTGCGGCTTCGGGCCTCGCGGCGGTAATCTGCTCGCGCGCGCCGAGGGTCGGCGTGCTCGCGACCGGGAGCGAGCTGCGCGCTCCCGGCGAGCCGCTCGAGCCCGGCCAGATCTACGAGTCGAACACGTACACCCTGGCGGCGCAACTCGCGAGCGCCGGCGCAGTTGCAGTGCGGCTTGCGACCGTTGCAGACGACGAGGGCGCGACTCGCGCCGCGATCGAGCAAGGGCTCGAGCTCGACATGTTGATCACGGCGGGCGGTGTGTCCGTCGGCCCGCACGATCTCGTACGCGGCGCGCTCGCGGCGCTCAGTGCGCGCGAGGTGTTCTGGCGCGTCGCCGTCAAGCCGGGCAAGCCGGTCGCGTTCGCGGTGCGTCGAGGCACGCTCGTCTTCGGACTGCCCGGCAACCCGGTCTCGTCACTGGTCGCATTCGAGCTCTTCGTCAGGCCCGCGCTCGAGGCACTGCAGGGCGTCCACGAGCCCGGCCCGCGGTGGCTTCCCGGCGTGCTCTCGGAAGCGGTGAATCGCAACGGCGTGCGGGACGAGCTCCTGCGTGCGCAGAGCACCGTCGAACGCGACGCCGTCGTGCTCGAGCCGTTGGTCGGCCAGGAGTCGCACATGATCGTGCGCAGCGTGGCCGCGGACGCGCTCGTGCTCGTCCCGCGCGGCGACGGCGCGCTCGCGGCCGGCGCGCCGGTCAGCTACCTGCGGCTTTAGCTCGCGCGGCGACCGGCGCGTACGACGAGGCGCCGCGTGGTGCGACCGAGACGACTGTCGCGTCGACGAGGTAACGATGCGTCGCGAAGAAGCGCGGATGGCACGCCTGGAGGCGCAGGATCTCGCGGCCGTGATCCTGGAGGACGCCGATCTGGTTGGCGGGGACGATGTAGTGGCGCGTCGCGCGGTAGGTGAACGTGCCGTACGGAAGCTCGAAGGTGATGAAGTCGTCGACGCGGATGTTGTTGATGTACGCGAACGGCGCCAGATAGGTGGTGCGGTGTCCGGCGACGTAGATCAGGTGGCCCTCGCCGGGAAGCGCCGTTTGTGTGTAGTGACCCGGGCCCTTCTTCAAGGTGTCATGGTCTGTGCCCTGGACGACGACCATGTTCAGGCCGAGGCGGCCGATCTTCAGTCGGCCGACCGCGTCCCCGCGCTGCAGCGTCGCCCGGTAGGCGGACGCCTCCCGAGCGACCTGATGCTCGACGGAGGTGAGATCGCCTTTGGCGATTCGCGGTCCGAACGTCGCAACGCGCCGGTTGTAGGCGTGGGAGAGCCGGGACTGCTCAATGTGGGTGTAGATCGCGGTGAACGGGTCCTGCCAGCGCCAGACGACGACGACCCAGGCAACGCCGAGCACACCCGCGACGATCAGGAGCGTGCCGAGGATCCGGGCTGAGCGACGCATCAGCCTCCGACCACGCGCCGCCGGGATCGCGCGAGCAGCACGATCGCGCGAATCAGGTTCCGGAGCGGCCCGCGGGCGACGCGCTCGGCAGCGGGCGGGTAGGGCGCATACCGTCCCGAGGCAACGGCGACGAGCTGTGCGGCGCAGGCGGTGAAGGCCAGCACGATGGCGACCGAGACGACGTTGACGTATCCGATCGCGGCCAGCTCGGCAAGGTACCACGGCGCATCGAGACCGAGCCCGAAGCGCACGGCGAGCGACAGGACGAGGATCAGCGGGCCTGAAAGGCCGACTGCGAAGACGAGTGCCCGCGCCGGCGCGCGACCCGTGCGCACCTGGGGAAGCCACAGCCACGCGTGCACAGCGGGCAGCACGAAGATGAGCGCGAACGGGTTTGTTGCCAAAACAAGCAACGCACCGATGGCCAGACCGATCAGCGCAACGGTCTCGCCCGCGAGCAGCTCGTCGGTTCCGATCGGCCGTCGCGGCACGAGGCGGTGGCGCGTGACAACCCAGCCGAGGAGCACCACAACGGCGAGCCCGAGCAGCGCAAGCACCGGCCAGTCTCCCGCCACCGGGTTCGCGGGGGCCGGCGGCCGGCCGCGCCCGCCGGGCCACGCACCGAAGACCCGGAACGCGTAGAACGCGAGCCCGGCGAAGAGCCAGAAGCCGAGCCGGCTGCGCAGCGCCTGCGCGGCGGGGAGGAGCGCGATCCGCCGCCGCCTGCAGTGCGCGAAGAGATCGACGACACCGACCATGAACGGGAGCAGCGCTCCGAAGAGCAGCAGTTGCACCGCCCACCCGCGCACGATGCGGTCGCCCGCCCAGATGTAGCTCGTCGTCCCCTGCGCGAGCTCGAGGCCCTGGTCGAGCGAGCCGATCAGCTCCTGCGCCGCGCGACCCATCGTTACGAGCCGCGTGCCGTTGAGTGCTGCCGGCTGGTCGGTGAAGGCGTCCGGCGGTCGTTCGCCCGCGGAGGTCAACGTGATGGCTGGGATGCCGCGCCCGACGAACGGTCCCTGCTCGTAGAGCGTGAACGGGAACGCGAGGTCGAGCAGTTGGTCCGCGAAGCTCGCACGCCGCGGCCGCGATCCGGTCTGCTCGAGCACGCGTCGCGCCGCAGTCTCGACGAGCGTCGCCGCGGGCGAGCGTGGCGTGTCGCCGGCGATCACGATCCGCGGCGGCCCGTTGCCTGCGATCGCCGCCAGGTTGACGGTCGCGACGACGTTGAACGGCAGGCGCCGGGCGAACCGCTGCGCGCCGAGGCCGCCGAAGGAGCCGCCGTCGGTGGAGAGAAAGACGATCGTGTGCGCGGAGCGGACCCGCTCCGGCGCGGGCGTGTCGGCTTGCGCGTAGTTCCGCGCCAACTCGACGAGCGCCGCGGTACCCGAGCCGTCGTCGTTTGCGCCCGGGCCGATGCCGGTGTCGTCGCGGTGGGCCAGGACGACGATCGCGTCAGGCGACTGGCCGGAGACGACCGCCCAGAGGTTCTGCAGACGCACGCGTCCGAGGCCGGCGACGCTCGCGTGCCAGGCGTCGGTCGAGACGGGCAGCCCGTAGGCCGACATCTGGTCATGGAACCACTGGGCTGCACCGAGTGCGCGTGCCCCTCCCGGCGTTCGGTCGGGGTAGCTGCGCGAGAAGTCCGCCGCCAGCGTGCGCGTCGCTGGCCCGTCGAAGTTCGGCGGCAGGAGCGGAGCTGGGAGCGCGCCGGGCCGTGTGATGCTGAACGCGAGGATCAGCAGCGGCAGCGAGAGAAGCAGGAACGAGCTGCGGTACAGACGACCGCTCACGGGCCGCTCGAGTGATCCCCGTCGCCGGCGGCGGCGTGGATCCGATGATCCTGCGCGGGCGGGCGTCGCCGACATCGAGGGCTACAGTAAGCCAGGGAAGCGCGTGAACGATCCGTCCCCCACCATCCTGCTCGTCGACGACGAGGACGCCATCCGCACGGTGCTCGCGTTCCCGCTCGAACGCGAGGGGTACGTGGTCGTCCAGGCGGCCGACGGCGAGGAGGCGCTGCGGCGGTTCGCCGAGCAGCCGATCGACCTCGTCGTGCTCGACATCATGCTGCCGCGGCTCGACGGTCTCGAGGTGTGCAAGCGCCTGCGCGCGACGAGCACCGTCCCGATCATCATGCTGACCGCCCGCGACGACGAGCTCGACAAGGTGATCGGGCTCGAGCTCGGCGCAGACGACTACATCACGAAGCCGTTCTCGATTCGCGAGTTCCGCTCACGCGTCCGGGCGCTGCTCCGCCGCGCCCGTGCCCCGCACGCTCCGGGCGAGGCGCCCGACGAGCTGATCGAGCACGAGGGCCTGCAGATCGACGTCCCGCGCCGCGCCGTCGAGGTGCGCGGCGCGCCGGTGGCGCTGACCTACGTCGAGTTCGAGCTGCTCCGCACGCTGGCCGGCCAGCCCGGGCGCGTCTTCAGCCGCCGGATGCTGCTCGAGGCGCTGTGGAAGAGCGCGGACTATCGCGATCCCCGCACGATCGACGTCCACGTCCGTCACCTGCGGGAGAAGCTCGAAGCGGAGCCGAGGACGCCCGAGTACATTCTCACGGTCCGCGGCGTCGGCTACCGCTTCCGCGACAGGTGAGACCCTTTCGGAGCGTTGGCGCCCGGCTCGCGCTCGCGCTCCTGCTGGTCGTCGCGGGCGTGCTCGCGATCGTCTACCTGATCGTCGTCCCGTCCTACCGCTCGGCGCTCGCAAACAACGAGCTAGGGAGCCTCGAGGCGCAGCTCCGGACGGTCGCGATCCCGAATTTCCCGCCCGAGCCCTACCTGAAGCAGGCCTTCACCGAGACCTGGGCGCCGACCGTCAACGCCCGGATCGTCGTCTACGACCTGCAGAACGCCGTGCCGGCGCTGCTCGAGCCCGTGGCCGATTCAGCCTCCGAGACGGACTCGAGCGACGTCGAGAACGACCCCATCGCCTTCGACGCGATCCAGCACCTGACCCTCGCGCGCGGCACCGTCTCGCGGCAGGGGCAGGAGTACGCGGAGGTCGCCTACCCGCTCGGCGCGTCGGTCGTGCTCCTCTCGGCGTCGCTGCACGACCAGCTGCAGGCTGTGACCGTCGTTCGGCGGCGAGTCTTCATCGCCGGTGGGCTCGCGACGGCATTCGCAGTCCTGCTCGGCTATGCGGGCGCGAGCCTCTTTGCGCGCCGGATCCGCCGGCTCGAGCTCGCTGCGAACCGGATCGCTGCCGGCCGTTTCGACGACGCCGTCGTCGATCACGGCAGCGACGAGCTGGGGCAGCTCGCACGCTCGTTCGAGCGGATGCGCCTCCGCCTCGCTTCGCTCGACCGGGCGCGCGGCGAGTTCATCGCCAATGCCTCGCACGAGCTGCGGACACCGCTCTTCTCGCTCGGGGGCTTCCTGGAGCTCCTGGACGACGGCGAGCTCGACGCGGCGACCCGTGACGAGTTCCTCGCCCAGATGCGGGAGCAGGTCGCGCGTCTGACCAAGCTCGCGACCGAGCTGCTCGACCTCTCTCGCCTCGACGCCGGGCGGCTCGGGGTCGTCTCGGAGCCGCTCGACCTGGGCGAGCTGGCGGCCGAGGTGGTCGCGGAGTTCGGCCCGAGGGCGGCCCGGGCCGGGCACGAGCTGGCGCTCGTCCACGACGAGCCCGTGCCGGCGTTCGGCGATGCCGAGCGGGTGCTGCAGATCGGGCGCGTCCTCGTCGAGAACGGTCTCGTTCACACGTCTGCAGGCGCCACCGTGCGGGTCAGCGCCGCGGTCGACGGCGGCCGGGCGACCCTGACGGTCGCAAACGATGGGCCGGGAATCCCGCGGGATGCGCAGCAGCAGGTCTTCGAGCGGTTCAACCGCCTGGAGGGCGCGCGGGCCTCGGGCAGCGGGCTCGGCCTCGCAATTGCCCGGGAGCTTGCCGAGTTGATGGGCGGCCGGATCGAGCTCGACTCCCAGAACGGCTGGACGCTCTTCACACTCGTCCTGACCGCCGACCGCGTCGGCGACGACCCGGCCGGTTTTCCCGTGGAAACAGCGCAAACGGCTCCGTAGAGCCAGAAAGGGTCGCGTTTTCCCGTGGAAACGGGTCCGGGCTCCGGCACCCGGCTACAGTGCCGCGGTGCGCGTCGGCTCAGTTGCAGCTCTCGTCCTGATCGCGGCGGTCCTGGGTGGCAGTGCAGTGCTCGTCGTCGCAAAGAGCGCCGGCTGGCTGCACGCCGGGACGAAGACCGTCGTCGTCCGGCAGGGCGCTCCCACGGTCGGCGATGCCGCGTCGCCGGTCGTCGCCGCCAAGCCGCTGCTCGGCAACGGGTTCCAGCCCGCCCAGGTCTTCCGGTCGCGTTCCCGGGGCGTCGTGACGATCATCTCCTACTTCGGCTCCGCGACTGCGCCGAATGCGAGCGCCGGCCAGGGCTCCGGTTTCGTGGTCTCCGCCGACGGCGTCATCCTGACGAGCGCCCACGTGGTCACGACCGCGGGCCAGGGCCAGCTCGGAAAGGCCTCGGCCGCCCGCACTGTCTATGTCGAGTTCTCCGACGGCGACCGCGTCGCCGCGCACGTCGTCGGCTTCGACCTCTTCGACGATGTCGGGGTGATCCGCGTCGATTCCTCCCTGCACGCCCTCGAGCCCGTGCCGCTCGGCGACTCGAGCCGGGTCGTCGTCGGGGCGCCGGTGGCGGCGATCGGCAGCCCGTTCGGCAATGTCGATTCCCTCTCGGTCGGGGTCGTCTCGGCGATTCGCCGCTCGATTCCCTCCCTGACGACGAAGTACAACCTCGTGGACGCGATCCAGACGGACGCGCCGATCAACCACGGCAACTCCGGCGGCCCGCTCTTCGACGCCCAGGGCCGCGTGATCGGGATCAACGCTCAGATTCGCTCCAACGGCACCGGCTCGGGCTTCGAAGGCGTCGGCTTCGCGGTGCCGATCGACTCCGCGCGCCGCTCGATGAACCAGCTCTTGCACGGCGGTCAGGTCAGGTACGCCTACGTCGGGATCACGACCGAGGACCTGACACCGTCGATCGCGAAGAAATTCGGCTACGCCGCCTCCCAGGGCGCACTCGTCGACCTGGTCAGGCCGGGCGCTGCCGGCGATCGGGCGGGGCTGCGGGCGGGCACGCGTGACGCCGTCTACCAGGGTCTCGACGTCAAGGTCGGCGGCGATGCGATCGTCGCGATCGACGGCATTCCGGTCACCCACGCCGAGGACGTCGTCCGGATCGTCTCCGAGCGCCTGCTCCCGGGCGAGACCGCGCGCTTCACGGTCGTGCGCGGCCAGGCCAAACGGGTCGTCCAGGTGCGGCTGGACGACCGCCCCTCGGCTCCCTAGCCGCCCCGACCAACGGTGCGGCGATTAGGAAACCTCGAACCAGGGAATCCGCCGGGTACGCCGAATCCTGTTGATGAGAAATCGGCAGAATCTCTGAGGTTTAGTTGTGTATTCGGAGGGAAGCGACGGGCACATGGACGCTGCGGTCAACGAAAACGGCCAGTCAGCACAGGCAATCCGCCTGACGATTCCGGCCAAGCCTGAATACATCACCCTCGGCCGCCTTGCCCTGACCGGGCTCGCCCGCCTCCGCTCCGAGCCAATGTCCCAGGAAGTGCTCGGCGATCTGAAGCTGGCACTGACCGAGGCCTGCACGAACTCGGTCCGGCATGCCTATGCGGGCGGCGAAGGCACCGTCCAGATCACCTACGAACTGCACGCCGACCGTCTGGTCGTCGAGGTGAGCGACGAAGGGGGCGGTTTTGATCATTCCGGCTTCGCGCTGCCAAACGCAATTGGCACGGGGCCGGACGGCGAAGAGCTCGCGGAGGGCGGCCTCGGGATCGCGATCATCGAGGCGCTCGCGGATGAGCTCGAGATCACGGAGCGGCCCGAAGGCGGCTCCTCGCTCCGGTTCGTCAAGCACCTCGCCTAGCTTCTAACCTGCGTAGCCTTTAACCCGCGTAGCCTTCAACCCGCGTAGCCTTCAACCCGCGTAGCCTCTCAACCACGTGCTGCAACTCGTCAACGTCGGGCACAAGTCGCTGGCCGACTACGCGACGCTCGTCTCGCGCGGGTTGATGGACGAGATCCGCCGGCTCGCCGAGCCGTTGCAGGGAACGCGTGTCGTGCACGTGTCGGCGACGGCGTTCGGCGGCGGCGTTGCGGAGATCAACTACACGCTCGTGCCGCTGATGGCCGACGCCGGGCTCGAGGTCGAGTGGCGGATCATCCGCGGCGCCGACGAGTTCTACAACGTGACCAAGGCGATCCACAATGCGCTGCAGGGAGACGAGCGGTCGCTGAGCTCGGACGAGCGCGAGATCTTCGCGCGGTACAACGCGCTGAATGCGGCCGAGCTGCCGGCCGACGACTACGACTACGTGATCATCCACGACCCGCAGCCGGCCGCGATGATCGACGCGTTCCCGGAACGCAGCGCCCGCTGGATCTGGCGCGGGCACATCGACTTCTCGACGCCGAATGCAGGCGTGTTCGAGGTCCTGCTGCCTTCGCTCCGGCAGTACGACGCATCGATCTTCCACATGCGCGAGTACGTGCCCCGCGCGGGCGGCCTCGCGAACGTCGCGATCTGGCCGCCCGCGATCGACCCGTTGATGCCGAAGAACATGGCGCTCAGCCGCGAAGACGCGTCGTACATCGTCGACCAGTTCGGCATCGACGTTGAGCGGCCGCTGCTGGCGCAGGTCTCTCGTTTCGATCCGTGGAAGGACCCGCTCGGCGTGATCGACGCCTACCGCCAGGTGAAGAAACGGTTCCCGGAGGTCCAGCTCGCGCTCGTCGGCTCGATGGCGCACGACGACCCCGAGGGTTGGGAGTACTACAACGCGACGGTCGAGCACGCGGACGGCGATCCCGATGTTTACATCCTGAGCAACATGAACAGCGTCGGTGCTGTGGAGGTGAATGCGTTCCAGGTGCACTCACGTGCGCTGATCCAGAAGTCGATCAAGGAAGGCTTCGGGCTCACCGTCACCGAGGCGCTCTGGAAAGGCAGGCCGACGGTTGCCGGGCGCGTCGGCGGAATTGTTGCCCAGATAGACGACGGAAAGACGGGCTGGCTCGTCGACTCGGTCGACGAATGCGCCGAGGCCTGCATCGAGATCCTGGGCAACGAGGACGAAGCGCGTTCGCGTTCGCTCAAAGGCAAGGAGCACGTGCGGGCGCACTTCCTGACACCTCGGCTGCTGCGCGACTGGCTCGTGTTGTTCAACACGCTCGCCGGCAACGACACGGGCGGCAGCGAGATCACGTTCGCGTAGAGGCTCGATGGCCGCGCAGCGCCCACTGATCGTCGTCTCCAACCGCGGCCCGGTCACCTACGACCGTGACGCAGGCGGACAGCGCATCGAGCGGCGCGGCGGAGGCGGCCTGGTGACGGCGCTTCGTGGCCTCGGGGAGCACCACGACGTGACGTGGATCGCGAGCGCGACGACCGACGAGGACCGGCGCGTCGCGCAGGAGGGTGGCGACGGCGAGGTCGTGCTCGTCGCGCATGACCCCGGCGCGTACAACGGGTACTACAACGCGATCGCGAACCCGTTGCTCTGGTTCGTGCAGCACTCGCTCTGGGGGCTCGCAGCCCAGCCGAACCTCGATCGCGCCTTGCACGACGCCTGGACGAACGGGTACGAGGCTGTCAACCGCGGGTTCGCGGAAGCGGTTGTTGCCGAACTGGACAACGAACCGGACGCCCTTGTGTTCTTCCACGACTACCACCTCTACCTCGCGCCGCGCATGGTGCGGGACGCGCGTCCCGATGCATTGCTTGCGCACTTCGTCCACATCCCATGGCCCGACGACTGGAGCGCGTTGCCGAAGCACATGCGCGACGCGATTCATGACGGGTTGCTTGCGAACGACCTCGTCGGTTTCCAGACCGCGCGGTGGGCGCGCAACTTCGTCAACGGATGCGGCGAGCTCCGCGGCACCGCGGTCGTCCACCACCCGATCTCGATCGACGTCGCGGAGTTTCACACGCTGGCGGAGAGCGCACCGGTTCGCGAGCGCGAGCGGCAGCTGCGCGCGACTCGGCCGGAGAAGCTGATCCTGCGGGTCGACCGCACCGATCCGTCGAAGAACATCGTCCGTGGGTTTCTCGCGCTCGGCTTGCTGCTCGAGGAACATCCCGAGTGGCACGGCCGCGTCTCGATGCTCGCGCTGCTCGACCCGTCGCGACAGGCAATCCCCGAGTACGTCGACTACCTCGCGGCGATCGAGCGGGAGGTCGCCGCGGTCAACGATCGGTTCGGCACAGCCGACTGGTTGCCGATCGAGCTGCGGGTCGCCGACGACTTCCCGCAGTCGGTTGCCGCGTACAAGCAGTTCGACATCCTGCTCGTCAACGCCGTCTACGACGGCCTGAACCTGGTCGCGAAGGAGGGGCCCCTCGTCAACGCGCGTGACGGTGTGCTCGTGCTCTCCGAGAACGCGGGAGCGCACGAGGAGCTCGGCGCGTGGGCGCTCAGCGTCAACCCGTTCGACATCGCCGGCCAGGCCGATGCGCTGCAGGCCGCGTTGACGATGGACGAGCCGGAGCGCCGTGCACGCGCGGCGGCGATCAGAGCGCAGGTGCGGGCCTACGACGTCGGGGCCTGGATCGCGGCGCTGCTCGCCGACTTCGAGCGCCTCTCACGTAACGTGAGGTCATGACGGTCGTTGCTCGTCGCGAGCTGCGCGTCGTCAACCCGGCGTCGCTCGAGGACGTGGGCAGCGTCGCTCTCACCGATCCCGCGGCCCTGCCGGCGATCGTCGCCGAGGCGCGCGCCGCCCAGGCTGTGTGGGCCGAGGCAACCCCGGCCGAGCGGCGGGCCTTGCTCGCCGCGGTCGCGGAGCTCGTGCTCGAGCGGGCCGACGAGCTCGCCGATGTCGTGGTCGCCGAGACCGGCAAGCCCCGCATCGAGGCGTTCACTGCAGACCTCTTCCCGGCGCTCGACGCGCTGGCCTGGCTGGCGAAGCACGCTCCGCGGCTGCTCGCCCCGGAGCGCGTGCGCTACCCGCAGGCGCACCTCGTGCACAAGCGCGCACGCCTCCACCACGAGCCGCTTGGCGTGCTCGGGGTGATCGCACCGTGGAACTTCCCGTTCGCCATTCCCTTCACCCAGGTCGCCTACGGCGTCGCTGCGGGGAACGCCGTCGTTCTGAAGCCGTCGGAGCTGACGCCGCTCTCCGGCGAGCTCGTCGCCCGCCTGTTCCGCGCCGCAGGCGCGCCGGCGGGCCTCGTGCAGGTGGCCCAGGGAGACGGGCGCGTCGGTGCGGCGCTCGTCGAGGCGGGCGTCGACAGGGTGCTCTTCACCGGCTCGGCGGAGGTGGGCAGGCTCGTCGCCTCGCGCGCCGGAGAGTTGCTCGTGCCGGTGACGCTCGAGCTCGGCGGCAAGGACCCGATGATCGTCCTCGACGACGCCGACTTCGACCGCGCGGTCGCCGGTGCGCTGTGGGGGTCCTTCATGAACTGCGGCCAGGTGTGCTCCGGCGTCGAGCGCATCTACGTCGAGGGTGCGCTCTACGAGCCGTTCGTCGAGGAGCTCTCCCGCCGCACGGGCGAGTTGCGGCTCGGCGAGGACGTCGGGCCCCTGATCTCCGAGGAGCAGCGCGACCGCGTTGCCTCCCTCGTCGCTGATGCGCTCGACCGCGGCGGACGCGCGCTCGTCGGCGGCCGCGCTCCAACGCGGCGGGGCTGGTACTACGAGCCGACGGTGCTCGCCGACGTCGGGCCCGACGCGCGGATCGAGCGTGAGGAGACGTTTGGGCCCGTCGTCACGGTCGCGCGGGTCGCCGACGACGAGGATGCCGTCCGGGCGGCAAACGACGGCGCGTTCGGGCTCGGAGCGTCGGTCTGGACGCGCGATGCAGCGCGTGCGGGGCGCATCGCCTCGCGACTGCGCGCCGGTTCTGTCTGGCACAACGACCACGCCTACTCCTACGCGTCTGCGCAGGCGGCCTGGGGCGGCAGCGGCGAGTCGGGCTTCGGCAGGACGCACTCGAAGCACGGGCTGTACGAGCTCGTGCACGTCAAGTTCGTCGACCACGATGCGGGCCGCGTCCCGGTCCCCTGGTGGTTTCCGTACGACGAGGGTGCGGCGGCTGCCTTCCGGGGTGTGCTCGGCACCCTCTACGCTGACGGGCTCGGGTCGCGCGCGAAGGCAGCGTGGCGCGAGCGTCGCGCACTCCTCGAGCTGGCCCGGAGGTACCGCAGATGACCGAGTTCTCACATGTCGACGAAGCCGGAGCGGTCCAGATGGTGGATGTCGGCGAGAAGCCGGCGCAACGGCGCCGGGCGGTCGCGCGCGCCGTCGTGCGCATGGCGCCCGAGACCGCGGCGCGTCTCCGCGCCCTGCCGAAGGGCGACGCGCTCGCGACCGCGCAGCTCGCAGGAATCATGGCCGCGAAGCGCACCGCAGAGCTGATTCCGCTCTGTCACCCGCTGCCGCTCACGCATGTCGCGGTCTCGCTCGTCGTCGGTGACGGTGACGTCGAGATCACGGCGTCGGCGGAGACAACTGCGCAGACGGGCGTCGAGATGGAGGCTCTGACAGCCGCCTCGATCGCGGCGCTGACGATCTACGACATGGCCAAGGCGGTTGACAAGAAGATGACCTTCTCGGTCGAGCTCGTCGAGAAGGTCAAGCGTTGACCGAGGCGCTGCGAGCGGCCGTGCTGACGATCTCCGACCGCGCGGCACGGGGCGAGTCCGACGACACGAGCGGGGACCTGCTCGAGGAGCTGCTCCGCGCCGACGGCTACGAGGTCGCGCGCAGACTCGTCCCGGACGAGGCGCGCGAGATCGCGGCAGCGATCGAAGAGCTGGCCGGGTCGGCGGCCATCGTCCTGACGACGGGCGGCACCGGCCTCGCGCCGCGCGACGTCACGCCCGAGGCGACACGCACGGTGCTCCAGCGCGAAGCGCCGGGCATCGCCGAGGCGCTACGGGCCGACTCGATCACGAAGACGCCGTACGGGCTCCTCTCCCGTGGCGTCGCCGGGGTCGTTGGGCATACGCTGGTCGTCAATCTGCCGGGGTCGACCGGCGGTTGCCGCGACGGGTACGCCGTCCTGCAGCCGGCGCTCGGCCATGCGGTCTCGCTGCTCACCGATGCGGTGGGGGCCAACCGCCACTCCGACCACCGACAAACCTGAGGATTCGATGCGCATCGCCCGCCTCTACTACCGGCTCGTCAAGTTCGAGCACACGATCTTCGCGCTGCCATTCGCGTACGTCGGCGCGTTCCTCGCGGTCAGCGGTGTGCCGTCTGCGCATGACTTGCTGTGGATCACCGTCGCGATGGTCGGGGCCCGTTCGCTCGCGATGGCGCTCAACCGCCTGATCGACGCTCGCATCGATGCCGCAAATCCGCGCACGGCCACCCGCGAGCTCCCGTCGGGGGTGCTGTCGAGGGTCGGTGTGCTCGCGTTCTGCGCAGCCGCGCTCGCGGTCTACGCGGTCGCCGTCTGGCAGCTCGACCCGCTCGTGCGCTGGCTCTCGCCGGTGCCGGTGGCCGCCTTCGTGGTCTATCCGTATCTGAAGCGGTTCACCTGGCTCTGCCACCTCTGGCTCGGTGCGGTCGACGGCCTCGCACCCGTCGGCGCGTGGGCAGCGATCAAGGGCAACCTCCCGTGGCAGGCGTGGGCACTGGGCGGCGCTGTCGCGGCATGGGTCGCCGGCTTCGACCTCTTCTATGCGCTCTTCGACGTCCAGATCGACCGCGAGCAGGGCCTGCACTCATGGGCGACGCGGTTTGGCGAGGGAGGAGCATTCGCGGGCGCCCGGGCGCTGCACCTCGCGACGATCGCACTGCTGGTCGCAGCGGGCGTCGGACTGCATGTGGGCTGGCTCTACTGGGTCGGCGTCGTCTGCGTCGCGGGCCTGCTCCTCTACGAGCACACACTTGTGCGACCAGGCGACCTGCGGCGCCTGGACGCTGCGTTCTTCACGATGAACGGCGTGATCTCGGTCGCGTTCTTCGCGTTCGTGCTCGCCGACGTCCTGTGACCGTCGTCGGCCTGCTGCACCCCGGCGAGATGGGGTCGGCGCTCGGCCTGGCATTGCGCGCGAACGGCCATGACGTGATCTGGGCCTCGGACGGTCGCAGCGAGGCGACGCGCGACCGGGCGCGCGATCTGCGCGACGTCGGCACCGTCGGCGAGCTCGTCAGCGAGGCCGAGCTGATCCTCTCGGTGTGCCCGCCGCACGCGGCGGTCGACATCGCGCGCGCAACCGACGGATTCGACGGTGTCTACATCGACGCGAACGCAATCTCGCCCGCGCGTTCGCGCGAGGTTGCCGCGTTGCACACCCGCTTCGTCGACGGCGGCATCGTGGGGCCGCCGCCGCTTCGGCCCGGCGACACGCGTCTCTATCTCTCGGGCGAGGGAGCCGCGCGCGTTGCGGCGCTGTTTGCGGGCTCGATCGTCGCTGCGCGCGTCGTGCCGGACGCATCGGCGCTGAAGATGGTCTACGCGGCCTGGTCGAAAGGGACTGCGGCGATGCTGCTCTCGATCCGCCGCGTTGCGGATCACTACGGGGTCGCAGAGGCGCTCGACGCGGAATGGCGCGAGTCGCAGCCGCAGCTCTTCGAGCGCCTCGCCGCAGCGGAACGGTCGGCTGCGGCGAAGGGCTGGCGCTGGACCGGCGAGCTGGAGGAGATCGCCGACACGTTCGCGGCCGCCGGCCAGCCCGACGGGTTCCACCGCGCGGCAGCCGAGGTCTTCCGCTCGTGATCAGCGCCTCGGGACTCGGGATGCGCTACGGAGAGAAGCGCGTTTTTCGTGACGTCGACGTCGAGCTCGGCACCGGCGGATTTCTGCTCGTCACCGGGCCGAACGGCTCGGGGAAGACGACGCTGTTGCGCGTGCTCGCGGGCCTGGCCGCGCCGAGCGCCGGCGAGGTCTCGCTGCCCGCGCGGCACACGGTCGGCTACCTCGGGCACGAACCGCTCGTCTACCGCGAGCTGACCCCGCTCGAGAACCTGACGCTCTTCGGCCGCCTTTACCGCCTGCCGGAGCGCGCCGAGCGCATCGGCATGCTGCTCGAGCGGCTCGGTCTCTGGGGGATGCGGCACGACCGCGTCTCGACGTTCTCGCGCGGCATGCAACAGCGCCTCGGGCTCTGTCGTGTGCTGCTCCATGACCCGCAACTGCTCGTCCTCGACGAGCCGTACAACGCGCTCGATGCGCAAGGGGCCGAGCTGCTCGACGGGATCTTCGCCGAGCCGCGCACCTGGGTTGTCGCGACACACGAGCCGCAGCGCGTCGAGCGGCTCGCAACCGACCGGGTCGCTTTCGCATGACGTATGTGGGCGATGTCGCCGCGCTCGCGCGGAAGGATCTGCTGCTCGAGCTGCGCGCGAAGGAGACGCTGCCGTCGATGGTGCTCTTCGTGCTCGCGGCGCTGACGATCTTCCACTTCGCGCTGCCACGCGGCGCCGGTCACCACGCGGCGCTCGGCCTTCTCTGGGCCGCTCTGATCTTCACCGCGCTGCTCGGGTTGACACGCGCGTTCGTCGCGGAGCGGGAGCAGGGGATGTTCGACGCGCTGATCCTCGCGCCGTGCGACCGCAGCGCGATCTGGCTCGGTAAGACGATCGCTGTCTTCGCCTTTCTCGTCTGCGCCGAGATCGTGGCACTGCCGGCGTTCGCCGCGTTCTTCTCCGGCATCGACGGTCGAACAATTGCGGCGGTCGCCCTGGCCGACGTCGGAATCTGCACCGTCGGCACGCTCTTCGGAGCGATGGCGGTCGCCGGGCGGGCCCGCGAGCTACTGCTGCCGCTGCTCTTCCTGCCGGTGGCGATCCCGATCGTGATCGGCGGCGTCGGGGGCTATCTCTGGTTTCTGGCGCTCTACGACGCGCTCTTCGGGGTGCTTGCCTGGGCGGCGTTCGAGTACGTGGTCGCCGAGGTCTGAGCGCCGCGCACTACCATGAAACCGTGAGGCGGACGTTTGTCGAGAACCGTGTCGCGGCCCTGGGCGGGCTCGCGGTTGTCCTGACGGCAGCGGCGCTGGCGCTGATCATCTTCTACGTGCCGAATGACGCAGACCAGGGCTTCTCCCAGCGGATCTTCTATTTCCACGTGCCGATCGCCCTCACCTCGTACGCCTGTTTCGGCTGGGGCGCCTGGAAGGCACTGCGTGTCCTGTGGAAGCGCGACGAGCACGCCGATGTCGAGAGCTACGTCGCGATTCACCAGGGTGTGGTCTTCGGCGCGCTGACCCTGATCACCGGGTCGATCTGGGCGCGCGCGTCGTGGGGCGTCTGGTGGTCGTGGGGCGAGAACCAACTCGTGCTCTTCCTCGTGCTCTTTCTCTTCTACTGCGCCTACTTCATGCTCCGGTTTTCACTGGAGCCGGGCCGCTCGCGGGCGAACATGTCAGCGGTCTATGCGCTGTTCGGCGTCGTCCTGATCCCGGTGTCGTTCCTCGCGATCCGCCTCTCGCAGAAGTTCATCCACCCGGTCGTCTTCAACGCGCACGGCCCGCAGATGTCCGGTTCGCAGTTCCTCACGTTCTGCGTGTCGCTCGCGGCGATGCTCTCGCTCTTTGCGGCGCTCTACCATGTCGAGCTCGCGGGCAAGCGGCTCGACTCGCACCTGCGGGAGCTGCGCGAGCTGCTGACATGAGCGCGCCTTCGCAGTGGCAGTACGTGGCCGGCGCCTACCTCGTCGTCTTCGTCACCGTGCTCATCTGGGTCGCCGTGATCGGCGCGAAGCTCCAGCGGCTGCAGCGCCAGCTTGGCGAGCTCGTCGAACAGGCCCGTGCCCGTGGTTGAAGCGCTCTTCTGGCCGGCGCTCCTCGGCTACGGCGAGGCAGCGTTCGCCTACGCGTCGGCGCGCACGTCGGGAACGGCGACCTGGGGTGTGCGCCTCGGGTGGCTCGCACAGACCGCGCTCCTCGCGGTGCAGGCGGCGCGCGCAGAGGGCTTCCCATGGTCGTCGTGGGCAGGCTCCCTCAATCTCTTCGTGTGGCTCGTCGTCGGGGCGTATCTGATCTGGGGGTGCCGGCCTCGCTTCAGACTGCTCGGGCTTGTCGTGATGCCGCTGGCGGTCGTGTTGTTCGTCGTCGCGCGCATCGGCGGCGGCACGAGCGCAGGAACTCGTTCCCACGGTGGCAACCTCTTCCTCGTCTTGCATGTCGGCCTCGTCCTCGCCGCCTTCGCGGGTTTCACGCTGGCTGCTGGCCTCGCCGGCCTCTACCTCTGGGAGGAGCGGCGGCTGAAGCACCGGGCGGCCGACATCCTCCGCCTGCGCGTGCCGCCGCTTGCGACGCTCGAGCGGCTCGCCTGGCGGACGATCCTCGTCTCGCTGCCGCTGCTCACCGTCGGCCTCGCAATCGGAATCGTGCGCCAGCGCCGTGACGGCGGCTCGCTCGATGCGCTCGAAGGGGTGACGGTGCTGACCTGGCTCGTCTACGGCGGCTTCGTCGTAGCGCGCCCCGGCGGCAGGCGTGCGGCGTACCTGGCGCTCGGCGGGTTTGCGCTCGTGATCGTCGCGCGACTCGCACTCGCAGGAGGGCATTTCGCATGACGCTGACGCTCGTTGGCCTCTCGCATCACGTCGCGCCGGTCGAGCTGCGCGAGCGCGTCGCACTCGACGTCACGGCCGCCGGTGGGCTCGCTGCGCGTCTCGGCGACACGGTGTGTCTTTCGACCTGCAACCGCACGGAGCTCTACTTCGACGGTGTCGACGAGCTGCGCGCCGTGGCAGCGCTCGAGGAGCTCGCGGGCGAGTCGCTCGACGGCGTCTTGTACCGCTTGCATGAGGAGGCGGCCGCCCTCCACCTCTTCCGCGTCGCCGCGGGCCTGGATTCGCTCGTGCCGGGCGAGGGAGAGATTCTCGGCCAGGTGCGCGCTGCGTACGAGGCTGCCGAGCCCGGGGCGGTGCTCGACCGCGTGTTCAGACAGGCGCTCGCGGTCGGTAAGCGTGTGCGCACCGAGACCGCGATCGGCGAGAGCCCGGCGTCGGTGTCGTCGGCCGCCGCCGCCCTGGCCGCGCAGGTGTTCGGCGACCTCGAGGGGCGGCGCGTGCTGCTGATCGGCGCGGGCCGGATCGGCGAGCTCGCGGCCGGCAACCTCTCGGCCCGCGGTGCGGAGATCGCATTCATCGCAAACCGCACGGTCGAGGCGGCAAGAGAGCTCGCACAGCGCTTCGGCGGTGCTCCGCTCTCGCTCGAGGAGATCGGCAGCCGGCTCGGTGAGGTCGACGTCGTCGTCTCGTCGACGAGTGCCCCCGACACCGTGCTACGCGCCGGCGATGTGCCGTCGCGCCGGCGCCGGCCGCTCTTCTTCATCGACATCGCGGTCCCGCGCGACCTCGACGCGGCGATCGGCAAGCTCGACGGCTGCTTCCTCTATGACATCGACGATCTCGAAGCTGTCGTCGCGGAGACGCTCGCGGGGCGCCGTAGCGAGGCGGCACGCGCCGAGCAGCTCGTGACCGAGGAGGCATCGCGCTTCCGCTCGTGGCGGGCCTCGCTCGACGTCGTGCCGGCAATCGCGTCGCTCCGGGCCCGGGCCGAGGAGATCCGAGCCGCGGAGCTCGCGAAGCTGAACGGGCGCGTCACCGACGACGAGCGCCGCACACTCGAGTCCGTGACCGCGCAGATCCTCAACAAGCTGCTGCACCTGCCGACCGTGCGCATGAAGGAGGCCGCGGTCAGCGCCGAGGGCGCGGCGTACGCCGACGCCGTCAGGCACCTGTTCGGGCTCGAGGACGAGCGGTGAGCGCCGGCGACCGGCAGGACGGCGAGAGCCGCCGGATCGAACGGCCGCTGCCGGTGGTCGCGCCGTCGGCGTTTCTGCGCGTGCGCGCCGGTCATCCGCTCTGCGGCCGCAGCACGCGCGGAGGGAGGTCGTCCTGTGCTCGTTCGTATCGGGTCTCGCGGCTCTAGGCTCGCGCTCACCCAGGCCGAGCACGCGGCGGCGGCATTGCGCCGGCCGGGGATCGAGATTGCATTCGTGCCGATCACGACCGCCGGCGACCGCGACCGCAAGCAGCCGTTCGGACAGATCGGCGAGCGCGGCGTCTTCGTCAAGGAGATCGAGGAGGCGTTGCTCGCCGGGCGCATCGACGTCGCCGTCCATTCGGCGAAGGACATGACGTCGACCGATACCGACGGTCTCGCCGTCGGCGCCTACCTCGCCCGCGACGATCCGCGCGACGCGCTCGTCGGCGCGGCAGAGCTTCGGCCCGGGATGCGCATCGGGACCGCGTCGGCGCGCCGTCGTGCACAGTTGCTCGCGCTCGACCCGACGATCTCCGTCGAGCCGATGCGCGGGAACGTCGATACGCGCCTGCGCAAGCTGCGCGAGCGCGGGCTGGACGCGATCGTCCTCGCTGCGTGCGGTCTCGACCGGCTCGGGCTCGCGTCGGAGATCGGCCTGCGGCTCGACCCGGTGCAGATGCTGCCTGAGGCCGCGCAGGGCGCGCTCGCGCTGCAGGTGCGCGTGGGTGAGGAAGAACGCGTCGCGCAGGCAGACGACGCGGAGACGCGCCGGCGCGTCGAGCCGGAGCGGCAGTGTGTTGCGACGATCGGCGCCGGCTGCCTCGCGCCGGTCGCCGCACATCACGACGGTACGACGCTGCACGCGCTGATCGCCGACGAGGACGGCGCGTGGATCGAGCGCCGGTCGGGAGACGAGCCGGAGCTGCTCGCGCGTGAGCTGATCGAGCTGGCGGCGGCGCGTGAGACGTCCGCTGCGAACCCGGCGCAGACACGTGCCTGACGGCTTGCCCGCGCTGCGCGTGATCGTGACGCGGCCGCGCGCCCAGGCTCGTCCGCTCGTCGACCGACTCGAGGCGCTCGGAGCCGAAGTCGTCGAGTGCCCGCTGATCGAGATCGAGCGCATCTCGGACGAGCCGGTCGACGCCGCCGGCTACGACTGGCTCGTGATCACGAGCCCGAACGGAGCGGACGAGATCGCCCGTCGCGGCCGCAACCTGCCGCGCGTGGCCGCGGTCGGCCCCGGAACGGCGGAAACACTGCGCTCGCACGGGATCGAGCCGGAGCTCGTCCCGCAGCCCTCGACGCAGGACGGGCTGCTGCTCGCGTTCCCTCGCCCGCCGGGCCGGGTACTTTTCGCCGCGGCGCAGGGCGCCCGCCGCGGGCCGATCGACGAGCTCGGCGCCGACTTCGTGCCGCTCTACCGCACCCGCCTCCTCGCACCTGAGCCGCCCGACGGCGATCTTGTGATCCTCGCGTCGGGCTCAGCCGCCCGCGCGTACGCCGCCGTTGGCGGCACGGCTCCTGCGCTCTCGATCGGACCCGAGACGTCGCGGATCGCGCGCAGCGCCGGGCTCACCGTCACCCTCGAGGCGGCGTCGCACGATCTCGAAGGCCTCGTCACCGCGGTCCGTGATCTGATGGACTCGCCAGCGTGAGCGTCGTCTGCTTCCTCACCGACTTCGGCCTCGAAGACGACTTCGTCGGCACCTGCCACGGTGTGATCGCCCGGATCGCGCCCGATGTGCGTGTGATCGACATCACGCACGGCATCGCGCCGCAAGCGATCCTGCAGGGCGCGCTCGTCCTGCGCAACACCGCGCCGTACATGCCGGCCGGCGTCCGCCTCGCCGTCGTCGACCCGGACGTCGGCGGCAACCGGCGCGCCGTCGCCGTGCGCTCGTCCGACGGCAGCGTCTTTGTCGGCCCCGACAACGGGCTGCTGATGCTCGCCGCCGACGACCTCGGGATCGAGGCCGCACACGAGCTGACCGACGGGCGGTACCGCTTGCCCGACGTGTCGCACACGTTCCATGCTCGCGATGTCTTCGCGCCGGCCGCAGCCCACCTCGCAGCGGGCGTTTCGATCGACGAGCTCGGACCGGCGGTCGACGCGGCGACCCTGATTCGCGTCGACGTGCCCGAGCCGCAGGTCGGACGGACGCAGATCTCTGCGACTGTGCTGGACGTCGACCGCTTCGGCAACGTCGCAACGAACGTGCGACGAGCCCACGTCGACACGCTAGGTGTCGCTGACGGTGACCGTGTCGAGATCAGGCTGATGCTCGATCGCTACTACGCGGTCGTCGCGCGCACCTTCGCCGACGCGCCGGCGGGGGAGCTGATCCTCTACGAGGACTCCTACGGTCTTGTCACCCTCGCGATCAGCCGCGGCGACGCTGCGAGGCTCACCGGCGTGACCCCGGGCGACGAGCTGCGGATCGCGGTCGTGTGACGGGCGGCCAGCGAGTGATGCGCGCAGTCACCACGGTCGTCGTGCGGGTGCCGGTGCTCTGGCGCGTGCTCAAAGGCCCCGTCAAGTCGAACTTCGACAAGCTCGCGGCCGACTGGGATGCGACGCGCGTCGACGAGAGCCGCCTGCGGGCGATCGGCGCGGCACTCGATGCGGTGCGCCTCGACCACGTCACCACTCGGCCGGCGCGGATGCTCGACCTCGGGACCGGGAGCGGCGTGATCGTGCGCAAGCTGACCGAGCGGTGGCCGCAGGCCGAAGTGACCGGCGTCGACCTCTCGCCGGAGATGATCTCGGAGGCACGGCGTCTCTCGACCTCGCCGGCGCAGCGCTACGACGTCGCCGACGCCGCGGCGCTCCCGTTCGAAGACGGAGCGTTCGACCTCGTGACGATGAACAACATGATCCCGTTCTTCGACGAGCTCGCCCGCGTCACGGCGCCCGGCGGTTCCGTGGTCATCGCATACGGGCTCGGCCCGCAGACGCCCATCTATGTGCCGCTCGCCCGGGTCGAGCGCGAGCTTCGCCGCCGAGGATTCACGGACGTTGCGACCTTCTCCGTCCCGCCCGGCGTCGCCCTGCTTGCCCGCAGGCATTTATGATCGATGCACAGAGACGTTCGCGACGCGGTAGCACCGGTCCGGACGTCTCTTTTCGTGCGGCGAGTGGTTTGACCGGCGAGGTTGCCCGGTTTTCGGGTTGCAAGCACCAAGCGGGACTCCCGCGCCGCGTGATCGCGGGCCGGAGACCCGGCGAACGTTGCTGGTCAGACCACTACACTGCGCGCGACACGGGGCGAGGTAGCTCAGTTGGTAGAGCACACGGCTGAAAACCGTGGTGTCGCCGGTTCAAGTCCGGCCCTCGCCACTCGATGACGACTGCCTCGAGCATCGCCGACCCCGGGCTCGCGCCCGAAGGGCACCGGCGGATTGCGTGGGCAGCCCAGCACATGCCCGTTCTGCACCGCCTCGCCGAGGATCGACTCGGGGACGGCGTCCTGCGGGGGCGCCGGCTGGCCGTCGTCGTCCACCTCGAGGCGAAGACCGCCTGCCTCGTGCTCGCGCTCAAGGAGGCGGGCGCGGAGGTGGTCGCAGCGGGGAGCAACCCCCGCTCGACGCAGGATGCGGTCTGTGCGGCGCTCGTCGAGCGCGGTGTCGAGGTGCACGCGCGGCACGGCGTCTCGCAGGGGGAGTTCACCGCCGATCTGCTGGCGGTCGCAGAGTCCGCCCCCGAGCTCGTGATCGACGACGGCCTCGAGCTGACGCGGCGGATGGCCGAGCACCGTCCCGACCTGTACGCAACGCTGCGGGGCGTTAGCGAGGAGACGACGACGGGTGTCGCGCGGCTCCGGGCGCTCGCGGCCGAGGGGCGTCTGCCGTTCCCGGCGATCGCGGCCAACGACGCGCGCTGCAAGCACATGTTCGACAACCCCTACGGCACCGGCCAGACGACGCTGACGGCGCTGCTCGCGCTGACGAACGTGCTCGCCGCCGGCCGGGAGTTCTGCATCGTCGGCTACGGCTGGGTGGGCAAGGGCCTCGCGCGCGCTGCGCACGGCCTCGGCGGTCGCATCACCGTCGTCGAGATCGACCCGGTGCGCGCGCTGACTGCGCACATGGATGGCTTCCGCGTCGCGGCGCTTGCCGACGCGCTTCCGGACGCGGACGTTGTGCTGACTGCGACCGGTGTGATCGAAGCCGTTCCGGCAGCCGCGCTCGGGTTGCTGCAGGACGGGGTGCTGCTCGCAAACGCGGGGCATCACGACCGTGAGATCGACGTGCCCGCGCTCGAGGCCGCCGCAGACCAGGTGGTCGAGGCGCGGCCCGGCGTCAAGACCTACGAGGTCGGTGGCCGGCGCATCCATGTGCTCGTCGACGGCGCGCTTGTCAACATCGCTGGCCTCGACGGCAACCCGATCGAGATCATGGACCTCTCGTTCTCGGTGCAGGCGCTCTCGGTGCACCGGCTCGCCTCGGGCAACGTCCCACCCGGGCTGACGCCGTTCCCCGCGGAGCTCGACGATCTGATTGCCCGCACGAAGCTCTCCACCCTCGGCATCGAGCTCGACAGCGCCTCCGACGCGCAACGCCGCTTCAAGGACAGCTGGTCGGTTTAGATGATGCCTCGGGCACGCGGCCGGCCGCGAGTCGATCAACGAGCGCGCGCGCCATCTCGTGCTTCTGCAGCACTGCGTCGGCGCCCGCTTCGACGGCGGCGCGGTGCAGTTGCGTGTCGGCGTCGCCCGTCAGCACGATCAGACAGAGGCTCGGGTGATCACGTCGCAGGCGCGCGACGGCGGTGACGCCGTCGAGGAGCGGCATGTGCAGGTCGACGACGACCGCATCGACAGCGAGCTCGTCCGCCAGCTCGATCGCCTCGAGGCCGTTGGCGGCGGCGGCTACGACCGTCAGCTCAGGCTGGCGGTCGATCAGGGCGCACAGCGACTCGAGGAAGAGCGGGTCGTCGTCTGCCAGCAGGACCTTGATCAGGCCGTCGCTCATCGAGTTCTCGTAGCCTCTCCCCGGTGAGCGCTTCCGATCATCCTGCGCCCGTTGCGATCATCGGCGCCGGCCTCGACCTCGGCCAGCAGCGCCGGGGCGTCGACATGGGGCCGTCGGCGATCCGCTATGCGGGGCTCGACGGCCGCCTGAGGGCCCTCGGCCGCGCTGTCGTCGACCGGGGCGACGTGCCGGTGCCCGTGCCCGAGGCCACGGACGAGGGCAGTCAGACGTGTCGCTATCTCGGTCCGATCAGGCAGGTCTGTGAGGGTATCGCCACTCGCGTCGCCGCTGCGGTTGCAGAGGGCTTCGTGCCGCTCGTGCTCGGCGGCGACCATTCGATCGCGATGGGCTCGCTCGGCGGCATGGCGGAGGCACATGGGCCGGGCGCTGCGCTCTGGATCGACGCCCATGGCGACCTGAACCGTCCGAGCACCTCCCCGACCGGCAACGTGCACGGCATGCCGCTTGCCGCGGCGCTCGGTGTCGGGGGCAAGGAGTTCGAGAGCGACCACTACCCGACCCCGTCGGTTACGCGCGCCGCTCTCGTCGGCATCCGCTCGCTCGATCCTGGCGAGCGCGACCTGATCAAGGAGCTCGACCTGCGCGTGTTCACGATGAGCGAGGTCGACAAGCTCGGCGTCGAGCGTGTGATGGACGAGGCTCTCGAGTTCCTCGCCGACGCACCATTCCTGCATGTGAGCCTCGATCTCGACGCCGTCGATCCGATGTTCGCCCCCGGCGTCGGCACACGCGTGCGCGGCGGCCTCAACTACCGCGAGGCGCATCTCGTCCTGGAGCTTGTCTCCGACTCCGGGCTGCTCGGCTCGCTGGACGTCGTCGAGGTGAACCCGATCCTCGACCGCGAGAACGAGACCGCGCTGCTTGCCGTCGAGCTGGTCGCGAGCGCGCTCGGCGCCCGCATCCTCTGACGGAGGTCATTTCCCGGGGGGTCGTGCCTCCGCCGAGCGTTCGACCGGCTGCTCCTCGCCGATCCCGGACGGCTCGTAGTACACCGAGCCGTGCAGCTCGTCCGGCAGGCAGTCGACGGCGAAGCCGTCGGGATCGGTGTGGGGATACTGGTAGCCCTCGCCACGGCCGAGCTTGCGCGCGCCCGCGTACGCGGCCGAACGAAGCGCTGCAGGCGGCATCAGGTGGCCGTGCTCGCGCACGTCCTGCATCGCCTTGCCGAGTGCAACGTAGGACGCGTTCGACTTCGGCGCCCGGGCGAGGTAGACAGCCGTTTGCGCGAGGTTCAGCCGCGCCTCCGGCAGCCCGACATGCTCGACCGCCTGCGCCGCTGCGATTGCGATCAGGAGCGCGCGCGGGTCGGCGTTCCCGATGTCCTCGGAGGCGAGCACGATCATCCGGCGCACGATGAAGCGTGCGTCCTCGCCGCCTTCGAGCATCGCGGCGAGGTAGTAGAGCGAGGCCTGCACATCGCCGGCTCGCGTCGACTTGATCCAGGCCGAGATGAAGTCGTAGTGCTTGTCGCCGCGCTTGTCGAACGCGAGCGGCCGCTTCCGCGCAGCGTCGTCGACGTGCCGCTCCTCGAGCTCGACGCCTTCCGCGCGCGCGGTCTCGGTCGTCAGCTCGAGGATGTTCAGCGCGTTGCGCGCGTCACCGCCCGCACGCTGGGCGATCAGCTCCTCGACCTCAGGCGAGATCGTCGTGCCGAGCTCGGCCGCGCCGCGGCTGATGACGCCGCGCAGCGTCTCGACGGTGTGCGGCTCCAGCTCGTAGATCTGCGAGCGGGAGAGCAGCGCCGAGTTCACCTCGAAGTAGGGGTTCTCCGTCGTCGCGCCGATCAGCGTCAGCAGGCCTTCCTCGACGCCCGGCAGCAGCGCGTCCTGCTGCGCCTTGTTGAAGCGGTGGATCTCGTCCAGAAAAAGGATCGTGCGGGTGCCGCTCGTGCCGAGCCGCTCGCGCGCCCGGGCGAGCACGTCGCGCACGTTTGAGACCGTCGCAGAGACCGCCGAGAGCTCTTCGAACTTCGCGCCCGTCGTCTGCGCGACGATGCGGGCGAGCGTCGTCTTGCCGGAGCCGGGCGGGCCGTAGAGGATCATCGATGGCACGCGGTCGTGCTCGATCGCGAGCCGCAAGGCGCGTCCCGGCCCGACCACGTGCTCCTGACCGACGAACGTGTCGAGGCTCGTCGGGCGGAGACGCTGCGCGAGCGGTGCCGAAGCGTCGAGCCTCCGGCCTGCAGCCTCGCTGAAGAGGTCCCCCACACCGGAAGTATGCTTCGGGATCGTGAGCGAGGTCTGGAGCGTCGGGAGCTACGAGCGGATCGCTGCCCGGTTCGCACCCGTCCAGGCGGAGCTCGTCGGCCTGCTCGAGATCCAGCCCGGTGAGCGGGTCCTCGACCTCGCGACCGGTACGGGCGAGGTGGCGATTCGCGAGGCGCGCAGCGGTGCGAAGGTGACCGCGATCGACATCGCCGGGCCGATGATCGAGCAGGCGAAGCAGCGTGCGCAGGAGGCAGGCGTCGAGGTGAAGTTCGACCTCGGCGATGTCGAGTACCTCCCGTACGAGGACGCATGCTTCGACGTGCTCTCTTCGAATTTCGGCCTCGTGTTTGCTCCCGACCATGCGAATGTCGCGGCCGAGCTCGCGCGCGTCACGTGTCCCGGCGGCCGGCTCGGCTTCACCGCCTGGAAGCCGAACCCGAAGCTCGGCGAGCTCTATCGCCGCTTCACCGAGGAGCCGATCGAAGGCAGGGAGGCGTATGAATGGGGCCGAGAGGATCACGTCGAGGACATGCTCGGGGAGGACTTCGACCTCGAGTACGAGGATGGCACCCTCTGGCTCGAAGCCACCTCCGGCGAGGAGATCTGGAAGCTCTTCTCCGAGTCGGCGCCGCCCGTGATCGCGCTCCTCCGGCAGCTCGACCCACCGGGCCGGGACGCGTTCCAGCAGGCGTTCATCGAGCTCTACGAGAGCTATCGCACAAAAGAAGGCGGCATCCGCGCGCCGCGGCGCTACCTGCTCGTGCTCGGACAGCGGAAGTGACAGAGGTCGTCGACCTGCTGCAGAGGCTGATCCGCCTCGACACGACCAACCCACCCGGGAACGAGACGGTCGCGGCCGAGCTGCTGCGCGACTACCTCGAAGCGGCCGGCGTCGAGTGCGCTCTCTTCGCGCGGGTCCCCGAGCGCGCAAACCTCGTCGCACGCATCCGCGGTCGCGGCGAAGGCCCGTCGTTGGCCCTGCTCTCACATACGGATGTCGTGCTCGCCGACGCAAGCGAATGGTCACGTGAGCCCTTTGGAGGCGAGCTCGTCGGCGACGAGGTGTGGGGACGCGGTGCGCTCGACATGAAAGGGGAGGTCGCGGCGAGCGCTGTCGCACTTGCGACGCTCGCCCGCGAAGGCTGGCAGGGCGCCGGCGATCTGATCTTCGTCGCGGCCGCCGACGAGGAGGTCGGCGACGGGTTCGGCCTGCAGTGGCTCGTCGAGGCACACCCCGAGGCGGTGCGCGCCGACTTCTCCGTCAACGAGGGTGCCGGCGACCGCGTCGAGCTCGGGGGCAAGGTTCTCTACCTCTGCGCGACTGCCGAGAAGATGAGCTCGCCGTTTCTGCTGCGCGTGAGCGGCCGCAGTGGGCATGCGTCGATGCCGTCGATCGCCGACAACGCGCTCGTCAAGGCGGCCCCCATGATCGAGCGGCTGGGCGCGTTCCAGGCGGAGCCGCAGCTGATTCCGGAGGTCGAAGGCTTCCTGAACACCCTGCTCGGCGACGTGCCTCACCCCGGGGACGCGCTGCAGGCTGCGGTCGACGTGGCACCGCTCGCGGGCGAGCTGATCGCGCCGCTGCTCTCGATGACCGTCGCACCCACGATGGCGCGGGCCTCGAACAAGCGCAACGTGATCCCGGCGCTCTGCGAGATCACCGTCGACGTCCGGCTTCTCCCTGGACAGACACCCGAGGAGGCCGAAGCCGTGCTGCGCGCGCACCTTGGCCGCGGCGACTATGAGCTCGTGAACATCGAGCGGCAGGGCGGCACGCGGTCGGCGATCGGCGGCCCGCTCTGGGACGCGGTGCAGTCGTTCATCGACGTCGAGGAACCAGGCGCGCTTGCCGCGCCGATCTGCGTCGCGGGCTTCACCGACTCGCACTGGCTGCGCGAGGCGTTCGGCACCGTCGCCTACGGGTTTTTCCCCGCACGGGCGATGGACTCGGAGACGGCGGCACGGTTGATCCATTCGGCCGACGAGCGCGTGCCCGTCAGCGACCTGGAGCTTGGGGTGCGCTTCCTGCGGCACGCCGCCCGGGCCGTCTGCTCTTGAGCACGCTCGAGCTCTTCCGGGCCGAGGGCGCCTACGAAACCCTGCAGCAGTTCGTCGCAGAGGAGCTTCGAGGCGACGATGTTGCCGACGTCTACCTCGGCTACGGGCTCTCGGAGCCCTTGCGGCGCGAGGCGACGCCGGCCCCGCCGGAGCCGTGCCCCCTGCCGTTGCTTGCGGCCCGCGCCCGACCTCGTGGTGAGTCGGCACGAGGGCCGTTTCGCATCGGGGCGTGGGAGCCGACCTGGTCACCCGAGGAATACGCGGCGGCGATCGACGAGGCACGGCGTGCGATCGCCCGCGGCGACATTTACCAGGTGAACTTGGTGCAGCATCTGAGCGCGGCATTCGACGGCGACCCCGCGGGGCCCGCCGCGGCCCTGGCTCCACTCCGGCCGCTGCACCCGGCTCCCTGCACGGGAGAGGGTTGGACGATCGTCTCCGCCTCGCCGGAGGTCTTTCTCTCGCGGCGGGGCGACCGGCTCGTGACGAAGCCGATCAAGGGGACGCGGCCGGCCGGCATCGACGTCGACGACCCGAAAGACGCCGCCGAGCACGTGATGATCGTCGACCTGGAGCGGAACGATCTCTCGCGTGTCTGCGAGCACGGCTCGATCCGCTGGCCGGAGCTGATGGTCCAGCGCGAGCTCGCCGGCGTCACCCACCTCGTCTCGACGGTCGAAGGCCGTCTGCGGCCCGACGTGGGCCTCGCAGAGATCCTGCACGCGACGTTCCCCGGCGGGTCGATCACGGGCGCGCCCAAGGTCTCCGCGCTCGATCACATCGCCCGCCTCGAGCCCGTCGGCCGGGGCGCGTCGATGGGCGCGCTCGGGTTGGTGCGCGCAAACGGCGACTTCGACCTCGCGCTGACGATCCGGACCTTCGCGGTGGCGGCGGGGCGCATCCATCTCTGGGCAGGCGGCGGCATCGTCTGGGACTCCGATCCAGAAGCCGAAGTCGAGGAGTCCTGGGTGAAGGCGCGCCCGCTGCTCGCAGCGGTCGGCGGGCTCGTGCCGGACTGCGTCGAGGTGGCGCTCTGAGCCTGCTCGCGGTCGGCGTCGGCGGCCGTGGGCTCGTCGAACCGCGTGAGGCGGTGTTCGGCGCGGACGACGAGGCGTTGTTGCGCGGCGCGGCGGCGTTCGAGACACTGCGTGTCTACGGCGGGCGGCCGTTCCTGCTCGACCGGCATCTCGAGCGGCTCTCCCGCTCGGCCGCAGTGCTCGAGCTGCCGGCGCCCGAGGGCGCAGCGGAGCTCGCGAGGCTCGTCGCCGCGGCCGCACCGCCGGACCATGTGCTGCGCCTCTATCGCACCTCCGCGGCACTCGTTGCGACGGCTGCCGCGCTCCCGCCGGGCCTCGACGAGCAACGCGAGCGCGGAAGCTCGCTGCAGACGGTCGACGTCGGCGCGCCCTCGCAGCTCCTCGCCGGTGTCAAGTCGACGAGCTACGCGCTCTCCCTGGCCGCACGCCGCGCTGCGCTCGCCGGCGGCAGCGACGACGCCCTGCTCGTGGCGGGTGAGCAGGTGCTCGAATGCTCGATCGCCAACGTCTGGTGGCGCCGCGGCGAGATCCTGTGGACGCCCGCTGCCGGGCCCGGCGTGCTCGCCGGGGTGACGAGGAGCCTCGTGCTCGAGCTCGAGGACGTCGTCGAGAAGACCACCACGATCGCCGAGGTCCTGAACGCCGACGAGGTGTTCACGACGTCCTCGATTCGCGAGGTGATGCCGGTCGTCTCGATCGACGGTGTGCTCGTCGGCGACGGGCGGCCCGGCGCTGCCGCGGCCCGGCTGCAGTCCGCGCTGCGGCTACGCTCTGCAGTGTGAGCGGCCCGATCCGGCTCGGAGGAATGGCACTCAGTAACGGCGTGCTCGTGCACGGGCCGACCGCCTGGGCCTGCGCGATCCGCACGCCCGAGGGCGAGCTGCAGGTCGTCGCGCGCCGCAAGCGCCTGCGCGCGTCCGAGGTGCGCAACCCGATTCTGCGCGGCCCGGCGCGGCTGGCCGAGGCGCTCGCGCTTCTGCCGCAGGTCAAGCAGGCCCTGCCCGCGGCGAAGCTGCCGCTGGAGCGGCCCCGTGTGCTCGCCTCGATGTTCGGAAGCGCCCTCGTCCTGCAGGGCCTGCGGCGCTCGAGTCTGCGGCCTGCCGCGCGCGAGCTCCTGACGGCGCTCCTCTCCCTGGCGCCGGCGGTGCTCGCTCTGCGCGGCGGTGACCTGGCCTCCTACCACGGCGCGGAGCACATCTCGATCGGCAGCTACGAGCATGGAGTCGCGCGCCCCAAGGAGCACGAGCGCTGCGGTTCGCATCTCGTCGGCCCGATGCTCCTGACGACTGCGGCCGGCAACCTGGTTGCCGATCGAGCGCCGGCGCGGCTGCGCACGCCGGCGAAGGTGGCGGCGACCATCGGCGCTCTGGCGGCGTCGACCGAGATCTTCGGCTGGATGAGTCGTCATCCAGCTCATCCGCTTGCACGCGCGCTTGCCAGGCCCGGCCATGAGCTGCAGCACCGGCTCGGCACGGAGGAGCCGAGCGCGGAGCAGCTCGAGGTCGCGGACGCCGCGTTGCGCGCGTGCGTGGAGCTCGAACATGATCACGACGCGTAAGCGACTCGATCCGGCGATCTTCGACCTGCCCGTCGAGAAGATGCGTGCCGGCTACTACACCGACGCGTACTTCAACCACACGCGCTCGACCCTGTTCAAGGACGGGCGGCACCCGAGCGTCGTGATGCAGGTCTTCCAGAAGCAGCGCGCCTACCTCGGCGGCATGGACGAGGCGATCGCGATCCTCAAGCTCTGCGCTGACAGATGGGACGAACTGACGGTGCGAGCGCTCTACGACGGCGATGTTGTCGAGCCTTACGAGACCGTCTTGACGATCGAGGGCGACTACACGACCTTTGCGCACCTCGAGACGCTGTACCTCGGCACGCTCGCACGCCGTACGCTGATCACGACGAACGTCGTGCACGTGCTCGAGGCGGCCAACGGCAAGCCGATCATCTTCATGCCGGCGCGCCACGATCATCACCGTGTGCAGACGGGTGACGGGTACGCTGCGTACGTCGCGGGTCAGGTCGTCGGCGCCCCGGTCGGGGTGACGACCGACGAACAGGCGTCCTGGTGGGGCGGCTCCGGCCTCGGGACGGTGCCGCATGCGTTGATCGCGGCGTACGGCGGCGACACCGTCGTGGCGGCCAGGCACTTCGCAGACTGGGCGCCGGGCGACATGAACGTGACAGTGCTCGTGGACTTCGAGAACGACTCGGTGCGCACTGCGCTCGATGTGGCGCGCGCGCTCGGGCCGCGCCTGTGGGGCGTGCGGCTCGACACCTCAGAGTCGCTCGTCGATCGTTCGCTCTGGGAGGAGATGGGCGACTTCCGTCCGACCGGTGTCAACCCACGTCTCGTACGCAAGGTGCGGGACGCACTTGACGGCGCAGGCTTCGACGGCGTGAAGATCGTCGTCTCCGGAGGTTTCACCGTCGGCAAGATCCGCGAGTTCGAGGCGAACAGCGTGCCGGTCGACGCCTACGGGGTTGGGTCGTCGCTGATTCTCGGTTCCAACGACTTCACCGGTGACATCGTGCTCACTGACGGGAAGGCTTCCGCGAAGGTCGGCCGTCACCTCCGGCCGAACGAGCGGCTCGAGCTCGTCTCGTGAAGCTCCTCTGGGACGTCGACACGCAGGTCGATTTCGTCTCGTCGAGTGGCAAGCTCGCTGTGCCGGATGCCGAGTCGGCGCTGCCCGCGATGGCGCGGCTCGTCGAGGCAGCTCGCGCGGCGGGAGTGCCGCACGTCGCCTCGGCCGACGACCACGAGCTGACCGACGCAGAGATCTCTGAGTCGCCGGACTTCGAGACGACCTACCCGCCGCACTGTCTCCGTGGCACGCCGGGGGCCGAGCGCGTTGTCGAGACACGGCAGGCCGACCCGGTGCCGCTCGGGTTGACGGATGTTCCGGCCACGTGGCTGCGCGGGCGCGAGTTTCTCCTGCTGAAGAAGCATTTCGACGTGTTCTCGAACCCGAACGCCGAGCCGCTGCTCACGTTGCTCGACCCGGAGGAGGTGGTGGTCTTCGGGGTGGCGACCGACGTCTGCGACGACGCTGCGATTCGCGGGCTCCTCGACCGGGGTCGAAAGGTCACCTTCGTCGAAGAGGCCTCGCGTGGCCTCGATCCGGCGCGCACCCTGGCCTGCACAACGGCGTGGCGCGAACGAGGTGTCCGGTTCGCCGCGCTCGACGAGGTTCTAGCAGAGCTTTAGGGCCGGCCGCTTGCTGCCGATGAGAGTGACGATGATCGCCGCCGAGCCTGCCCAGCTGATCCCGTTCGCGCTCTCTCGCGTCGTCGCAGCCGGTGGCTTCGACTTCAACAAGTTCATGTCGGACTTCGCGCTGACCTGGCTCCCGGTCGCCTTCTTCCTCCTGATGTGCGTTGTCGTCTTCTTGCTCTGGAAGACGGTCAAGCTGATGCCCCGGGTCAAGCCGACCGAGATCCAGCCGGGCTCGTCCTCCTCGGTCACATGGGCCGACGTCGCGGGCCTCGACGAGGCGAAAGAGGAGCTGCAGGAGATCGTCGACTTCCTGCGCGACCCGCAGAAGTTCGAATCACTCGGCGCGCGCGTGCCGAAGGGAATCCTCTTCCACGGGCCTCCCGGGACCGGCAAGACGCTCGCTGCGAAGGCCGTCGCGCACGAGTCGGGCGCGCGCTTCTACGCGCAGAGCGCATCGGCGTTCGTCGAGATGTTCGCCGGTCTCGGCGCCGCACGCATCCGCAAGCTCTTCGACGAGGCGCGCAAGAATGCGCCGTCGATCGTCTTCATCGACGAGCTCGATGCTGTCGGTCAGGCGCGCAGCGGTCACTCGTTCAACCGCGAGCAGGATCAGACGCTCAACCAGCTGCTCGTCGAGCTCGACGGCTTCGGCCCGCGCGACCAGGTGGTCGTGATGGCGGCGTCGAACAGGCTGCAGGATCTCGACCAGGCGCTGCTTCGGCCCGGGCGTTTCGACCGGCAGATCCTGATCCAGCCGCCGGACCTGAAGGGGCGGAAAGAAATTCTCGAAGTGCACACGCGCGGCAAGCCGCTCGCGGAAGACGTCGACCTCGACGGCGTCGCGCGTCAAACGGCGGGCCTGACCGGGGCCGACCTTGCGAACATCTGCAATGAGGCTGCGATCGGCGCCGGCCGCAGCGGCCACGACCGTCTGTCGATGGCCGACTTCGACTACGCCCTCGAGCGCGTCGTTGCAGGCCTGCAGCAGCGCCGCGTCGTCACCGACAAGGAGAAGCGCATCCTCGCCTACCACGAAGGCGGCCACGCGCTCGTCTCGCATCTCGTGGGCAACGACCCGCAGAAGGCGACGATCATCGCGCGCGGCACCGCGCTCGGCTACGTCTTGCACCTACCCGAGGAGGAGCGTTACCTCGAGACGAAGGAGGAGCTGCTCGACTGGATGGTGATGGCTCTCGCGGGCCGCGCGGCGGAAGAGCTCGTCTTCGGCCGGGTCACGAACGGTGCGGCCAACGACCTCGAAAAGGTGACGCAGATCGCACGCGCGATGGTCTTCGAGTGGGGCATGGGTGAGTCCGTCACCTCGCGCACAATGCGCGCCGACAACTATGCGCTCTCCGAGGAGACGAAGCGCCTCCGCGACTCCGAGCAGGCGATGCTGACCGACCACGCCTACCTGGAGTCGCAGCGCCTCCTGGCAACGCACCGCGTCGCACTCGATCGTGTCGCAGCCGCGCTGCTCGACAAGGAGACCCTTTCGCGTCACGAGCTGCTCGAGCTCTTCGAAGGCGTCGACGCGGACACGCGCTCCTCTGACGCCGTCGGCGTCGTGCGCGCGCTACCGACTGACACCACGACCTAGCACGTCGGGGGGTAGGCAACCGGTAGCGTCCGCGCATGCCGTTCACGCCCAGCTGGCCCCTCGAGACCGAGCGCCTCGTGCTGCGCCCGTACGGCGAAGGCGACTTCGGCGGGCTCTTTGCGATTCAGTCCGACGAGAGCGTCGCGCGCTGGCTCTGCAACGAGCCGCGCAACGCCGAGGAGACGCGCGCGCTGCTCGCTCGCAGGATCGCCAGCGCGTCGCTGACCGCGGAGGACGACTGGCTGAGCGCCGTTGTCGTACTGCGCGAGACCGGCGAGCAGGTCGGTGACGTCGCGTTGCACTGGGCGAGCGTCGAGCACAAAACGGGCGAGATCGGGTTCGTTTTCCAGCCGGCGCATCAGGGACGGGGCTACGCGACGGGGCGGCGCAGCCGCTGCTCGCCTTCGCATTCGAGACGATGCGCCTGCACCGCGTGATCGGGCGCACCGAGGCGCGCAACACCGGCTCCGTGCGCGTGCTCGAAAAGCTCGGGATGCGCCGCGAGGCTCACCTGGTCGAGAACGAATTCGTGAAGGGCGAGTGGCAGAGCGAGCTCGTCTACGCGCTCTCGACCGCGAGTGGCGAGCGGCGACCGGGTAGCGTGCACGGCAGATGGCGGTCAAGGGGGTCCATCACATCGGGATCGCGGTCGACGACCTCGATGCGGCGCTGCTTGTCTACGAGCAGCTCTTCGGTGCGACGCTCGAGCATCGAGAGACCGTCGGCGACCAGGGTGTCGAGGCGGCGTCGCTCGAAACGGGCGGCAGCCGGATCGAGCTGCTCGCCCCGCTCGGCCCCGATACCCCGGTCGGGAAGTTCCTCGCCAAGCGGGGCCCGGGGATGCATCATCTGGCATTCGAAGTGGTGGATCTCGACGCGGAGCTCGAACGATTGCGTGCCAACGGCACCCAATTGATCGACGAGCGGCCTCGGCGGGGCCTCTTCGGATTGCAGGTGGCGTTCGTGCACCCCGGGGCGACCGGCGGCGTTCTGGCAGAGTTCGTGAGCGATGACCGACACTGACCGCATTCGCATCGAGATCGCCTTCGACGGGACACAGGTCCTCTCGATCCTCGTTCCGGTGCAGACGGCGGAGGATCTTGACCGCGCCCTGGCCGGGGATCACGACTCGGCGTACTCCTTCGAAGCCGACGACGGCCGCTACACGATTGCGCTGCAGCGCGTGGTCTACGTGAAGCGTTTCGCGCGCGAGAGCCGTGTCGGCTTCGGTTCCGCCGGCTCCTAGCCGGTTCCCGGGTTAGGCGTGACCCGGCAGGGGGACAGGAAGTCAGTGATGAAAGACGCGGCGACCGAGAAGAAGGAGAGTGAGACCAAGAAGGTTCGTGGTCTCGTCGAGCGCGCTCAAAAGGGCGACCGCGCCGCGCTCGAAGAGCTCTACCTGATCCATTTCGATCGCATCTACAGCTACCTCCACGTGAGCGTCGGCAACCGTCACGACGCCGAGGATCTGACGACGCAGACCTTCCTGAGGATGCTCGAGTCGATCGGCAAGTTCAAATGGCAGGCTGCGCCCTTCTCGGCCTGGCTCTTCCGGATCGCCCACAACTTGGCGATGGACCACTTCCGCGCGAACAAGCGCTGGCAGCCGGAGGAGGACGTGCCTGAGCCCGAGGCTGACGAGGCGACCTCGGCCGAGGCCGGCGCGCTCGAGTCGATCGGTCGCAAGTCGATGATCGAGCTGATCGACGACCTCTCGCATGAACAACAACAGGTTCTGACGTTGAAGTTCGTGTTCAACTTCGCGAACGCAGAGACCGCGACGATCCTCGACAAGACTGAGGGTGCGATCAAGTCGCTCCAGCATCGCGCGCTCGTCTCCCTGCAGAAGCAGCTCGAGAAGCGCGAGTCCGAAGAGCACGGCTAGGTACCCTGCCGCCCGTGGCACTCGAGGTCGGCATCGTCGGCCCGTCCGGCAGCGGCAAGACGTCGCTCTTCACGGCACTGACGAAGACGGGCGGCGGCGAATACGGAAAGACCAACGTCGGCATGGCGCCGGTCGCCGACGAGCGCCTCGATGCACTCGCCAAGGTGGTGAGCGCCCGCAAGATCACGCACGCGACGATTCGCGTCCAGGACGTGCCGGGCGCGGGGGAGGCTCAGCTCGGCAACCTGCGCCAGGTGGATGCGCTTCTCGTCGTCCTGCGCGGGTTCGGCCAGGACGCGGATCCGGCGGGTGACCTCGAGACCTTCAAGCTCGAGCTGCTCGTCGCCGATCGCGATCACGTCGAGCGCCGCCTGGAGCGGGTCGAAAAGCAGGCGAAGTCGGGCGATGCGAAGTTGCGGACCGAGGTCGAGGACCTGAAGAAGGTTCTCGCCCACGTCGACGCGGGCGGCGTGCTGAGCGACTACGCCGGTGAGCTACCGGGCGAGCTGGAGCCGTTGACGACCAAGCCGATGATCGCCGTCGAGAACGGGCCAGGCGGGATCGACCTGAAGCTCGAGGCGGAGTTGGCAGAACTCCCGGACGCTGAGGCTGCCGGCTACCGCGACGGGAGCGAGTCCGCGCTCGACGACATCGCAGGCAGGCTCCGTGACGCGCTCGACCTGATCACGTTCTTCACTGCCGGCGAGCAGGACACACGCGCCTGGACGCTCCGAAACGGCGAGTCCGCACTCGACGCGGCCGGTGCGATCCATTCCGACATCGCACGTGGGTTCATTCGCTGCGAGGTGGTCAACTGGAGCGACCTCATCGAAGCGGGCTCACATGCGGAGGCCGCCAAACGTGCCCAGCAGCGCCTCGAGGGGAAGACCTACGTCGTCCGCGACGGAGACGTGCTGAACATTCGCTTCAACGTGTAGTTCGAGACCCGATGTAGATCGAGACTCGTCCCGAAGCGATGTGTGTAGGACCGACGCAGGTGTACCCCTGCTGGTCGACGCAGGTGTGCACCTGCGGCTCTTAGAACAAGATCGACTCAGAACGAGATCAGCACGACGCCTGTGAGCGTCAGCACGACACCCGCCTTCTGCATTCGGGCGATCCGCTCGTGCAGGACTGCGGCTGCGAGCAGCACGGTGACGATCGGGTAGAGCGAGGCGAGCACCGAGGTCAGGCTGAGAGACCCGAGCCAGACGACGCAGCGAAGAGGACGTTTCCGATTGTGTCGCCGACCCCAACGAGGACGGCGATCGCGAGATCGCGGGGCCTCAGCCGGAGCTGAGGTCGTTTCGCCGCGACCGCGACCGCGATGACGAGCAGTGCGGTCGCGCGGAACGTCAGAGACGCCCACCAGAAGTCGACCTTGCCGGCAGCGTGCATCCACGGGAAGTAGAAGCCGAAGCCCACTGCGGCGAGCAGCGCGAGCCCTACGCCCGCGGCGACTCGGGGAGAGCCCTCGTGATGCTCGATCGACGCGAGCGCCACACCAACGAGCGCACACGCCATGCCGGCGATCTGCGTGGCCGACGGACTGTCGCCGGTCGCGATCCCGAAGACAACCGGCACGACAGCGGACACGCCTGCAATCGGGGCGACGACACTCATCGCCCCGAGCTGCATGCCGCGGTAGTAGGCGTAGAGCCCGAGTGTGCCGCCGATCGCCGCCGCGATAGCGAACAGCACCTCCCACCCAGCAGGCCCCTGGCCGCGGACGCCGACGACGATCGCGATCGCGACGAGCCCGCCGATCTGCGCCCAGAGGAGGATCCGCAGCGCGCCGAGCGTCCGGCTGAGCAGCGGGCCCACGAAGTCGGCGAAGCCCCAGGCGAGGCTTGCGCCCAGCGCCAAGATCAGCGGCGTCAATCGACTCGGCGTGTCGCGGCGATCGCGTCGAGCTGGTTCGCGTGGTAGAGCACCGACGCCTCGGCTGTTCGCGCGGAGCGGGCGTCGTGATGTGACGCGACGCAATGGAGCAGCTCCGCGAGCTGCCCGGTGGTGAGCCCCTGGGAGCGTTCCTCGATCAGGCGAAGGCCGAGGTGCACGTGTCCGAGCAGTCGTCCTTCGTCGGTAACGGCGAACGCCGGGCCGCGACCCAGTTCGATCGTGCGGCCGACGTCGTGGAGCAGCGCGGCCGAAAGGAGCAAGTCGGGCCGGAGCCGCGGATGGAGCTGGGCCGTCTCCCGGCAGAGGGTGGCGACGCCGACGGTGTGCTCGAGCAGGCCGCCCGCGTAGGAGTGGTGATCCTCGGGGGTCGCGGGGTAGGGACGCAGGTCGCGGTCGGCGAGCACCGCGCTGACCGTCGCGGTCAGGCCGGTGTGACCCACCTCCGTGATGAGGAACTCGAGGAAGCCCGCGAGCTCCTCCGCATCACGGCGGATCGCCGGCGTCAGCGACGCAGGGTCGACATCGGATGCCTCGAGCGACCGCACATCGAGCTGCAGCCGATCGCGAAACTTCTCGACGCGACCGAGCACCCGCACGGCGTCCCCTTCGCCAAAGCGTCCGTCGAGTAGCTCGACGTCGTTCCAGACTCGCGCCTCGATCCGACCCGTTGTGTCGACGAGCTCGAGAGCAAGGTACGCGGCCCCGGACTTCGTCCGGAGCTTGCGCTTCGACTTGACGGCATAGACGGCCTCGACGACCCGGTCCTCCGCGAGCTCCGCAATCGTCACCACTTCATCCTAGGCTTCTAGGTGCTGGCCCAGATGCGGAAGCCGCCCCCGTCGCGCCCAGCGGCCACGCCGTCAAGCACGGCCGCCGCTTCCTTGCGCCGCCAGCCGAACGGCCCGCTCAGGTCGGCCGCCGTCAGCTCGCCCGCGCCGGCCAGCACGAGCCGGGCGAGCGCGCGCCTGGCCTCCACCTGCGCCGGCAACCGCTTCGGCAGCCGCCATTTGCGGCCGACCAGGTCGTGGGCGATCGCACCCCACGGCCCGTCCTGCTCGACGAGGTGCGAGTTCGTGAGCACGAGCCGGCGGTGGAGAACCGCCACCGACCTGTCGACGTCCTTCTTGGCCGAGCCGAGCACGTCGCGCAGCTGTGGCCCCGTCAGCGGCCCAGACTCCTCGATCGCTTCGACGAGCTCGGCCTCGAGGCCGGCGAGCTCGGGTGGGTCGGTCGCGGCGACCAGCGTGGGCACGAGGCGAGGTGCGATACAGGTCGCGACGCGCCCAACGTGCTTGCCGACGCACACGAGGCCACGCTCAGGCAACTCGTCCTTGGCGCCCCAGAGGATGGCCATCTCCTCCGACCACGAGACGAAGGCCCCGCCGGCGTCTCGGACCGCCCAGTTCGTCTCAGCGCTGCCGTTCACCTGTTCCCAGAGAGACGGGAGAACGACGTCCGCCTTCGGAAAGAGCAACGCGATCCCGACCTGGTCGATCCATGCCGCCGCATCCTTCACGCTTCGGATCATTCGCCCAGACTAGGCTCCCTGGGTGCCCGTCGTCAGGCCGTTTCGCGCTCTCCGGTATGACACCGCCGTTGCGGGGCCGCTCGCCGCACTCGTCGCACCTCCATACGACGTGATCTCCGACGAGGCGCGCCGCGACTATCTCGCGCGGAGCCCGTACAACGTCGTCCACCTGACGCTCCCCGACTCGGAGGAGCAGGCCGCTCGCGACCTCGCCGACTGGCGCGCACGCGGTGTCCTCGCGGAAGCTCAGGAAGGCTACTGGTGGGTCGCGCAGGACTATGTCGGCCCCGACGGCGTCGCGCGAACGCGCGAAGGGCTCGCCGCATCGGTTCCGGTGACGCCGTACGAGGACGGCGAGGTGCTGCCGCACGAACGAACTCACGCCGGGCCGCGGGAAGGACGCCTGCGCCTCCTGCGCGCGACCCACACGCAGCTCGAGCCGATCTTTCTCCTCTACGACGCCGAGCCGGTCCTCGACCGCCCGGACGGCGACCCCGTCGTCGATGTGGAGGAGAGCGGCGTCCGCACGAGGATGTGGCCGATCGATGCAGGCGAGGTGACGATCGACACGCCGCTCCTGATCGCAGACGGCCATCACAGGTACGAGACCGCAGTCGCGTTCCTCGAAGAGGAGCCGACAGCGACGCACACGTTCGCGATTCTCGTGTCGTCACGGGCTCCCGGACTGGAGATCTTCCCCACGCACCGCGTCGTGCAGGAGGTCATTGACGTCCCCGGCGACGAGGTCGAGGGCCCCGGCGCCGGCGTCACGCTCTATCGCGATGGGAAGTACACACGTGTCCGAAGCGACGACGACTTCGGCCCGCGCATCGTCGAGTCGTTCTCGCCGCGGGGCGTCTCCTACAGCGCATATGCCGACCAGGCGATCGCAACCGTCGACCGCGGCGACGCTGCTGCGGTATTCCTTCTGCAACCGGTGACCGTCGAACAGGTAGCCCGCTTCGC
>JBBQQI010000009.1:0-41881 GCA_038216085.1 Gaiellales bacterium | reverse complement strand
GCGCTGATGGAAGAATCAGCGTGTGGTCCTGTCCGATCGCACCATCGAAAGACTCATCGGCGAGGGCCGGATCAACATCGATCCGTATGACCGCTCGCTGCTCCAGCCGTCGAGCGTCGATGTGCGCGTCGACCGCTTCTTTCGCGTCTTCCACAACGCGCGCTACCCGTACATCGACGTCAAGCAGCCGCAGGAAGAGCTGACCGAAGAAGTCCAGATCGACGACAACCGCCCGTTCATCCTCCATCCGGGCGAGTTCGTGCTCGGCTCGACGCTCGAGCGCGTGACGCTCCCCGACGATCTCGTCGCGAGGCTCGAGGGGAAATCGAGCCTTGGCCGCCTCGGCTTGCTGATCCACTCGACCGCCGGCTTCATCGACCCTGGCTGGGACGGGCATGTGACACTCGAGCTCTCGAACGTCGCTAACCTCCCGATCACGATCTACTACGGGATGAAGATCGGCCAGATCTCCTTCATGCAACTGACGGAACCGACCTCGACGCCGTACGGCAGCTCGTCGCTCGGGTCGAAATACCAGGGCCAGCGCGGGCCGACTCCGTCTCGTTACTGGCAGAACTTCACGACGTGAAGATCCTCGTCACCGGCGCGACCGGCTTCATCGGCCCGAAGATCGTGCACGCCCTCCGCGCGCAGAACCATGACGTGCGTGCGCTCGTCCGCCAACCGAGCCGCGCGACGCGGCTCGCCGGCTGGGGGGCCGAGCTCGCGCCGGGCGACATCACGGATCCGGAGAGCGTCCGCGCGGCGGTCGAAGGCTGCACCCACGTCATGCACCTCGTCGCGATCATCCAGGGTCGCCCGAACGACTTCCGCCGCGTGATGACCGAGGGCACGCGGAATCTCGTGGCTGCCGCGCAGGCCGAAGGAGTCGATCGGTTCGTTCTGATGAGCGCGCTCGGCACGAGCGAAACGGCGAAGGACGCCGTTCCCTACTTCGCTGCCAAATGGGAGGAGGAGCGCGAGGTCGTCGGCTCCGGGCTCGAGTACACGATCTTCCGCCCCAGCTTTGTCTTCGGACGCGACGGGGGTGCGTTGCCGACGTTCGTCAAGCAGGTTCGCTACTCACCCGTCGTGACGGTGATTGGCCCAGGCCGCCAGCGTTCACAACCGATCTGGGTCGAGGATGTCGCGGCCACGTTCGCCCAGTCCGTCGGGCACCCCGACGCCGCGAACAAGCTCTTCGAGCTCGGAGGTCCCGACATCGTCGACTGGAACGGGCTCTACCGGACGATCGCGAAGGTGCTCGGCAAGCGGCGCAAGCTCCTGCATGTCCCGGTCGAGCTCGCCCGCACGGGCGCGAGGCTCACCGAGCGCCTGCCCGGTGCGCCTCTCAGCGTCGATCAGGTGGCGATGCTCGAGGGAGCAGACAATGTCGTCTCGAACTCCGATGCCGTCGACACCTTCAAGCTCCCACTCCTCTCGCTCGAAGAGCAGATCCGCCGCTCCGTCTAGCGTGTCGCCGAGAGCGACTCGAGCATCGCGTGGGCGACCGCGTCGTCGACGGTCGCAGGAACCGGTTGTGGTCCGTCTGCGAACCGTGACGGATCGCGAGCGAGCTCACGGAGCGAGTGCACCTGCAGTGCGAACCCGAGGTCCATCACCTGAATCTGGTTGCCGGTTGCGGCGGTCAGGTTGAGCATCTCGCCGCGGCCGAGCAGGCGCACCTTGCCGTGCCGCGAGACCTGCTCGGTCACGCGCTGGCCCGGGCCGAGCGCGTCAGACACGATCTCCGAGAAGTGGCCGGCGTTCGCGAGGAGCGCGTCGTCGCGCAGCAACTCGATCTCGGCGCGGCCGATGACGCCGGTCGTGCCCGTGACGGTGATCACGACATCCGCGTCCGGAAGTGCAGCGTGGAGGTCACGCACGCGCATGCCGTCGAACGCGGCTTCGAGCGCGCGCACCGGATCGCGTTCGACGACGAGCACGGTCGCGCCGTCGGCACGCAGCGCACGAGCGACACCACGTCCGCAGGCGCCGTAGCCGACGACGCAGAACGTCGTCGCGGCCACGAGCAGGTTCGTCGCGCGCATGAAGCCCTCAACAACCGTCGGGCCGACGCCGTAGGTGTTCTCGATCAGGCGCTTCAGCGGCGAGTCGTCGATCACAACCACGGGAAAGGGAACGCGCTCGGAGAGCTCCGACTTGAGCCGATTCGCCCCCGACGTCGTCTCCTCGGTTGCGGCCGTTACCGCGAAACCGCGAGTGACGGTCCCGGCGATCAGGTCGGCTCCGTTGTCGAGCAGCAGGTCGGGAGCCCAGTCGAGGATGCGCTCGATGTGGGCAGCATGCGCGGTCGCGTCGTCGGCGTTCGCCGCCCAGACGGTGACGCCATCGAGCGCGTTGAGGACGGCAGCCGTCCCGTCGTCGGTCGTGGCGGGACTGCCGGTGAGCGCAATCTCGCAGCCGCCGGCGAGCAGCACCTCGACGAGCACTGCGGTCTTCGGCTCGACGTGCAGGCACATTCCGAGGCGCCGGCCCTGCAGCGGCCGCTCGTCGGCGTATTCGCCGTGCAACGCCGCGAGCAGCGGCATGTTGCTGCGCGTCCAGGCAACGCGCTCGGCCCCTGACTCGATCACGCCCACGGCACGACTCTACGGGTGACGCAGCTCTGAAGAAGCAGAGGGCGGCCCCGCAGGACCGCCCTCGACTCAGTAACCAGCTTGGTCTTCGTAGAGGCGCTTCCGGCCTGATCGGCGTCGATAGCCGATCGATGCGGCGCGTTAACGCGAGTCCCCCACGCTGGCTAGGCGATTCCCCGTCAGGTCACGGGGACACACCTCTACGAGCTGGTACCTCCACTGCCCGTACTTGAAGTCTCCAACGCCGGACCACCTCCTTTCCGTGGTTGTCCCTAATCTAGCGAATCGGTCAGGACGGATGCCACCTTTCTGCGAAAGATCCGCGACCATGGGATCGACCTCGTGCGCCTCGTCTTCGTCCACGGACTTTCCGCCTCGTCGCGCTGGTGGCGCGACGTCCCGCCCCTGCTCGGAGAGCGGGACGTGCGGCTGCTCGACCTGCCGCGCTTCGGGCGCGACTTCCGCCCCGAGAGCGCGGTCGCCTGGCTTGCGGCCGAGCTCGAGGCCGAACAACCGGTCGTGCTCGTCGGGCACTCGCTGGGCGGCCTCGTCTGCGCCTCGCTCGCGGCCGAGCGGCCCGAGCTCGTGCGGGCGCTCGTTCTCGTCGCCCCTGTCGGCGCCCCGGCAACGCGGTCGCTGCGCGCCTATGCGGCGGGCCTGGCGCGCACGTTCGTGCTGGCCCGCCCGGGCCTCCTGCGGACGATCGCGCGCGATGCTCTCCGAACGGGGCCAGGGGCGCTCATCCTTGGAGCCCGCTTCGCCACAGGTGCGAGCTTCGCGGGCCGAATTGCGGCGCCGACGCTCCTGATCTGGGGTGCTCGCGACAGCCTGATCCCCGTGGCGCTCGCCGCCGGGTGGCAGCAGGCGATCCCAGGCGCGCGCCTGGAGGTGATCGACGGCGCGGCACACGTCCCGATGGTCGAGACACCCTCAGCGTTCGCCGAGCGACTCCTGCACTTCCTCGACGGCCTGGACAACGGCCGCGGGGTGTGACCAGTCGACGCCGTGCGCGGCGCCGTGCACGATGACGAGCCGGCCATCTGGTGGCGCGGCCGCTGCCGCCTCAGCCCAGGCCTGGGTGCAGATCGGGTCGCGGCTCCCCCGGACGATCACAACCGGCACCGAGACCTCCGCGAGACGCTCGACGATCGGGTGCCGCAACATCGCCCGGGCTGTGCCGAGCATCTGGCGCGGTCCCTGCCGGGCGTAGTCGGCGAGCACGGTCAGAACGAGCGAGGGCTGCTCGCGGTAGCTATCCACGAACAGACGAACGAGCTGCTCGGGAACACCCGCCGCGGCTGGATCCCACGTCGGGCCGGTCAGGACGAGGGCGCGGACACTCTGCGGCGAGCGCACCGCGAGCTCGGTCGCGATCTGGGCGCCGAGCGAGTTCGCGACGATCAGCGTTCGCGGCTCGACCGCGAGCCCGAGCGAGGCGGTCAGCTCGTCGAGCGACGACCCGCGGAGATCGACCGCAACCGCCTCGGGCAACAAGGGGCTGAGTCGGGCGAAGTACCGGCGCGAAAGGCCGAGACCATGGACGAGCGCGATCACGGCCTAGCGGTCTTCCGCTCGGCCTCAACAGCGCCGCGCACCCAACAGGCAGCAACGTGGTCGTTGACGACACCGCACGCCTGCATCGCCGCGTACGCGGTCGTCGGGCCGACGAACCGGAAGCCGGCGCGGCGAAGCTCCTTCGAGAGCGCCGCCGACTCGTCCGTGGCGGCCTGCCAGTCGCCCGGCGCCTGCGGCGGGATGTGCGCTTCGGGCGCGTACGACCAGAAGACCTCGTGCAGCGGCGTGCCCGCTTCGCGCAACGCGAGCGTGGCCTGCGCATTGGCGATCGTCGCCTCGATCTTGCCGCGGTGGCGGACGATCGACGCGTCCTGCAAGAGACGCTGGACGCCCCGCTCGCCGAGCTCCGCGACACGTTCGGGTGCGAATCCCTCGAACGCAGACCGGAATGCCTCGCGCTTGCGCAGAATCGTGATCCACGAAAGACCCGACTGGAAGCCTTCGAGGCAGAGCCGCTCGTAGACGCCTCGCTCGGTCAGCACCGGCCGTCCCCATTCCTCGTCGTGGTAGGCGATGTAGAGCGGATCGGTCGTGTCCCAGCAGCGGATCAGGTTTCGATGACCTCCACCTTGACGATGCCGTCCTCGACTGTCACCGGATAGGTCGCAACGCCCTCGAAGGCTGGCAGCGTCAGCGCAACGCCGGTCTGCAGATCGAACGTCGCGCCGTGACGTGGGCAGACGACACGGCACAGGTCCTGATCCCAGTCGCCCTCACAGAGCGGGCCGTCGTCGTGGGAGCAGCGGTCCTCGAGCGCAAGCAGGTCGCCGTTGCAGTTGTAGACGCCGATCGACGTCCACCCGAGCGTGACGATCTTGACGGAGCCCGGGCCGAATTCCGCGAGCGGCGCGACGTCGATCTTCGGCACTAATCGAAGGTCAGGTCGTCGCCGAGGCCCTGCCACTCGGCGGGCAGCGGTGTGCCCTTGGCCTTGTGCAGCGCGACCTTCAGCACGCCCAGGCCGAGGATCGCGCACTTGAGGCGGATCGGCGTCAGCGGGATCCCGATCTCCTCGAGCAGCTCCTCCTTCGGAAGCGCGGCGACCTCGGTCGCGGTGCGGCCCCGGACAAGCTCGGTCAGCATCGAGGTCGCGGCCTGCGAGATCGCACAGCCGCGGCCTTCGAAACCGATGCCTTCGATCGTCTCGCCGTCGCCGGCGAACTTGACGGAGATCGTGACCTCGTCGCCGCAGAGCGGGTTCTGCCCCTCCGCCTGCGCGTCGGCGCCCTCGATCAACCCGTGACCGCGAGGCGATTTGTAGTGATCCAAGATCACCTCTCTGTACATCTGGTCGAGTTCGCTCAAGCGGGCACCGACCCCATTTTGGCCGCCCGAGCGAACTCATACTTTTGGTCGGCTCCGTCGCGCCTACGCCGAGCCTCACTCATCAGACACCGAACGTGTCCTTGACCTTGTGCAGGCCGACGATCAGGCGGTCGACGTCTTCGGGGACGGAGTAGAGGTAGAAGCTCGCCCTCGTCGTCGCGGCGACACCGAGGCGTGTCATCAGGGGCTGTGTGCAGTGGTGGCCGGCGCGCACTGCGACGCCTTCCCAGTTCAAAATCTGTGCGACGTCGTGCGGGTGCACGTTCTCGAGCTCGAAGCTGACGATCCCCGTGCGGCGGTCGGCGGGCGGGCCGAAGATGCGCAGGCCCGGAATCTCGCCGAGCCGGTCCATCGCCTCCACGACCAACTCGTGCTCGTGTGCCTCGATGGCGTCGAGGCCGACGCCGGAGACGTAGTCGATCGCGATCCCGAAGCCGTACGCCTCGGCGATCGCAGGCGTTCCCGCCTCGAACTTGTACGGGAGCTCGTTCCAGCTCGTGCGGTCGAGCGCGACCGAGCGGATCATCTCGCCGCCGAGGTTGAACGGCTGCATCTCGTCGAGCAGCTCGCGGCGGCCCCAGAGAGCGCCGACACCGCTCGGCCCGCAGATCTTGTGCGACGAGAAAGCGAGGAAGTCGCAGCCGAGCGCCTGCACGTCGATGTGCCGATGCGGCGCGGCCTGCGCCGCGTCGACGACCATGATCGCGCCCTGCGAATGCGCCCACGTGGCGAGCTTTTCGACCGGATTGATCGTGCCGAGTGTGTTCGATACGAGGTTGTTCGCGACGACCTTGACTTTGCCGCGCGTTGCGATCTCGTCGAGCGTATCGAGCTGCAGCTCACCGAGGTCGTCGATCGGGATGTGCGCAAACTGCGCGCCGGTCTTCTTCGCGATGAACTGCCAGGGAACGAAGTTCGCGTGGTGCTCGAGCTCGGTGATCACGACCACGTCGCCGGGGCCGAGGTTCTCGAGCCCCCACGAGTAAGCGATCAGGTTGAGGGCCTCAGTGGCGCTGCGCGTGAAGATCACCTCGCGATTCGACGGCGCGTTGATGTACGCACGCACCTTCTCGCGTGCGCCTTCGTACCCCTCGGTCGCGCGCTCGGCGAGCGTGTAGACGCCGCGGTGCACGTTCGCGTAGGAGTGCTCGTAGAACTCGCGCATCGCGTCCAGGACTTGCTTCGGCTTCTGCGTCGAGGAGGCAGAGTCGAGGTAGGCGACCGGCTTGCCGTTGACGAGCTCCTCGAAGACGGCGAAATCGGCGCGCAGCTTCTGCGCATCGAGCTTCGGGATGGACGTGACAGCCACCCCGGCACTGTACCGAGTGGCCTAACGGTGGACGATCTCGCAGCCAACCAGTCGGTCGGTGCGATCGGCCCAGACCGTGTCGCGGCCGGGGCCGCAGTTCACGGTGTCTGTGTGGCCGTCGTTGGCGTGCACCCTGTCGTTGCCGGCTCCGGCGAGGATCACATCGCCCTCGCGCAACGACCCTTCGATGTCATCGGATCTCGAGGTGCCGACGACCTTGCAGGATCCGGTGAGTGTCGTCGGGTACGAGCCCGCTTCGAGCAGACGGATCGCCAGATGCCCGGGGCAGGAGGGGCGCGGCCCCGCGAACGCCACGCGATCGACCTGCGGATCGAATGCCGCGCCAAGACCGGGATGCCGCGCAAGCACAGTCGAACGACCGTGAACGCGACTGACCTCGACAGCGCCGGTTCGGGTGTAGACAAGGGCATCACCGTTCCTCGACCAGCTGAGCGGCCCGATGTTGGTGCGCTCGGCCGATACAGCTCTCGGGCTTGCTGACCCGTCGACCGCCGCCACCCACACTCGCCGGCCGCTCGTGTACGCGAGCAACGTCCCATCGGGCGACCACACCGGGGATCCCGGCTCGCCGACCGCCGACGTCGCGAGTGTGAAGGTATCGGGCCCCGACGCGACGTAGATGCCGGTCTCGCGCGCGAAGGCGAGCAGTCGGCCGTCCGGCGCCCACTGCGGATGGCCGATCACGCCGTCGGCCCAGCGATCTCGGCCGACGAACAGGCTCGTTCCGCGGAGAACCGCGAGGCGTGTGCCGTCCGGACTCAACGCGGGCTCGATCCCCGTGCCTTTCGGTTCGCGCGAACCATCGGCGGAGTGCCAGACATAGACCCGCCCACCGGCTGTGTAGGCAAGCTTCGTGCTGTCGGCGGACCAGCTCTCCTCGAGTTGGCCACGATTGCGCGCAACGGTACGCACACTCCAGAACCGGCCGAGCGCGAGTACGTCGAGCGTCATGACGTTGCCGTCGATGCGGGTGAAGGCGATCAGCGTCCCGTCGGGCGACCAGACGGGCCACGCGTCCTGGGAGGGGAGGATGCGACTGGTCGTCGCGGCTGCCGAAACGGAGAATGTCAGGAACAGGCCGAGCAGCAGCAGCAGCTTCATCCCGGCAACGGTAAAGCGCCCTCGTCAACGATTCGTTCGCCCCCTGTTCGGATTCCAGGCGCAGGTCGCTATCGTGGCGGGCCGTGAGCAGCGAATACATCTTCACGATGTACAAGGTCAACAAGTTCTTCGGCGCAGAGCGCCAGGTGCTTGCGGACATTTCCCTGTCGTTCCTGCCCGGAGCGAAGATCGGCGTGCTCGGCTCCAACGGCTCCGGCAAGTCGACGCTGCTGCGGATCATGGCGGGCAAGGAGGAGACGTCGTCCGGTGCAGCGGAACTTGCTCCGAACTCGACCGTCGGGCTCCTCGAGCAGGAGCCTGACCTCGATCCCGCCAAGAACGTCCGCGAGAACGTCGAGGACGGCGTGCGCGAGCTGCGCGACCTGCTCGACCGCTTCAACACGATCTCGACGCGGTTCGCCGAGCCCGACACCGACTTCGACGCCCTGCTCGCCGAACAGTCGAAGGTGCAGGATCAGATCGACCGGCGCGACGCCTGGCAGCTCGAGTCGCAGCTCGACCACGCCATGGACGCGCTGCGCGTGCCCGAGGGCGACCGCGACGTCGCCTCGCTTTCGGGTGGTGAGCGCAGACGCGTCGCGCTGTGCCGCCTGCTGCTCAGCTCGCCCGACTTGCTGCTGCTCGACGAGCCGACGAACCACCTCGACGCCGAGTCGGTGTTCTGGCTCGAGCGCTTCCTCGCCGACTACAAGGGCACGGTCGTCGCCGTCACGCATGACAGGTACTTCCTCGACAACGTCGCCGGCTGGATCCTCGAGCTCGACCGGGGCCGCGGCATCCCGTACCAGGGGAACTACTCCGGTTGGCTCGAGCAGAAGCAGGCACGGCTCGCAATCGAGGAGAAGCAGGGCTCTGCGCGCCAGCGCACGCTGCAGCGCGAGCTCGAGTGGGTGCGGCTTGCGCCGAAGGCGCGCCATGCGAAGTCGAAGGCCCGCCTCGGCGCCTACGAGAAGCTGCTCGCCGAAGAGCAGAACGTGAAGCTCGACAAGGTCGAGATCCACATTCCGCCCGGCCCGCGCCTCGGCGACATCGTGCTCGAGGGCAAGGGCCTCTCGAAGGGGTTCGGCGACCGTTTGCTCTTCGAGGACCTGACGTTCTCACTGCCACCCGCCGGCATCGTCGGTGTGATCGGGCCGAACGGCGCGGGGAAGACGACGCTCTTCCGGATGATCGCCGGCCAGGAGACGCCTGACTCGGGCGAGCTGCAGATCGGCGACACGGTGCAACTCGCCTACGTCGACCAGTCACGCGCCGACCTCGACCCGAAGGCAACCGTCTGGAAGGAGATCTCCGGCGGCCACGACATCGTGATGCTCGGCAAGCGCGAGATCAACTCGCGCCAGTACACCTCGTGGTTCAACTTCAAGGGCGGCGACCAGCAGAAGCCCGTCGGCAAGCTCTCGGGCGGTGAGCGAAACCGCGTGCAGCTCGCGAAGGTGCTCAAGGAAGGCGGCAACTTGCTGCTGCTCGACGAGCCGACCAACGACCTCGACGTCGATACGTTGCGCGCGCTCGAAGACGCGCTGCTCGACTTCGCGGGCTGCGCGGTGGTGATCACGCATGATCGCTGGTTCCTCGACCGGGTCGCGACGCACATCCTCGCGTTCGAGGGCGACTCGCAGGTGACGTGGTTCGAAGGCGACTGGGGCGAGTACGCCGACTGGGTGAAGGAAACGCGCGGGCCGGAAGCGCTGGAGCCGCACCGCATCAAGTACAAGCCGCTCGTCCGGGCGTGAGCCGTGCATCAGCGTCTTGACCCGGTCCAGCTGCGCGTCCTCGGCTGCTTGATCGAGAAGCAGCGCACGACACCCGAGCAGTACCCGCTCTCGCTGAACACGCTTCGGCTCGCGTGCAACCAGGCCACGAACCGCGAACCGGTCGTCGACTACGAGGAGTCGACCGTGCACGACGCCGTGCAGCGGCTCGGCACGATCGGCTGGTCGCGGCTTGCCACCGGGCCCGGTTCGCGCACGGCGAAGTACCGCCAGCTCTTCGACGAGGCGCTCGATCTGCTGCCGTCGGAGAGCGCAGTCCTCGCGGTACTGATGCTGCGAGGGCCGCAGACCGTAGCCGAGCTGAGGGCGCGCACGGAGCGCCTCCACCACTTCGCAGACACCGCCGACGTCGAGGCGACGCTCGCGCGTCTCGACGAGCGCGAGCTCGCGCATCTGCTGCCGCGCCGCCCGGGTCAGCGCGAGGAGCGGTGGACACATCTGCTCGCCGACGGCCCGACGGGTGCAGGCCCTGTCGAAGAAGCAGCTCAGACTGCCCACGAGCCGACGTCGCTCGAACAGCGCCTCGCGCACGTCGAGTCGAAGCTCGCCGAGCTCGAGCGCGCCTTCGCCGAGCGCGGCCACCTGAGCTGACGGTCGGCCGAGCTCTCCTGCCCGAGGCGCTATGCCTGCGGGATGCGGGCTTCGAGCGCGGCGCCGAGTGCTTCGCGCACCGGTTCCAGCTCGATGCGATCCAGGACGTCCTGGAAGAAGCCGCGCACGATCAGCCGCTCGGCTTCGGCGCGTGAGAGACCGCGGGCCATCAGGTAGAACAGCTCGTCGCGGTTGACCTTGCCGAGCGTCGCGCCGTGTGTGCAGCGCACGTCGTTCGCCATGATCTCGAGACCCGGGATCGAATCTGCGTGCGCCTGGTCGGAGAGCAAGAGGTTCCGGTTCTCCTGGTAGGCGTTCGTCTTCTGCGCACCCTCTTCGACGCGGATCATCCCGCGCCAGACAGCGGTCGCGTTCTCGCGCAGCGCGCCCTTGAAGGCGAAGTCGCTCTCCGTGTTCGGAGCGATGTGCTCCTGGAAGGTGTCGTAGTCGAGATGCTGGTCGCCGTCGGCGAAGTACGCGCCGGTGACGCGCGACGTTGCACCCTCGCCCGCGAGGTCGTTCTCGATCCAGACCTTGCCGCGCTTGGAGCCGAAGCCGCCGATCACCCAGTCGAGCTCGCTGTCGCGCTCGAGCCACGCCTTATGGCGACCGAAGTGCCAGGTCTCCTTCGAGAGGTTCTGCAGCGAGACGTACTCGATCTTCGCCGTCGCCCCGACAAACAGCTCGACGACAGCGTTCGTGTACGCCAGCGTGTCCTCGGCGACCGATGAGAGGTCTTCGATCAGCGAGAAGCGCGCCCCCTCCTCGGCGATCACGACCATCCGCCAGAAGAGCGAGCCGCCATTCGAGGTCACCTTGACGTAGAGCGGCTGGTCGAGCTCGACACCCTTCGGGACACGCACGAGCAGGCCGTGCTCCCAGCGCGCGAGGTTCTCGAGCGCAAACTTGTCGTCGTCCGGAATCAGCTTCGAGGGGTAGTCCGCCGGCAGCGGCTCGAAGGTGATGCCGTCGGGAGCCGAGAGGATCTCGATGCCGTTCTCGGTCACGACCGCACGACCCGAGACCTCGAGGTCGAGCATCGCCCCTGCCGGACCTGTCCCGGGGACAGTCGCTGGGACCTGGCCATTCTGGGCATTGTCGCCGCCGAATGGAAAGCCGCGCAGGTCGGTGAAGCGCCAGTGCTCGTCGGAGGTGGACGGTAGCGGCAGCTCGGCGAACCGGGTGCTCGCCTGTTCGCGCGTCAGCGAGAGCGCGGTGTGTACCGCCGGTGCAGCATTACCCAACCGACCCCTCCATCTGGAGCTGAATCAGCCGGTTCATCTCGACCGCATACTCGAGCGGCAGCTCCTTCGTGATCGGCTCGACGAAGCCGCTGACGACCATCGCCGACGCCTCCGCCTCGTTCAGGCCGCGCGACATCAGATAGAAGAGCTGCTCCTCGCCGATCTTGGACACCGTTGCCTCGTGGCCGATGTCGACGTCGTTCTCGTCGATCCGGATGTACGGGTAGGTGTCGGAGCGCGATTCGTCGTCGAGGATCAGCGCGTCGCAGACGACCTTCGACTTCGACCCGCGTGCGCCCTTCGCGACCTCGAGCAGCCCGCGGTAGCCAGCGCGGCCGCCGTTCTTCGAGATCGACTTCGAGGTGATCACCGACGTCGTGTTCGGCGCCACGTGCACGCACTTGCCGCCCGCATCCTGGTGCTGGCCCTTGCCGGCGAACGCGATCGACAGCACTTCGCCGTGCGCGCCGTCGCCCATCAGCCAGATCGCCGGGTACTTCATGGTCAGCTTCGACCCGAGGTTCCCGTCGACCCACTCCATGGTCGCGTTCTGCTCTGCGACTGCGCGCTTCGTGACGAGGTTGTAGACGTTGTTCGACCAGTTCTGAATCGTCGTGTAGCGGCAGCGGCCGCCCTTCTTGACGACGATCTCGACGACCGCGCTGTGCAGCGAGTCGGACGAGTAGATCGGGGCGGTGCAACCCTCGACATAGTGCACGTAGGCGTTCTCGTCGACGATGATCAGCGTGCGCTCGAACTGGCCCATGTTCTCCGCGTTGATGCGGAAGTAGGCCTGGAGCGGCAGATCGATGTGGACGCCCGGCGGCACGTAGATGAACGAGCCGCCCGACCACACGGCGCTGTTCAGGGCGGCGAACTTGTTGTCGTTCTGCGGGATGATCGTCCCGAAGTACTGCTTGAAGACATCCTCGTGCTCGCGCAGCGCGGTGTCCGTGTCGAGGAAGAGCACGCCCTGCTTCTCGAGGCTCTCCTGCAGCTTGTGGTAGACGACCTCGCTCTCGTACTGGGCGCCGACCCCTGCGAGGTACTTCTTCTCCGCCTCCGGGATCCCGAGCTTGTCCCAGGTGTCCTTGATGTCCGCGGGCAGGTCCTCCCACGAATTCACCTGATTCTCGGTGGGCTTGATGTAGTAGAAGATGTTCTCGAAGTCGATCTCGGGCAGCGTCGTTCCGCCTCCCCAGGTCGGCATCGGGCGCGCATTGAAATAGTCGAGCGACTTGTGCCTGAACTTGCGCATCCACTCCGGCTCGTCCTTGTGCGCCGAGATGGCGTCGACGAGCTCGTGCGAGAGCCCGCGGCCCGACTTAAAGAAATAGTCCTTCGCCTCGTCCGGGTTGGAGAACCCGTACTTCTCCCCGTAGTCCGACCCGATTCCCTGGACGATCTCGCTCTCTGTCTGAGCCATCAGGCAGGCACCCCTTCCTTGACTTCCCACTGCTCGTAGCCGGAGACCTCGAGCCGCTCTGCGAGCTCGGAGCCGCCCTCCTCGACGATCTTGCCGTCGACGAAGACGTGGACGAAGTCCGGCTTGATGTAGTTCAGGATCCGCTGGTAGTGCGTGATGATCAGCGCGCCCATGTTCGGGCCGACGAGCTGCTGCACGCCCTCCGCGACGACCTTCAAAGCATCGATGTCGAGACCCGAGTCGGTCTCGTCGAGCACCGCGATCTTCGGCTCGAGCATCGCCATCTGCAGAATCTCGACGCGCTTCTTCTCGCCGCCGGAGAACCCGTCGTTCAGATAGCGCGACGCGAGCTCGCGGCTGACCTTCAGGTCGTCCATCTTCGCGAGGAAGGCCTTGCGGAACTCGGGCACCGGCATCGGGTTGTCGACGCCGCCGTTGCGCGCCTTGCGCACGGCGTTGATCGCCTGCCGCAGAAAGTTCGTGACGGTGACGCCCGGAATCGCGTGCGGATACTGGAACGCGAGGAAGAGCCCGGCCTGGGCGCGCTCGTCGGCGCCGGCCTCGGTGATGTCCACCCCGTCGAGCAGGATCCGGCCCTCGGTGACCTGATACGCCGGGTGACCCGCAATCGCATACGCGAGCGTCGACTTGCCCGAACCGTTCGGGCCCATGATCGCGTGCACCTCTCCCGAGGAGACCTTCAGGTCGACGCCCTTGACGATCGGCGTGCCGTCCTCGAGGGCGACGTGCAGATCCTTGAGCTCTAGCGTTGCCATCGAAAGATTGTGACTCCTTCTCCCTAGCGAATCAGCGAGTTTTTGCGTGAGTTCGTGCCGCTCATCGTAGCCAAGCCTACCCCGCCTGCCGATCCCCCAATGCGGCCCAGGATAGGGCGATGTTCCCGCCGCGGCGCGGTTGCCAAACGCTGTACCCTCCGGGCACGTTGCCTGGCTGGATCGGTCTTCCCGAACTGCTCATCCTGCTCCTCGTGGTCCTGATCTTCTTCGGGCCCAAGCGGCTGCCGGAGATGGGCCGGTCGCTCGGGCGCGGCCTGCGCGAGTTCAAGGAGTCGGTCACCGGCAACGACAAGGGTGACGACGAGACGCTTGCCGGCCTGCCCGTGAGCACGCACGAGCCAGAGCCGGTCGTCCGCGAGACGACGGCAACGCCCGCCGCACGCGACGACGACCGCACGTAGAGGGCCCGGCGTGACGCGCCTCCCGCGCCGCCTGCAGCACGGCGAGGAAGCGACCCTCGTCGAGCACCTCGACGAGCTCCGCAAGCGCATCTTCATCGCGGGCGGCGCCCTCCTGGTCGCATTCGTGTTCACCTACGCCTTCCACCATCGGATCGTCAACTGGCTGAACAAGCCGCTCCCCGCCGAGCGCCGCCATCCGATCACGTTCGGCGTCGCCGAGCCGTTCACGACCTCGCTGATGGTCTCGTTCTTCGCGGCAATCGTGATCGTCCTCCCAATCCTGCTCTGGCAGATCTGGGCGTTCCTCGCACCCGCCTTCGACCAGCGCACCCAGCGCGGCGTCCGCTGGCTCGTCGGCTTCGCGACGCTACTGACGGTCTGCGGGATTCTCTTCGGCTACTACATCGTACTGCCGGCGGCCCTGTCGTTCCTGACCCACTACGACGACAATCTCTACAACATCCAGATCCGGGCGAAGGACTACTACTCCTTCGTCACGCTCGTCCTGCTCGCGGTCGGAGTCGTCTTCCAGGTGCCGCTCTTCATCCTCGGGCTCGTCCGCCTCGGCGTTCTCACCTCGGCCAAGCTGCGCAAGAACTGGCGGATCGGCATCGTCTCGATGACCGCCCTCGCCGTTGCGCTGCCCGGGATCGACCCCGTGACGACACTGCTCGAGATGGTGCCGCTGATCTCGCTCTACCTGATCTCCCTCGCGCTCTCGGGCTTCTTCGAGCGCCGCTGGCGACCGGAAACGCCGGCGCCGGCGCCGGACCTGTGAACACCGAGCTCTCCGCAGACTGGGTGCTGCCGGTCGACGGCCCCCCGATCGAAGGCGGTCATGTCCGCTTCGAGGACGGCGTGCTCGTCGAGGTCGGCCCCGGCCGGGCCGCGCGCCACCTCGAAGGCGCAGCCATCGTGCCCGGCTTCGTCAACGCACACTCCCACCTCGAGTACTCGCTCTACGCCGGCTTCGGCGACGGCACCGCGTTCGGCCCGTGGATCGAGACGCACATGGCCCGGAAGGGCCGGCTCTCGCCCGACGACATGCTGGCGCTCGCCTACCGGGGCGTCGCCGACTCACTCGGCGCGGGCGTGACGACGACCGCGGACTACTCCTTCTCGGGCGCAGCGGCACAGGCGGCTGCGAAGCTCGGGCTGCGGGCGATCGTCTACCTCGAAGTCTTCGGCGGCGACGCGGGCGACGCCGAGCGCCAGTTCGAGCAGAAGCGCGGCACAGCGGGCGAGAGCCCGCTCGTCCAGATCGGGGTCTCGCCGCACGCCCCGTACACGTGCTCGCTCGAGGTCTACCGCTGGTGCCTCTCACTCGGCATCCCGGTCGGCACGCACCTGGCTGAGAGCGCCAACGAGAACGAATGGCTCCAGTCGGGCAGCGGCCCGCTGACGGCGATCAGCGCGTTCCTACAGCCGCCGAGCGGCCTGCGCGCCGTCGCAACGCTCGAACCGGTGCTCGGGCCCGACCTGCTCTGCGCGCACTGCGTCGAGGTCGACGCGGCCGAGATCGCGCTGCTCGCCCGTCGCGACGTGCCCGTCGCCCACTGCCCGCGCTCGAACGCCCTGCTCGGCTGCGGGATCGCGCCGCTCGCCGAGCTCCGCGCTGCAGGCGTCCGCGTCGGGCTCGGAACGGACTCGCCGGCCTCGGCGCCCTCCTTCGACATCTTCGAGGAGATGCGGACGGCGATCTACGCAGCACGCGCCCGCGAGCAGCGCCCCGACGCCCTGCTGGCAGCGGACGCGCTGCGGCTCGCGACCCTCGATGCCGCCCGCGCTCTGCGAATCGACGACCGGGTGGGTACCCTGACGCCCGGCAAGCGCGCAGACCTGACGGTCGTGTCGCTCGCGGGGAGCCCCTACCACCCGGTCGAGGATCCCGCGGCGGCCGTCGTCTTCGGCGGCTCGCCGGAGCGAGTGCTCGAGACGATCGTCGACGGACAGACCCGGTACCGGAGCGAGGAACAAACACAATGGCGAGAGGTACGCAGCACCGCAAGCGCCGCCCGGCGCAGAATGCTCGCCCCGCGGCAGTAGCGAGCCCGCGCAAGCAGAAGCCCCCTGCGTGGCAAGAGGAGCTCTTCTTCCAGCGGCTCCGCACCCACGCAAAATGGGCCTACGTCGGGCTGGCGATCGCGTTCGTGCTCGGCTTCGTCCTGCTCGGAGTCGGCTCGGGAACGACAGGGCTGACCGACGCCTTCCAGAGCGCGTTCAAGTTCGGCTCGCGAAGCGGCGGCACCTCGATCGGCAGCCTCCAGAAGAAGGTCGACAAGCACCCACAGGACGCAAAGGCGTGGCGCGACCTCGCGACGGCCTACGAGCTGAAGCACCGCACGCCGGAGGCGATCACCGCCCTCCAGCGCTACACCGCTCTCAGGCCGAAGGACGACACCGGGTTCTCCGAGCTCGCGTCGCAGTACACGATCCAGGCGCAGACATACGCGACCGACTACCAGAACGCCCAGGCCGAGGCCGCGACGATCTCACCGTCGACCGCCTTCGCGCCGGCGCCGACGACGCCTTTCGGGAAGATCCTCGCCGACCCGAAGGCGCTGCAAGACCCGATCTCGCACCTCCTCGAAACAGAGGCATCGACGAAGGGGCAGACGGCGTTCAGCAACTACACCTCGGCCCAGCAGAGCGCGGAGCAGGCCTACAAGCAGCTGGCCGCGCTGACACCGACCGACGTCACCGTCCAGTACCAGCTCGGGCAGGCAGCCGGCGCCGCCGGCGACTACAAGACCGCCGTCGCCGCGTACGAGAAGTTTCTGAAGCTCTCCCCCAACGACTTCGCTGCGCCCAAGGTCAAGCAGCTGCTGTTGCAGGTCAAAGCCCGGGCGGGTCTCAGCGCCGCCGGGGCCACCTCTCGTTAGACTCTCGCCGCAGTTCCCGCTCTAGCACTTGCGCCCAACGATCCGGGGGACGACATGAACTTCGACATCAAGACCGAGCAGCTCTCCGACGACAGCTACGTGATCTCACTCGCGGGCGAGGTCGATCTCTACACGGCGCCGGAGTTCAAGCAGCAGCTACTCGAGGTGATCGGCCAGGGCGGGAAGCAAGTGATCGTCGACTTCACCAACACGACCTTCATCGACTCGACAACGCTCGGCGTGCTCGTCGGCGGGGTCAAGCGGCTGCGCACGAACGAGGGCCAGCTCTCGCTCGTCTGCAGCGACCGCAACATCGCCAAGATCTTCGAGATCACCGGCCTCGACCGTGTCTTCGCGATCTACGGAACGCGCGACGAGGCGGTGGGCAAGCTCGACGGCGTCTCTCAACCGTCCACCTAGACCACGAACCTGCACAAAGCGCTCCTACCTCTAGCCGTTGTCCTCGTCGCGCTCAGCGCGTCGGGTTGCGGCGCGGTCGGACGCGTCACGAGCGGCGACGCGAGCCACGGCAAGCAGCTCTTCCTGGACGCGAAGGTGCAGTGTGCAAGCTGTCACACACTCGGCGACGCGAAGTCACAGGGGACGATCGGCCCCAACCTGGACGACGCGTTCTCATCCGACAAGTCGCAGGGCTTCTCGGAGCAGACGATTCGCGACGTCATTCGCGGCCAGATCGCCTACGCGGAACAACCGATGCCGAAGGACCTCGTGCGGGGGCAGGACGCAAACGACGTCGCGACCTACATCGCGAAGTGCGCAGGCAACCCGAACTGCGGCGTCACAGCGTCGAAAGCCTCGCCAAGTGGGCCGACAGGCGGCTCGACCACCACCGCGAGCCCGGGTGCCGCCAAGCCCGATGGTAAGAAGATCTTCGCCTCCGCAGGCTGTGGCAGCTGCCACACGCTGAAGGACGCCGGCACGACGGGGACGATCGGCCCGAACCTCGACCAGCTGAAGCCGCCGAAGGCACGCGTCGCACGCCAGGTCGAGGTCGGGGGCGGCCCGATGCCGGCGTTCAAGGGCACGCTGTCGGACGCCGAGATCCAGGCGGTCGCCGCCTACGTCAGCTCCGTCGCCGGCAAGTAACAGCTCACATTCTCCGACCGAGCACCAGGTACGGCGGGTAGCCGGCCCCGAAATCGACGCTCGCGAGCTCGTGCCAGCCGTTCTTCGCGTAGAAGCTGCGCGCCTTCCTCGAGCCGGTCTGCGTCGAGAGCAGCACCCGGTCGTGCGGCTGCCGCGTCAGGAGCTGCGCGAGCAGCCGGCTCCCCACGCCTCGCCGCTGGTGCGAGGGCCGCACGTGCAGCTCGACCACCTCGTAGTGGGGAACATCGAGCCATTCGGCCCGCTGCGCCGCGGTCAGCGAACGGGCGACGCTCTCCGTCCACCATTGACCGTACTCACCTGTGTAGCCGTAGGCGAAGCCGGCGACCTCTGCCGCCTCGCGCGCGACGAGGAAGATGAAGTCGTCGCGCTCGGTGTGCGCCGGCAACCGGCTCCTCGCCCACTCGTCCGACAGGGCGCCGACACCGAGCGCCGAGCGGTGCACCTCACGCAAATCCGCGGCGAGCGGAAGCGGATCGATCTCGTCGATCGTCAGCGTGCGTCTTGATCCGGACCGAGGTCGACGACGACGTGGGTGATCTCGATCGCGAAGCGCTCACGCGCCCGCTCGACCACTCCTCGCTCGAGCCAGTGCGAGCGGCCTGCGGGATGCGTCGAGATGATCAGCTCGTCCGGGCTGAAGGTGCGCATCGCGTCCTCGATCGCCTGAATCGGATCGCCGTCGCCGATCTCACCGTTGGCGGCGATGCCCGCCTCACGCATCGACGCGAGGCTCTGGTCGAGGCGGTCCTGGGCTGCGTCGCGCGCCTCGTCCTCGTCGGAGACCCAGTGGCGGAGCGGCGAGTTCAGCGCTGGACACACGACGAGAACGCGCGCCCGAGACGTGCCGACCCGCCCCGAGAGCTCGGCGAGGAGCTCTGCGCCGCCGACGGTCTCGTTGGCGACGACGAGGATCCGGTGCTCACCGGCGGGGCTCGCTGCCGCGCTCTGCCGCGGCGAGGCTCCCTGCTCGTCGCGGCCGAAGACCCAGTAGACACCGGCGAGTGTCAGTAGGACGAACATCGCCACACCGACCCAGACGTTGATCAGCGAGGCGACGACGATCAAGGCGAAGTAGCCGATCGTCAGCCAGACGAACCGGAACGCGTCAGCCTCGCTCCGGACAGGGTTCCGCATCAGCCTGAGACGTTAGAGGAGATAGACCGTGACGTACACGACGATCCACATCACATCGACGAAGTGCCAGTAGATCCCGCCAAGCTCGACGCCGTGGTGATGCTCGGGCGAGAAGTGCCCGCGGAAGGCGCGGATCGTCATCACGAGCAGGATCATCAGGCCGATGAAGACGTGCGCGCCGTGCAGGCCGGTCAGCCCGAAGAACGTCGCAGCGAAGGAGGTGTCGCCGGTGTTGAACCCGAGCCGGTGGTACTCGATCACCTGCGTCAGGAGGAAGGTCAGTCCGAGGCAGAGCGTCAGGACGAGCCCCGCCTGCAGCCCGGCGCGGTTGCCCTTCTTCACCGAGGTGTCGGCCCAGTGCATCGTGGCGCTCGAGCTGACGAGGATCAGCGTGTTGATCAGGGCGACGAACACCGGGCGATGGAATCCCTCCGGCGGCCAGTGGCCGTTGACGCCGTGGTTTGCGACCCGGTCGAAGAAGTAGACCGTGAAGAACGAGCCGAACAGCATGATCTCCGACGCGATGAAGAGGAACATCCCCAGCACCGCGGGTGTGACGCGCGAGCTGTAGTGGATCGGCGGCGGACCATGATGTTCGGCGGGCACGATGTGCTCGCCACCCTCGGCGAATGCGCTCACACGCCCACCTGCTGCCGGACCGGCGAGATGACGTGGTCGACCGGGAGCCGCGTGTCCTTGCGCAGGCGCTCGACGAGGTCGCGCCGCAGCCAGCCGCTCCGCTCGCCGGGGAATGTCGAGACGATGATCTCGTCCACCCGCTCGTCGTTCACCACATGGCGCGCCGCTGTATAGGGGTCGGGATGCACGACCTGCCCGTGCGCGTCGATGCCTTCGCCGCGTAGCTCGGAGAGCGCGCGCTTCAGGCGACGGTCTGCGTCGGCGTGCTCCTCGTCGTCGCTCTGCGGCGCGACGATCAGGAAGCTCGCCGGGCTCTTCGCCGCCCGGGCACGGATGCGAGCGAGCAGCTCGTCCGAGAGGACAGTCTGGTTGGCGATCACGAGCACGTTTGCCTCGGCGCCTGGGCGCGGCTCGACGACGACGTGCTTGACCGGCACCCCTTTCGCAGCGCGCTCGATCTCCGACACCACATCGCGGCGCATCCAGCCGGATCGCTCGGCGCCGTGCGTCGAGACGACGATCTCGTCGACCGGGGGCTCGAGCTGTGCGAGTGCGTCCTTCGCCGCCTGCACCGGTCCGGTCTCGACGACGAACCCCTGCGCAGTCAGCCCCGCTTCGCGCAGGGCTTTCAGCGTGTGCTCCAGCCGTCGGCCTGCCGACGCGCGCCGCGTGTCGTCGTAGACGACGTAGCCCTGGTTCGGCTCGTTGACCGGAGCGACGACGGTCACGCGGTCGTCCGCGCCCGCTTCACCGCGCAGCGCGTCGAGCAGCGTCTGTGACGCGGACGTCTCGTTGGCGATCACGAGGATGTGCATCAGTCGGCGCCGACCGGCTCACGCTCGGAGGACCCGAAGATCGCATGGCGCGCACCCGGCGTTCCGTACTCGTACGGATTGCCGACCACCTGAGGCACCTCGTCGAAGTTGAAGGTCGGCGGCGGCGAGGACACCTGCCACTCGAGCGTCAACGACCGCCACGGGTTGCCGGGCGCCAGCGGGCCGTGGGCCCACGAGCGCGCCATGTTGTAGAGGAAGACGAGCGTCGAGGCGCCGAGCCCGAACGACGCGATCGAGATGAAGAGATTGATGTCGGCGAAGCGCGATGCGTAGTCGGCGACGCGACGCGGCATCCCCTGGAGGCCGATGTAGTGCATCGGGAAGAACGTCAGGTTGAAGCCGACGAACGTCAGCCAGAAGTGGAGCTTCCCGAGGCGCTCGTCGTACATGCGCCCCGTCATCTTCGGGAACCAGTAGTAGATCCCGGCGAAGATCGTGAACACGGACCCGCCGAAGAGGACGTAGTGGATGTGAGCGACGATGAAGTACGTATCGCTCGCATGGATGTCGATCGGCACCGCCGCGAGGTAGATGCCGGACAGCCCACCGAGGACGAACATGGCGATGAACCCGACGGCGAACAACATCGGCGTCGTGAAATGCAATCGCCCGTTCCACATGGTCGCAAGCCACGAGAAGACCTTCACCCCCGTCGGCACGGCGATCACCATCGAGGTGACCATCATCGGCACCCGCAGCCAGCCGGCCATCCCCGCGACGAACATATGGTGCGCCCACACCGAGAACCCGAGCACGAGGATCGCCATCAGCGACAGGGCCATCAGCCGGTAGCCGAAGATTGGCTTGCGACTCATCACCGCGATGATCTCGCTGATGATCCCGAAGCCGGGCAGGATCATGATGTAGACGGCCGGGTGCGAGTAGAACCAGAAGATGTGCTGATAGCCGAGCACGTACCCGCCCCCGCTGTGCTCAAAGAAGTTCGTGTGCAGGACGCGGTCGAACATCACGAAGAACTGCGAGCCGGCGATGAACGGGGTCGCGATCACGACGAGCAGCGACGTCGTGAAGTTCGCCCAGACGAGCAGCGGCATGCGCCAGAACGTCATGCCGGGCGCGCGCATCGTGATGATCGTGACCAGGAAGTTGAGCGCCGTCATGATCGAGCTCGCGCCGGCCCACTGGACGCCCATGTTGAAGAACACCTGTCCGAGCGGCTGGTGTGAGCAGAGCGGCGCGTAACACGTCCAGCCGGCCGACGGCCCCCCGCCCGGCACGACCATGCCGGCGATCAGCATCACGCCTGCGATCGGCAGGAGCCAGAAGGAGAGCGCGTTCAGCCGCGGGAACGCCATGTCGGAGGCACCGAGCATCAGCGGGATCACGTAGTTGCCGAGCCCTGCGAAGGCGGGGATGACGAAGAGGAAGATCATCAGCGCCGCGTGATTCGAGATCAGGACGTTGAACGTCTGCGGATTGAAGTACTGGTCGCCAGGCTGGGCGAGCTCGGCCCGGAAGAGCATCGCGAGCATCCCGCCGACGCAGAAGAAAATGATCGTCGTGACGACGTACTGGACGCCGATCACCTTGTGGTCGGTGTTGATGCGGAAGTAGTCGCGCCACGAGCTCGCCCCGTGGCTCGAGTGGTCCTCGGGCCGTGTCGGCCGTCCGGAGGCGTAGTGCGCCCAGTAGTCGAAGCCGCCAAGGCCGACGAGGAACCCGATCGGCGCGGTCACGAGCTGGATCGTCACGAGCACCGAGCCCTTCCAGACCGGGTCCCAGTGCGCCGCCCAGCGGATGAGGAGCGGCAGGGCGAAGCCGATGCCGATGAAGAGGGGGGTCACCCAGAGCACGCGCAGCCAGCCGGCCGCGGTCAGCCGGCGGAATCCGGTCGGCGCAGGCGGTGCGGCGTGGAGATCGTGCGCGTGCGCCACGTCGGTCACGCTACTTGCCTCCCTGGGCGAGATAGGAGACGAGCTGGTCGAGCTTCGGCCCGGGGATCTGCTGAGCGAAGGTGTGTGGCATCGCGTCCGGGAAACCGGGCTCGAGGTAGGCCTGCGGCTTGACGATCGACTCGTGAATGAACGCGGCGAGAGCGCCGCGCTTTGCCTTCGCGGCCTCCTGCGCCAAGTTGTCGAGGTCGGGCCCGACCTTGCCGGTCGAGCCGGCCGGCTTGAACGCGTGGCAGCCTCCACACCCGTTCTGCTGGTAGACCGCGAGCCCCGGCGGGCCGGAGCTCTGGCCGCCGCCCTTCAGCCATGCCGCGAACTTGTCGGTGGTGAGGATGTCGACGTGGCTGCGCATCGCAGCGTGGCCGAGCCCGCAGAGCTCTGTGCAGATGACGGGAAACGTCCCGGTGCGGGTCGGCGTGACGATGAGGAAGTTGTGCGCGCCCGGCAGCGCGTCCTGCTTCTGGGAGAGCTCGGGCACCCAGAAGGAGTGGATGACGTCGTTGGCGGTGATGTCAAGCTTCGTCGCGCGGCCTTCCGGGATCGTCAGCGAGCCGTAGGTCTTCCCGTTCGGGTAGGTGAACGACCAGGCGAACTGCTGGGCCGTCACCTTGACGACGAGGGGATTCGAGCCTGCGTGGCCGTTCTGGGCGAGCACGATCGCGCTGACGATCGAGATTGCCGTCACGAGCACGGCCGGGACGGCCGTCCAGACGATCTCCAGCTGCGTGTGGCCGTGAGTCGGCGGCCCGTCCGAGTCATCGTCGGGCCCGACCCGGAACTTCCAGATCGAGTAGGCGAGCACGGCGGCGACGATTGCGAAGACGCCGATGCAGATCGCCGTCGTGAACCAGAAGACGAAATGGATGCGTGTCGCCTCTTTGCCCGCCGCGACGGGGAGCCAGGGAATGAGCAGCGCGACGGCCGAGGCGATTGCGGCCGCCACCAGGCCGATCGCGGCAAGCTGGATGATCGATCCCCTGCGCACCCGCGCGAACACTAGACAAACCACGGATTGCGTGGGCCGTAACCGAATCGGCGGTTGCGACGTTCAATCGTTGCCCAACCGGGCACATCTGATCACCGTCGGGAGCACAAAGGAGGATTTCATGGGCACCGGAGTCAGTCTGATCCTGATCGCAGTCGGCGCCGTTCTCACGTGGGCGGTCAACGCCAGCGTGTCCGGCCTGAACATCAACACGGTCGGCATCATCTTGATGGTCGTCGGGGCGGTCGGCCTCGTCTTGTCCCTCATGTTCTGGTCGAGCTGGGGCGGGGTCGGCGGAGGCACGCGCCGCCGCACGACCGTCGTCGACGACGCGGCACCGCGGGTCTAGCGGAACGCGCACTCGCGCACACGAACGCACGTCACAGGGCGGCCTCACGGCCGCCCTGTTTCGTTCGAGACCCTGAAAAGAAGTGCGCGGTGAACGAGCCCGCAACAGGCAGCTCGATGTGGAACGCGGCGCCCAGGCCGAGACCGGCGGACTCGACCCAGATGCGGCCGTCCATCCGGCGCAGGAGCTCGCGGCAGATGTAGAGGCCGAGACCGGTGCCGCCGACGCCGCGGGTCATGTTCGGGTCGAGGCGATAGAACTTCTCGAAGATCCGGCGCTGCTCCGCGAGCGGGATGCCAAGCCCATGGTCGACGATCGAGAACCGGACGTGGCCACCTGTCTGACGAACCTGCACGTCGACCTTGCCACCGTCCGGTGAGTACTTGACCGCGTTGTCGACGAGGTTGATCAGCACGCGGCCGACCTTGTCGGGGTCGCCGGCGACCTGCGGCAGGTCGTCCTCGGCGGTTAGCACGAGGTCGTGCGCGCCGCCGAGGTGCGCGCGCTGTGCCTCGACGACGCCGTGGATCAGGGCAACGGGATCGCAGCTCTGGATCGACACATGGAGCGAGCCCGCATCGAGCCTGCTTGCCCAGAGGATGTCGTTGACCGTCCGCGCAAGCCTGTCCGCCTCGCCCGAGACCACGTCGAGCAGGCGCGCCCGCTGATCGTCCGAGAGGGCGACGTCACTGCGCCGCAACGTCATCGCCGCCCCGTAGATGGCGGCGAGCGGTGTGCGGAGCTCGTGCGAGACGGTCGAGACGAACTCGGTGCGCATCGCCTCGAGCGCGCGCTCCTCGGTCAGATCGCGGAACGCGTAGACCGTCCCGTCCGGCACGGCGACGCCGTGCACCGACAGCCAGAGCTCGCGCCCACCGAGGTCGAGCGGCAGCGACTCGGCACGCGGCGCCCCACCGCCCGCGGCCGCAGCGGGAATCTGCGCGACGATCGCACCCCAACCGGGAATCGCGTCGACGGCGAGGCGGTCGATCACCTCCCTCGACCGCAGGCCGGTCGCCGTCGCAGCAGCCCGGTTCCAGGTTCTGATCACGCCTTGCCGATCGACGAGGAACACGCCGTCGCCGACAGACGCGAGCACGCGGGACGCCTGCGCCCGCTCCTCGGCCTCGCGGTAGAGCTGCGTGTTGTCGATCGCGATCGCCGCCCGCCGTGCCAGGTCGAGTGCGAAGTCGAGATCGGCTGGCCCGTAGGCACGATCCGTCTCCGCCCACGCCCAGCTCATCGCGCCGAGCGTCCGGCCGCGCGCGACGAGCGGCACGACGAGCGTCGAGTGAACGCCGACCTCGCGGGCCGCGCCAACGAGCAGCTCCTCGGGAACCTCGGGGAAGAGCTCCGGTGTCCCCGTTGCGATCACACGGCCGACACCCTCGGTGGCGCCGGCCGCCGATAGCTCGGCGATCGCCGCCCGCGCCAGCGCTGAGCGCTCGGGGTCGCGATGGGCAACTGACACGAGGCGCCGGCCGTCTTCCTCGGCGAGATGGATCGCGCACCAGTCCGCGTGGCGCCCCGCGACGCTCGAGCTGAGCTCGCCGAGCGCCGAGTCGACGTCGAGTGACGCGCCGAGCCGCGCACTCGCCTCGGCGAGGAAGCCCAGGCGGTCGCGCGTGAGCTCGGCGTCGCGGAAGAGGTGCGCGTTGTCGACAGCGACAGCGGCGCGCGCCGCGAGTTCCCGCACGGTCTCAACGTCTCGCTCGTGGAATCGCTCGACCGTCCGGATCAGCGCCAGCACACCGAGCACATGGCCACGCGCCTTCAGCGGCATGTAGACGAGTGATTTCGGGCGCAGGAGGTCGACCGTCCGTTGGATCCCGGGCCGCCCGCGAGTCACCCGGGCGAGCGGCGACGGGTCTGCGTCGAGATCGAGCAGGATCTCCGGTTCCCCCGTGCGCACGACCTTCGCAGACCCGCCGAGGTCGTCCGGCGACGGCGGATTCGCAAACAGGCCGTCACGGATCTCGGCCGTGATCCGTTGCTCGGCGACCTCGATCACGACTCGCTCGATCCGGTCGCCGACGACGAGGTCGACCACCGCTGCGTCGGCGAAGCGCGCGACCGCGAGCTGCGCCGCACGGCGAAGCGTCAAGTCGAGATCGAGTGACGACGACAGGACGACACTCGCCTCACTCAGAAAGCGCAGACGCTCTTGCGCAACGCGCTCGGCCTCCGACAGTGTCGCCTGGTTGATCGCGAGTGCGATCCGGTCGGCGATCAACTCCAGCAGGCGGGCGTCGTCATCCGAGAACTTCGCGTGCTCCGTGGAGCCGGCGTGCACGACACCGATCACGTCGTCGTCGACGACGAGCGGGATCGCGACTATCGAGTTGATCCCACGCTGTCGGAGCACCGGGCTGACAAGCTCGACCTTCGAGAGGTCCGGCACGACGAGTGGTACGCGGTCCGCCGCAACCCGACCGACAAGGCCCGTACCGAGCGGGATCGGGACGGCGTGCTCGATCTCCCGATCGAGACCGACGAACGAGCGAATGCGGAGCAGCCCGTCGTCCGAGAGCAGGAAAACCGCCGCCGTCTCCGCTTCGAAGACCTCGACGATCCGCGCGAGGAGTGACGACAAGAGCTCAGGCAGAGGGAGATGCTCGAGCGCGACCTCGGACACGCGCTGCAGCTTCCGGAGCGTTGCCGCCGAGGCTTCTGCATCGGCGCGGGCACGTCGCTCACGCTCGAGCAGGTTTGCGCGCTCGTCCTCGGCGCGCTTGCGCAGCACAAACTGACCGATCTGCACACCGAGCGACGCAAGCGACGCCCGCAGCTCCGGGTCCTCTGGGCGGCGCTGGCGGGAGAAGACCTCGAGCACGCCGGCGACCTCACCGTCGATCGAGATCGGGAACGCGACGCCCGAGCGCAAGCCTTCGGCCTCCGCGACCGAGGCACGCGAGAAACGGTCGGGGGAGAGGTCGACGAGCCACTCGGCCTGACCCGAGGCGGCCACCCGCGCGGGGAGCAGCGTGGTCGCGAGCGCCGCGCGCTCGGTCATCGCGAGGAACCCCCCGACCTCGAGCCCCGGCCTCGACCAGGTGAGCCGCGGCTGCTCCGGGTCGACAGACCAGAGGCAGGCGACGTCCCAGCCGAGCGTCTCGCAGACGGCTTCGAGCACGCGCGGAATGGCGACGGCGAACGATTCGGCGCCCGCCAGAATGTGGGTGGCCGAGTGCTGGAGCTCCGCGCGGCGGTCGGCGCGGCGGCGGTCGGTCACCTCTTCGATCACGCAGCCGACACCCAGCATCGACCCGTCGGCCGAGATGACCGGGTAGTAGCTCGCGAGCCAGTCCCGCTGCTGATCGGGCTGGCTCGGAGACCCGGCAGAGACCTCGAGCGCAACGATCGGCTCCCTCGTCTCCAGGACGCGCCGGGCGATCGGCTCGATCACGTGCGCGAGCTGCGGCACCACCTCGGCGAACGTCCGGCCGACGTGATCCTCGGGTGAGCGCTCGTTCATCGCAGCGAGCGCTGCGTTCACGCGGACGTACCGGAGGTCGCAGTCCCAGAAGCCGAGACCGATCGGCGCGCTGCCGTAGAGCGAGTCGAGGAGCGCCTCGGCTGCGAGACTGGTCGAAGAGCTCTCGGCGGTCTGACCCATTTCCCCCCAGGATTTGCCGCGCAGACGAACCCGCCCAGGGTACTCGTGGGCGACGCTGACCGCGTCACGAGCCGGCGGAACGTCGAGCATGATGTGCGGGCAATGCACTCGTGACGCTTGACAGATGCTACGAGTGATGTCACACTGACATCACAATGAATCTGACCATTGTGCTCGAAGGGCTCCAGGACGATCTGCAACGCCTCGCCGAGCTCGGCGACGAGCGGTCGGAGCAGATCGCGCGCCGCCTCGGCGAGGCGCTCGGCTCGAACCTGCGCCTGAAGCTGCTCGACCTGCTCTCCCAGGCCGCCCTGGAGTTGAACGCAAAACTGCCCTCCGGCCACATCGAGGTTCGCCTCGCCGGCCAGGAGCCCGAGCTCGTGTTCGTCGAGGCACCCGGCGAAGGAGCCGGTGCAGTCGGCGAGGAGCTCTCGGCGCGGATCAGCCTGCGTCTGCCCGAATCGCTCAAGGTCACGGTCGAGCGCTCCGCAGCGCGCGAGGGCGTCTCGACCAACGCGTGGCTCGTGCGTGCGATCGCCCGGGCGACCGAATCGCGCCCCGTCCATTCGAGCGGCAAACGCCTCTCGGGCTACGCCCAGAGCTAGGAGGAACTGACGATGCAGAAGACCTTCGAGGTGAGCGGCCCGGTCGAAATCGACCTCCGGCTCAGAAGCGGCGAGATCGAGGTCGAGGCGACCGCCGAGACGACGCGCGTCGAGGTGGAGTTGATCGGCCATGACGAGGAGTCCAAGGAGCTCGTCGATGCGGCACGCATCGAGCTTCAGGACCATCACGGCCGCCGCCAGCTGCTCGTCGACGTCCCGAACAAGCGCGGCGGCGGCTTCAACTTCGGCTTCTTCTTCGGCCGCCAGGGGATCACGTGCCGCATCCGGACGCCGCACGGCTCACCGCTCTCGGTGCGCACGAAGTCCGCGGACCTGAGAGTCCACGGGACGAGCGGCAGTGTCAGCGTCGTCAGCGCCTCCGGCGACGTCGAGCTGCAACGGGTCGAGGGCGCGCTCGGCGTCAAGACCGCGAGCGGCGACGTGCGGGCCGGCGAGGTCACGGCTGCCCTCTCGGTGCAGACCGCCTCCGGCGACGTCTCTGTCGATTCCGTCCACGGCGCCGTCGCCGTCAACACGGTCTCCGGCGACGTGTCGATCGACGAGGCCTACGACAACGTCGCCACGAACACGGTCAGCGGCGACCAGAAGCACGGAGCCGTGCTGCGCGGAACGGTCGCAGCACACTCGGTCTCGGGCGACGTGCACATCGGCGTCCGCCGCGGCTCGAAGGTCTTCCTCGACTGCAACACGGTCAGCGGTGACACGGTCTCGGAGCTCGAGCTCTCGCCCGAGTCTCCCGCGGGTGACGGCCCGCTCGTCGAGATCCGCGCCAAGACCGTCAGCGGCGACATCCGCATCTCGCGGGCGCCCGCCGTTCCCTCATCCTCATCCGACACCACCCAGGAGGTGCCCGCATGAACCGTCTCTCGTGGGACTCAACGGCGCCACGGCGCACGACCGGCAAACGACTGTCGGCGAACCCGAGGCCCGATTCGGCCGTCGAGGAGGAAGCGGAGCTGATCCGCGTCGCCTGGGCAAAGCCGCAGCGCATCGCTCCGTTTTAGGACGCTGCACGCAGAACGCAGCAGCGAAGGCCCGCTCCGTGCGGGCCTTCGCGCGTAAAGCTCACCCGAAGAATGGCGGCGCGTGCTGACCTCCTGAATCATGTCGCCGGCGGCCGTACGTCAACTGTTGGATCGTGCCGCACCTGCCATGGCCACCGCCCGTCTAGTTCGACCTGGAGAGAGAAGCTAAGGAACGTCCGGACAAGCACGATCACAGCCAAGACGCCGACGCTGCGAAATGTCGGTGACACCGCGACAGTCCGAATGATGTCTGCGGCGACGATGAGTTCCAGGCCGAGGAGGATTGCTCGTCCCAGCGCCTGCCGACCCCGGCGATAAGACGGAAGTCCCCCCGCGCGGCGGGTTGCGTAACCGCCGGCCGCGTAAGCGATGCCCACGACGATCACCAAGACACCGGCGCCGTCGATCGTCTTCCCCACGAACTCGATGATCTCTCCAAAGCTCATGGCGGCTGATTACCCGAGACGGGACCGAGCGACGACCGTACGGTAAGACGCGCCGCCTGCCATCAAGTCGCGACTAACGGGAGTAGCCCTCCGTCACCTCGCCCTTGTGTGCGGCAAACGCAGCTAGAACTTCACCTTTCTCCGGTTCCGGCACCTTGAAGGAGTCAAGCGTTCGGCCAAGCTCGGCGGCGACTTCATCGAACTCGGCCGGGGAGATCTTCAGCTCCCGATGGGCTACTTCCAAGCCGAGAGGAGTACTCCCCGGCTTCGTGGCTTCGTACTCGAAGGGGCCACCGGCAACATTGCAAACCCAAAGGGTGCGCATGAATTTGAGGCCTGGAAGTCTGCCCAGGTTGTTGGTGTGCCATTCGCGGAGGGCGGGGTTCTCCGATCGCTGGCCGACGATCGGGTTTTCCACGACCGCGTCGCTGAACTGGTCGACCACTGCTGCGATGGCAAATGCACCACCCAGCCTTTCATAAAGACTCGACTCCGTCACTATTGGCTCCTTGGCGGTTTCTGGAATGTCCCTCGGCGGAGTACTGAGCGCACCGCTCGGGGGCTTCTTCCATCGGTGGGAGGACATCACTCGCTACGAGGAGCTACGCCGAACCGACGGGATCGGATTGCCCTCAAGGCTCGCGAACCTGGTTCGTGCGTTAGTGGCCGAGCGGCGCGATCACGCGCTTGTACGACGCGAGCGAGCGTGTCTTCGCAGCGAGGTCGAAGACCGAACCGGGACGTCCCGAGGAGTAGCCCAGCAACGCGGTGCGGCGATGTGAGCGCACGAACTCGGCCATCTGGGTCACGAAGCTGGGATCGTCGATGCCCCAAAGGCCCAACTCGGGAAAGGCATATGGCTTGCCCGGATGTGCGCGATAGAGCGCTTCGGCAGCCGGCCACTCTGCCTTGCCGCGGATGTCGTAGAGGTCGTTGCCGACAACGTCGACATACGCGTTCCCCGGATAGTAGGACTGGGCCGAGTTCCCGGCGAGGTCGGGGCTTCCATAGCCCTGCGGATTCAAGATCACGCGCGCCTCGGGGCTCGCCGGAAGTACCGATCTCACCGGCGGGAGCTTGAGCGCCCGCTGGCGCGCGTTCACGCGCGGGCCGCCGTGCACGATCAGGTAGATCCGCGCGAACGCCTTGCGGAACGCCGCAGTCGAGTGGTCTGCGTTCCGCGCGGAGCCGTCGCGGTTGAACGCGCAGTAGGCGTTCCAGTGGCCGTTCATCTCGGCGAGCGGCCGGACGTAGATCGGCTTGCCCCAGGTCGCGATCGCCTGATTGAGCGCGACCAGCAACGCGTCGCCCGCCCCACGCGCGATCTGCCCGGACGTGATCGTCTCCGCGCCGCCGCCTTCGCCCCCGCCGGTACTGATCCCGAGCATCGGCACATCTCGCATCGTCGCGAAGAGACTCGAAAAGTACTGCGGCGGTCCGCCCTGCGCCCAGCTCATGATCAGGAGGCGGAAGCGCGAGTGCTGCGTGGTCTGCTGGTCGAAGCGGTCCGGATCGCCGAGGACGCCCAGGAGGACACACCGCCGGCGTTGCGATGAGCGGCGCGCGGCGGCGCTGCCGTCCCACTGGCGACGACGAGCGCGGCGCAGAGCGCGACCGCAGGTAGCAGCAACCGGTCGAGCAACCTCAATCGCACACCACCTACCGTGCGGATCCTTCCACTCCCGGCGACGGCGGTCAACGGCGCTCCGTCGCGGCGCGACTCAGTCGACCGTGCGCAGGAAGCCCTCGACACAATCGAGGAACGCGTCGGGCTCCTCGACGTGCGGCATGTGGCTCGACTCCTCGAAGAGCTCCCACCGGGCGCCGGGAATGCGCGTGTGGACTTGCTCGACGATGTACGGCGTCGCCTCGTCGTACCGGCCCGAGATGAGCAGCGTCGGTGTGGCGATCTCGTGCAGCCGGTCAGTGATGTCCCAGGTCTTGAGCGTGCCGACGCAATGAAATTCGCTGGGCCCGTTCATCGTGTGGTAGACGGTCGGATCGACGTCCATCTGCGCGAAGCTGCGGTCGACGCAGGCGGGCCACGGGTCAACCCGGCAGAGATGCCGGTCGTAGAAGACGCGGACAGCCGTCGCGTACTCCGGGTCGTCGGTCGTCCCCGCCTCCTCGTGCCGCGTGAGGGTTGCCTGCACATCGGGCGGAAGGTCACGCCGGAGGCGATTCGCCTCTTCGACCCAGAGCGGCATGCTGGCGGGCGAATCGGCAACCACGATCGCCCGCAGGCCCGCGGGATGGTCGAGCGCGTATTCCATCGCCAGCATGCCTCCCCACGATTGCCCGACGACCGCGTAGCGGTCGGCGATCCCGAGCTCCTGGGCGAGCTGCGCGAGCTCGTCCTTGAAGAGCTGCGGCGTCCAGAATTCGGCCGGCGCGTCGGGCAGGTGCCGGCTGTTGCCGCACCCGAGCTGGTCGTAAAGGACGGCTCCCCGCCCGAAGCGTGAGAGGTCGGCGATCGGCTCGGTGTAGTCGTGGCCTGCGCCCGGGCCGCCGTGGCAGATGATCACCGGCGTCGGCCCCGACCCGAGGTCGCCGACGACGCGGTACCACGTCTCGTGGCCGTCCCAGGCCATCCGTCCTTCACTCATCTCACACTCCTCGGTCCAGTGGGTTGTGGCAGGCCGCGAAACGGCCGTCGCGATGGAGTTCCAGCTGCGGCCGCTCGACGCGGCAGACCTCGGTCGCATACGCGCACCGCGGATGAAAGCGGCACCCGGCCGGCGGGTCGATCGGGCTCGGAACCTCACCCTCGAGCACGATCCGCTCCCGGAGGTCGTCTCGTTCCTCCTCACCGGTCTCGATCGCGGGGATCGCCGAGAGCAGGGCCTCGGTGTAGGGGTGGATCGGGTGGGTGAAGAGGTCGTCCGAGCCTCCCAGCTCGACCACGACCCCGAGGTACATCACGGCGATCCGGTCGGAGACGTGGTGGACGATGCCGAGGTCGTGCGCGATGAACACGTACGTCAGGTTGAAGTCGTCCTGGAGATCGTCGAGCAGGTTGATCACCTGTGCCTGGATCGACACGTCGAGGGCGGAGACCGGCTCGTCCGCGACGATCAGCTGGGGGTTCAACGCGAGCGCACGCGCGACACCGATGCGCTGGCGCTGCCCTCCCGAGAACTCGTGCGGATAGCGATTGATGTGATCCGGCGACAGTCCCACGACCTCGAGCAGCCGCTGCACCTTGTTGCGGATCTCGCGCGAGCCTCCGGCCCGGTGGATCCGAAACGGGTCCTCGAGGATCTGGCCGACCCGCTTGCGGGGGTTCAGTGACGCGTACGGGTCCTGAAAGATCATCTGCATCTCTCGGCGAAAGGGCCGGAGCTCCCGCCGCGAGAGCGTTGTGATGTCGGTGCCGGCGAACCGAACCGTGCCGCTCGTCGGCTGGAGCAGGCGCACGAGCGTCCGGCCGAGGGTCGACTTGCCGCAGCCCGATTCGCCGACGATCCCGAGCGTCTCGCCGCGGCGAACCTCGAGCGATACACCGTCGACCGCATGCACGACCTCCTTCGCGCCGCGGTGGAACAGCCCGGAGCCCACCGGGAAGTGCTTGGTCAGGTCGACGGCCTCCAGCAGGACCTCGGTCACACCGCCGACCCTCGGCGGAGTGCCGGCCGCACGGACTGGTCGAGATGGCAGGCGTCGGCGCGGCCCGGCGCCACGCGCTCGAGTAACTCGGGCCGGATCGAGCATCGGTCGAAGCGATGGACGCAGCGAGGCCCGAACCGGCAGCCCGCCGGCGGGGCCAGCAACGACGGCGGCAACCCCGGAATGGCGGCGAGGCGTTGTACGCGCCGGCCGACCCGCGGGATCGAGCCGAGCAAGCCCCAGGTGTATGGATGCTGCGGGTCGTGGAAGATCGCCGCCTTCGGGCCTTCCTCGACGACACTGCCCGCGTACATCACGACCACCCGCTCGGCGATCTCGGAGACGACGCCCATGTCGTGCGTGATCAGGAGAATCGAGGAGCCGTAGTCGCGCTGCAGGCGCTTCATCAGCTCGAGGATCTGCGCTTGAATCGTCACGTCGAGCGCGGTCGTCGGCTCGTCGGCGATCAGGAGGGATGGGTTGCACGAGAGCGCCATTGCGATCATCACGCGCTGGCGCATGCCGCCGGAGAACTGATGCGGATAGTCGTCGATGCGCCGCTCCGGGCTCGAGATGCCGACCTCGGCCAGCAGTTCGACCGTCCGCCGGCGAGCCTGCTTGCGCGTCAGCTCCTCGTGAGCCCGCAGCTGCTCCGCAATCTGCCAGCCGACTCGGTAGACGGGCGTCAGAGCGGTCATGGGGTCCTGGAAGATCATCGCGATCTCGCCGCCGCGAACCTCCCGCATCTCACTCGGTGAGAGCTTCAGCAGGTCGCGCCCCCGGTAGAGCACCTCGCCCTTGATGACCGCGTTCCGATCCCGGATCAAACGCATCACGGCGAGCATCGAGACGGTCTTCCCCGAGCCGGATTCGCCGACGATGCAGATGACCTCGCCGAGCGCGAGCGACAGCGACAGCCCATCCACCGCGTGCACGAGACCGTTTTCGGTCCGGAAGGAGACGTCGAGGCTACGCACCTCGAGGAGCGGCGAGGTCAGCTCAGGCACGACGGACCCGTGGATCGAGCAGGGCATAGACGAGGTCGACGACCGCGTTCGCGAGCACGACGAAGAACGCCGCGTAGATCACGGTCGCGAGGATCACGGGGAGGTCGAGGTTCTGCAACGAGTCGAACGTCAGCTTGCCGATGCCGTGGAGGCCGAACACGACCTCGGTGAGGAGGGCGCCGCCACCGACGAGCGCTCCGAAGTCGAGGCCGAAGAGGCTGACGAACGCGATCAGCGACGTCCTCAACGCGTGGCGGAGCATCACCCGGCGCTCGGTGATCCCCTTGGCGCGCGCAGTGCGGACGTAGTCCTCTTCCTGCGCCTCGACGAGGGCCGACCGAAGCACGCGCGCGTAAATGCCGATGAAGAGCACCGACAGGGTCAGCCACGGGAGCAGGAGAGCCTTGAACCAACCCCAGGGCGACTGCGTGAACGAGATGTAGCCGAGCGGCGGCACCCACGAGAAGAAGATCGTGTGGTGGAAACGGCTTTGCGAGAGGAGGTTGACCACCTCGCCGAGCCAGAACACCGGCATCGAGATCCCGATCAGGCCGACGATCATCACCGCCGCATCGATCGGCGAGCCGCGGAAGACCGCGGCGAGCAGACCCATCGCGATGCTCATCACGACCCAGATCACCGCGGCGCCGAAGACGAGCGAGAGGGTGACGGGCGCAGCCTGCGTCACTTGCGGGATCACCTTCGCACCACGGTTCACGAAGGACGTCAGGTCGCGCGTGATGAACAGCTTCTTCATCATCAGGCCGTACTGGACAGGTAGCGGCTTGTCGAGGCCGAAGTCCTTGCGCACCAGGCGCAGCGTCTGCTGGTCGGCGTTCCTCCCGGCGATGCGCGCGGCCGGATCGACTCCCGGCGTCGCGAAGAAGATCAGGAATGTCAGCACGCTGATCGAGAACAGCACGAACGCCATCGACACGAGCCGCCGGGCGGCAAAACGGAGCATCAGTCGAACACTCGCAGCTTCGCCCTCGGATCGAGCGCGTCGCGGACGCCGTCGCCGAGCACGTTCAGCGCGAGGACGGTGACCGCAATCGCGATCCCGGGAGCGATCGCGACCGTGGGTCGCGTGTACAGCAGCCCCTGGCCGTCGAGGATGATCGTTCCCCAGCTCGCGTCCGGGGGTTGGACGCCGATCGAGAGGAACGAGAGCGCAGCCTCCGTGAGCATGTCGATCGCGAGCATCAGCGGGAAGAAGACGATCGCCGTCGTGACGACGTTGCGGAGGATGTCGCTCCAGAGCACGCGCCAGGTCGACGCACCGAGCCCCTCGGCGGCCTCGACGAACTCGCGCCGGCGCAAGGACAGCACCTCCCCGCGAATCGGGCGAGCGACGTACGGGATGTAGACGACGCCGATGATGAGGATCGGGAGGAGCAGGCTGCCCGACTGGAGCTTCAGCGGGCCGATCGAGAAGCTGCGCTGGAGCAGGACGGTCGAGAGGCTGATTGCGAGCAGGTACACCGGAAACGCCCAGACGACATCGAGCAGGCGCGAGAGCACGCCGTCGAGCAGTCCGCCAAAGAACCCGGCGAGGATGCCGACGATCGTCGCGAAGAAGCAGGTGATCAACGCCGCCGCCGTGCCGATCAGAAGCGAGTTGCGCCCGCCGTAGAGGAGCCGCGCGGCGACATCGCGCCCCTGGTCGTCTGCTCCGAGCAGGAAGTGGGCCGGATCCCATGTCGGCCCGATCGGGACAGACCCGAGCCCCAGGCCCGTCGTGCTCAGCGGCATCACCGGCACGCTCTTCCCGTTCACGACCGTCGTCCCATCGAGGTTCGACCGAAACGGGTTGGTGTGCGCGACGTGGTGGGCGTAGATGGGCGCCGCGAGGCAGGCGACGACAATGACGGCGAGAACGCAGAGCATCACCATCGCGATCGTGTTGCGCCGCAACCGCCGCCGCGCCAGCGCCCACGGGCTCGCACCGACAGGAACCTGCTCTCGTTCCGAGACGCGAGCCCCGTCGGTCGCTGCGGCGCTCACGCCGACGTGGTCAGTGGGGGCGGAGCCTCGGCCCCGCCCCCACACGCACGCCTACTGCACCCACGACTGGTCGACGAGCCAGTAGAACTGCTTGCTGAATGTGAAGTTGCCGACGCGCTTCGAGACGAAGTCGAGGTGCTTCGGCGAGAACAGCGTCGCCATGGGCGCCTGATCGGTCACCTGCCTGTCGATCTTCGCCCACAGCACATTCGCGGCGGCCTCGTTCGTGACACCGAGCTTGAGCGCCTTGTGCATCTGCGCGTTGATCGGCTTGTTGCAGAAGCCCGAGAAGTTGATGCTCGAGTCGCTGCCCGGATGGAACGACTCGCAACCGAACAGGATGTAGAGGAAGTCGGAGGCAGCGGGGTAGTCCTGGTACCACTGCTGCACGTTGATCTGCACCTTGTTCTTCGTGTTCTGGACATACGTGAAGAAGATGTTCACGGAAATCGGCTTGACGGAGGCCTTGTAGCCGATCTCATTGAGGACGCTCTGGGTGTAAACGGCCATCGCCTTGTTCACCTCGTCGTCCGAGGAGTAGACGGTGACCTTCTGGCCCGCGGTGCCCGACTCCTTGACGAGCTGCTTTGCCTTCGCAACGTCGGGCGCCGACCACTTCGTGCCGGGGCTCTTCGTGTAGGGGCAGTAGTCCTGGTGCCCGGGGAACCCGGGCGGCAGCACCTGGCACGACGGAGTCGCGAGGTTCGGCCCACCGAAGATCTTCACGGCCGCGTTGCGGTCGATCGCGTAGTTGACCGCCTGGCGCGCCTTCAGGTTGTTGAACGGCGGCAGGTTGACGTTCATCGGCAGGTACCAGAACGCCGTCAACGGCTCGACATGCACCTGGCTCGCGTACTTCGTCCCGATCTCGCCGAGGCGGTCGGCCGGCACGTTCTCGTACGTCCAGTCGGCCTGACCGTTCTCGACCGCGGTGACCTGAGCCTCGACGGTCAGCCCGTACGACTCGACGATCTGATCCGGGTAGCCGTCCGGCTGCGCCGCATGCGACCACTCCTTGAAGTTCGGGTTGCGCTTCATCACGAGCTGCTTGTTCGGGTCGTACGAGGCGAAGTAGTAGGCGCCCGTGCCGGGAAGAGGCTTGGTGCCGGCATCTTTGGTCGGCGAGCCGGCCGGGACGATGGTGGCGTGCGGAACGGCGAGGCGGTACTTGAACTCCGGGTCCGGAGCGATCAGGTTGATCGTGACGGTATTCGCCTTCGCATTGCCGATCACGCCGCCTTTCAGCGTGCAGGTGGCCGGCTTCGCGAGACAAGCCTTCGCACCGACGATGCCGGCGTAGAACGTCCCCGATGTCGGGCTCTTCACCTTGAAGATGCGCCTGAGGGAGGCGACGACGTCGTTCACGGTCAGCGGGGCGCCGTTCGAGAACTTGATCCCGGAGCGCAGCTTGAAGACCCAGGTCTTGCCGCCGTTCGTCGGCGTCGGAAGGTTCTGGGCGAGGTCAGGCACAACGGTGAAGGCGTCGTTGCCGCCCGCCTTCTTGAAGGCGAGGAGGCCGTCGTAGGTCGCCTGGAAGAGCTGCCAGTACTCGAGGGTGTAGTTGACCTGAGGGTCGAGCGTGCCTCCTGCTGCCTTGGCGTAGAGCTTCAGGGTTCCGCCTCGGTGCGAGGCATTGGTGCTCCCCTGACCCGCGGCGACGACCACCAGCGCAACGACGCTGCACAGCACGACGAACTTCCCAGCCCGGCTCATGACCCCTCCTTGCGGTTGGCCCCCGACGTTGCCGCCGATCATAAACCGGCCGTTACCGCCGAACCAAACCCGAGCCAAAACAGTGATCGCGGGATGGGCCGTGAAGGGATCGAACCTTCGACCTTGGGATTAAGAGTCCCCTGCTCTACCAGCTGAGCTAACGGCCCGTGAAGCGCCGCGTATCGTAGCGGCCGATGAAAGTCCTCACCGTTGTGGGCAACCGCCCGCAGTTCATCAAGTCCGCGCCGCTGTCGCTCGCGCTGCGTGCGGCCGGCATCGAGGAGATCGTGCTGCACACCGGCCAGCACTGGGACCCGGAGATGTCGCAGGTCTTCTTCGACGAGCTCGGACTGCCCGAGCCGCAGCACCGCCTTGATCTCCGAACGGCTGACGCGGCAGCGATGACAATCCCGATCCGCGAGGTGCTGGAGCGCGAGCGGCCCGACTGGGTGCTCGTGCTCGGCGACACGAACACGACGCTCGCCGGGGCGCACGCCGCGGGCGAAGAGATCGCAGTCGCCCACGTCGAGGCTGGCCTCCGTAGCTTCGACCTGACGATGCCGGAGGAGCGAAACCGAATCGAGGTTGACCGCATCGCCTCGCTCCTCTTCTGTCCCGACGAGCGCTCCTCGGCTCAGCTCGAGACCGAGGGCGTGCCGGGCCGGCGCGAGGTGGTTGGCGACGTGATGGCCGACGCAACACGTCTCTTCGAGCCGCTCGCACGCCGTCGGGACTCGCCCCACGCCCGGCCCTACGCCGCGCTGACAATCCACCGGGAGGCGAACACCGAGCCGGCCCGCCTCGCCGGGCTCGTCGAAGCGATCAACGGCACCGAAGCGCGATTCGTCTTCCCGATCCACCCGCGCACCCGGCGCGTGCTCGACGAGCACGACATCCGCCTCGGCCCCAACATCGAGGCGGTCGAGCCGCTCGGCTACCTCGAGATGCTCGCCCTCGTCGCGGGCGCCTCCGCCGTCGTCACCGACTCGGGCGGCCTGCAGAAGGAGGCGTACTGGCTCGGCGTGCCGTGTGTGACGCTCCGGCGCAGCACGGAGTGGGTCGACACGGTCGAGGCGGGCGCGAACGCGCTCGTCGATCCGGACTCGCCGGGAGAGCTCCGGCAGGCGCTCGCCTCGGCGCGGTTCCCGGCGGAGGCGCCGCCGCTCTACGGCGACGGGCACGCCTCCGAGCGGATCGCGGCAGCACTGTACGCTTGACCGCCGTGTCAGGGCAGCCCCACTACGACGTCGCCGTGATCGGTGCAGGCTACGTCGGCGTGCCGCTCGCGGCGACCTTCGGCGAGGCCGGACAGCGCGTGCTGCTCGTCGATGTGCAGGCCCACATCGTCGAGGCGCTCAACAAGGGCGAGAGCCACATCGAGGACGTCAGCTCCGAGCGCCTGGCGGTGTTGACCGCGAAGGGCCTCGTCGTCGCAACCACGGACTACGAGCAGCTGAAGCAGGCGCACGCGGTGCTGATCGCGCTGCAGACGCCGCTCTCGCGCCAGCGCGAGCCGGACCTCTCCTACATCGAGCGCGCCTCACGCAGCCTCGCGCCGGTGCTACAGCGCGGCCAGGTCGTCGTGCTCGAGTCGACGACGTGGCCGGGGACGACGCGCGAGATCGTGCAGCCGATCCTCGAAGCAGGGTCGGGTCTGAAGGCCGGAGAGGACTTCTACCTCGCGATGTCGCCCGAGCGCGTCGATCCAGGCCGCGAGGACTGGACGACGAAGACGACGCCGAAGATCGTCGGCGGGATCAACCCGGAGTCGACCAAGGCAGCGGCGGACGTCTACCGCACCGCGATCGACACCGTGCACGAGGTCTCGACGCCCGAGGCGGCCGAGCTCACCAAGCTGCTCGAGAACATCTACCGCGCGGTCAACATCGCGCTCGTCAACGAGCTCGCGCAGCTGACCGACCGCATGGGCATCGACGTGTGGGAAGTGGTCGAGGCCGCCGCGACGAAGCCGTTCGGCTTCGCGTCGTTCAAGCCCGGGCCGGGCCTCGGCGGGCACTGCATCCCGATCGACCCCTTCTACCTCACCTGGAAGGCACGTGAGTTCGACTTCTCGACGCGCTTCATCGAGCTCGCCGGCGAGGTCAACAACAACATGCCGTACTTCTGCCGCTCGCTGATCTCACAGGCGCTCAACCACGGCGCGTCGAAGTCGGTCAGCGGCGCGAAGATCCTGATCATCGGCGTCGCCTACAAGCCCGACATCGGCGACGCGCGCGAGACGCCGGCCGAGAAGCTGATCCACCTGCTGAAGAACGCCGGCGCGGACGTCTCCTACCACGACCCGTTCGTGCCGAAGTTCGACGGCATGACGTCATCGCCGCTCGCGCCCGAGAACTACGACTGCGTCGCGATCGTGACCAACCACTCCGGCATCGACTACGGCGACGTCGTCGCGCGCGGCAAGGTGATCGTCGACTTCCGCAACGCGACCAAGGGCCACGAGATCGACGGCAAGGTCTGGAAGCTATGACCAGGGTCGGCGTCGTCGGCCTCAACTACTGGGGGCCGAACCTCGCCCGCAACTTCGACGAGCTCACGGACCTGACCTGGGTCTGCGACCTCGACGACAAGCACCTCGCGCCGCTGGGCGAGCGCTACCCGAACGCCCGTCCGACGACGAGCTTCGAGGAGATGCTCGACGACGACGGCCTCGACGCCGTCGTGATCGCGACGCCCGTGCCGACGCACTACAAGCTCGCCAAGCAGGCGCTCGAGGCGGGCAAGCACGTGTTCGTCGAGAAGCCGCCGGCGATGCGCGCCGCGGAGATGGACGAGCTCGTGACGCTCGCATCGGCCAGTGACCTCGTGCTGATGCCGGGGCACCTCCTGCTCTACCACCCGGGCGTGCTGAAGGTGAAGGAGCTGATCGACAAGGGCGAGCTCGGCGACGTGCTCTGCGTCTACGGCAACCGGGTCAACCTGGGCATCGTGCGCTCGAACGAGAACGCGCTCTGGTCGCTCGGTGTCCACGACCTCTCGGTGATCCTCTATTTCCTCGACGAGGATCCGGAGCTCGCGACCGCGCAGGGGAGCGCGTCGATCCACCCCGGCGTCGAGGACGTGGTGTTTTGCTTCCTGCGCTTTCCGAGCGGCAAGATCGCCCACATGCACCTGTCGTGGCTCGACCCGCACAAGATGCGGAAGATGACCGTCGTCGGCGACGAGAAGATGGTTGTGTTCGACGACATGGAGCCCGAGCGGAAGGTGACCGTCTACGAGAAGCGCGCGGGAGCTGCGGGCGAGCTCCACTCCGGCGACATCTCGATCCCGAAGATCTCCACCGCAGAGCCGCTTCGGCTCGAGTGCTCCTACTTCCTCGAGCTGATCGACGGGCAGCACGACAAGGCCAAGGTCGCGCGCGACGGCGCCCGGGTCGTGCGCGCTCTCGAGATGCTGACCAACTCGCTGAACGCCGCGCACTGATGGCGGAGATCCATCCGAGCGCGATCGTCTACGAAGGCACCGTACTCGGCGAAGGGGTGCGCGTGCTCGAGAACGCCGTCGTCGGGAAGCAGCCCTCACTCGGCGCGTCGTCGACAGCGAAGCGGGACCCGCTCCCGCCGACGCAGATCGGCGCGGGCACCGTCATCTCGACCGGCGCAATCGTCTTCGCAGGCTCGACGGTCGGTGCGAACTGCATCGTCGGCGACCAGTCGTGCATCCGCGAGCGCGTCTCGTTCGGCGACGACTGCATCCTCGGACGCGGGTCGCTGATCGAGAACGACACGAGCGTCGGCGCCGGCACACGGATCCAGGCCGAGGCG
>JBBQQI010000008.1:0-41972 GCA_038216085.1 Gaiellales bacterium | reverse complement strand
CGCGTGCGAGCGACAGCGCTTCGGCCCCGTCACGTGCCGCGACCACTCTGTACCCGGATCGTTCGAGGCGCAACTGCACGAGTAGACGAATGTCTTCGTCGTCGTCGGCGACGAGAATCAACGGCTCGGCTGCCACCCCGTACGTATCGACCGATCGCGTTGTTCCTTGAGCATCCGGTAGGGCACACCGGCGCCGGCGGGTCTCTCAACGATGGGGGCGGGAGGATTCGAACCTCCGTAGGCTGAGCCGACGGGTTTACAGCCCGTTCCCTTTGGCCGCTCGGGCACACCCCCGGGGAAGCGCGGCGGATTGTAGCCTCATCGGCATGAAGCGCTTCGACGTGCTCGTCGTCGGCGGTGGCCCGGCGGGCTCGACCACTGCAATTCACCTGGCCGACGGAGGCGCGGATGTTCTGCTCGTCGACAAGGCGAGCTTTCCACGCGACAAGCCCTGCGGTGGCGGCCTGACGACCCGGGCTCTCAGACAGTGCCCGGTCGACCCGGCGCCGGTGGTGGAGGAGCACGTCGACGTGGTCGAGTTGCGGTTTCGCTATCGCGCGTCCGTCGTTCGGCGCTCGGCGTCGCCGGTCATCCACATGACCCAGCGCCGCCATCTCGACGCCTTCCTTCTTCAGGCAGCCCGCGAGCGGGGCGTCGAAGTCCGCGAAGGCACCACCCTCGACCTGCTGAACGCACCGGCAGATGTGATCGTCGGTGCGGACGGGGCGAACGGCACGACCGCACGGACGCTCGGCCTCGGCGCGGGGATCACCTACGGCATCGCCTACGAAGGCAACGTCTCCTACGCTGTCGTTTCGCGCGACCGGTATGCACGGCGTGCGGTTGTCGAGCTTGCGGACATTCCCGGTGGCTACGGCTGGGTGTTTCCGAAGGGCGACCACGTGAACGTCGGGGTGGGGGCCTGGCAACGCGAAGGCCCGAGCATTCGTCAGCACCTCGCCCGCGTCTGCGCGGCGCACGGCCTCGATCCTGCTCAACTCGAGGAACTGCGTGGTCACAGGCTCCCGTATCGCCGCCCCGGCATGTCGATCGCCGGCGAGCGGGCCCTGCTCGTCGGTGACGCCGCGGGGCTGATCGACCCCGTGTCGGGCGACGGTATGTACGAGTGCTTCGTCTCCTCACGGCTCGCTGCCGCGGCAGTCCTCGACCTGCTGGCCGGCCGCGCCGCGGACCTCACGAGCTACGACCTTGCGGTCGACGCTGCTCTGGCCCCGCTCCACGGTGCGTCGTGGAGGCTCAAACGTGCTTTCGACAGCTGGCCGCGTGCCTCATGGCGGATCGCGAGAACACAGCTTCTCTGGCGCAGCATCGAGCGCCTGCTGCTCGGCGAGCTTTCGGCGCCCGGCGAGCAACACGGCGTCGCCCGGGTGCCGCTCCGCCTGCTCGCACAGCTCGGTCGCCGCTAAAGCTGCCCCGGCTCGCTGCCGACACGACTGGATATGGAACTGGACGAGCTTCTTCGGCGCGCTGTCGGGACCGGCGCCTCCGACATTCACTTGAAGGTCGGGCGGCCGCCGCTGCTCCGGCTCGACGGCAACGTCACGCCGATGGCGGGCCCGAATCTGACGGACTCCGATCTCGACACCTGCCTGCGTACCGTCACCCGGGCAGTGCCGAAGAACTACGACATCTTCCACGAAACAGGAGACCTCGACCTCGCCTACACATCCGGCGACCTCCCCCGGTTTCGCGTCAATGCGTTTCGCCAGCGAGGCGCCATCAGCTTTGCATTCCGCGTCATCCCGAAGATCGTCCCCCAATTCGAGGATCTCGGGCTCCCGCCCGGCGTCGAGGTGCTCTCTGAAGAGCCCCGCGGCCTCGTGCTCGTGACCGGGGCAACGGGCTCCGGGAAGACGACGACCCTCGCTGCGATGGTCGATTACATCAACCGGTCGCGCGACTCCCACATCGTGACGATCGAGGATCCGATCGAGATCCTCCATCCAGACCATCGGTCGATCGTCAATCAGCGGGAGGTCGGCCTCGACACCGAGAGCTTTGGCCAGGCGTTGCGCCGAGCGCTTCGCCAGGACCCGGACACGATCTTGATCGGCGAGCTTCGTGACGCCGAAACTGCGCAGACCGCCTTGCAGGCGGCAGAGTCGGGGCATCTCGTCTTCTCGACCCTGCACACCGTCGATGCCGCCGAGACGATCGGCCGCATGATCGAGTTCTTCCCGGAGGCGAAACAGCAGCAGGTGCGTTCGATCCTCGCCGGCGTGCTGCGCGGGATCGTCAGCCAACGGTTGCTTCCGTCCGTCTCGGGCGAACGCGTGGCAGCCGTCGAGGTGATGATCGTGAACGCCCGCATCGCCGACCTGATCCGTGAGGACAGAGCAGACGAGATCTCCGAGGCGATCGCCGAAGGCGACTACTTCAAGATGCAGACGTTCACCCAGGCTCTGATCGACCTCGTGCTCAAGGGCCGCGTCGACCGTGAGGTCGCCGCGAACGCATCCTCCAATCGCCACGACTTTCTCGTGGCGCTCGAGCGCGCGCTCAAGGTGCACACGGTGTCCGAGGCGAGGAACTCTGAGCGCGGTGACGATCGGCCGGCACCTTCCCGCCCGGTCGCACCGGCGCCTGCTGCACCGGTGCCGGCCGACTCGACCGGCCTGCGCTTCGCTCAGCCGAGGTAGTCCCGTCGCGCGACACCGCGTCCTGCGACACCGGGCACACCGTTAGGTGTGCAGGGCAGCTACGAGGTTAGGTGCAGGGCAGCGAGTTTCGCGGGGCGATCGCGTCTTTGAGCTCGTACTGGCCCTCGGGGTGGCTCGCGTCAGGCGAGACAGCGATGTCGATCGCAACCGTCGGCAGCGAACCCGTTGCGCAGGTGGGCTGAGTCGGCCAGATGTTGCCGATGAAGTCCACAGGCGTCGGGGTGCTCGCAGTGTTCGTCGGCCAGCCGGCGACAGGCGCCGAGATGAAATCGACGAGGAGTGTCGTAGCGAGACCGTCGCAACTGCCCGAGGTCTCGCGGAACAACTGAAAGCGCGTCGTGCTGCCCGCGTAGGGGATCGTGCACCATTGCACGCCCGAGGGCAGGTTCGTCACGCTCGGACAGACGTTTTGCGTCTCGGTGAGCGTGAGTGTGAAACCGCCGTAGCCGTTCTCCTGTGGTGGGAGAGACGCGCTTGCGCAATGAATGTCGAGCCGCATCCGCTCGAGAGCAAGCCGCGCGTTTGCCTGTGCCTGTTGACGCTTGGCGATCACCACCTCGGAGCTCGTGCCCGAGATCATCGCCGTTGTCAGACCGAGCAGCACGGTGCTCATGATCAGCATCACGACGATCAACTCGATCAGCGTGAACCCACGCTCGTCGAGCAGCCGCTGCTTCGGAGAGTAAGACATCAGGACCTCTACGGCATCGGCACTCGTGGCGCCGCCCTTGAGGGGCCCTACACGGTTCCCTCGTTTGAGGGAGGACCTGAGCGCGGTTCGTACCGATGCTTCAACGCGGCACCCTTTATGTACGCGCCGGCGAGCAATCCATGACGCGCACCCTGACGACAGCCACGAACACCCTCCGAATGCTCGGCCGGCGCCTGAGCGCCCAGGACGGCCAGACGCTGATCCTCGCGCTCTCGATCGTCACCGTTCTGATGATCTCGACCACAGCGACGGTGGAGATCGTCCGCGCGGGCCAGGTCAACTCGAGTCGCGAGCGGCAGTCTTCGCGCACCCTCTCGATTGGCGAAGCGGGGCTCGACAAGGCGCTCTACACGGTCGGGTTGAACGACCCGACCGCAACCCAAGCCGTCGGGACGACGATCGCGAGCACGTCGTACAGCTTCGACGGCGGCACCGGCACCTACTCGGGCACGAAGAACGCCGACGGCCGCTGGACCGTCGTCGCAAACGCGACCTCGCCCAACGGCAAGGTGACGCGGCGCGTCGAGGAGACGGTCGATCCCCACCAGAGTGGTACCGCCATCTCTCCGGTCTACACCTATGGCTTCGTGATGGCCGACCCCACCCCCGACTGCACGGCCATCGCCGGGACCGGCAACTCGATCGGCGCCGGTGCCTCGGTGACGGTGCCCGTGTACGTCGCCGGCTCGCTCTGCCTGATCGGCGGCGGCGCCCCGCTGATCGCGAATCCCGCGACAGGCTCGAAGGTCTCGCTCTATGTCGGCGGCAAGTTCCAGACCTCCGGCAACTCGTCACCCGTCGGTTCCTCGGGTGCAGCCAACCAACTCACCAAGGCGACGGTCGTCGGCGGGTGCCAGGTCTCCTTCCACGGCTGGCTGAACATGATCTGCAGCACCCAGGGCGTCCCGACGAGCGGAACCGGGTCCGGCATCTGGGCCGATACCTACGGGTCGACACCGATCTCGCTGACGAAGCCCCCGCTCGGCGCGACCCAGGCGGACGCGGCCTACCAGACCGCGGCGCCCGGGCCGAGGAACCCGTGCGGCGCCGGCTCGACCGTAGGGTCGCTGCGCTTCGACAGCGCCGGCAGCACCACGCGCGACACGAGCCTCGGCACGGTGCGGCTGCTCAAGATCACCGGCACCACCACGGGTAACGATTTCGACTGCAAGTTCTACGACGCTTCCAACACCCTGATCGGCAGGCTCGCCTACACCTACGGCTCGCCTGGGACGCTGACCGTGCTCGGCACGATCTTCATCGACGGCAACCTGAGCTTGGCGGGCAACGACACCGCGGTCTACTCCGGTAGCGGCACGATCTATGTCAACGGCACGGTCTCGTTCTCGAACGGCGCGCGGCTGTGCGGCGCCGCGATGGTTGCGGGGAAGTGCAGCGGCAACTGGGACCCGTCGGTCAACTCGCTCGAGATCGCCGCCGTCAACGCCGGCAACGCAGCAACTGCCTGGGACAACTCGGGCGACGGCGAGTTCGAGGGAACGGCCTTCATGAACGGCCGCTACGTGGCCGGCAACAGCGCCTGGGTGCAAGGCCCCGTGATCGCCGACAGCGGCCAGCTTTCGGGGGCCGCCAAGTTCAAGGCGATCACCGCCGTGCCCCCGGGCGCCCCCAACATCTCGACGCTGACGGCGAACTGGGCGGTGTCTCCGGGCAGTTGGCGTGAGTGTCCCGCCAACGCGGCCTGCCCGACCCTGCCGTGACCGTGCCCCGCCTGCGGGCGCGCCTCAGGCAGGAGGAGGGCCAGGGCCTGGTCGAGCTCCTCGCGGCGTTGGCGCTCCTGACGATCGCGATCATGGCGCTCCTCTCGGCGTTCTCTTCCTCGATCGTCTCGTTGAGACGGGCGGGCGCAGAGGGAACGGCGCTGACGGTCGCAGACCGGCAAATGGAGGCCTACCGGGCGCTGCCGTATGCCTGCGTGACGCTGAACAGCGGCACCGCTCCGAGTGGCTGCCCTGCCGCGTCGAGCTTCCCGAACCCCTATAGCGCCGACCAGAGCCCGACCGGCGCGGACACCCCCGACCACCTCACCTACACCGTGCACACCGACATCACCGCCGCGAACGCCAAGGAAAAACAGGTGAGCGTGACCGTGAAAGACGCCGACGGAACGATTCGCGCAGCGCAGTCCTCGCTCTTCTCCGCCAGCGCGTTCCCGAGCCCGTAGGCACGCCGGACGGCAGCGCTCTCAAGGCGCGACCTCCCGCAGCCGATACGAAGACCATGAATGCCGTCCTCGCTGCCGCGTTCTTCCCGCCGGCGCTCGCCCTCGGCAGCTTCCTGAACGTCGTTGCCTCGAGACTGCCGCGCGGCGCGTCCCTCGTCCACCCACGCTCGGCCTGTGAGAGCTGCGGTGAGGAGATCCACTGGTACGACAACCTTCCGGTCGTCTCCTGGCTGGCCCTGCGCGGTCGCTGTCGCGGCTGTCGCGCGCCGATCGGCTGGAGGCATCCAGCTGTCGAGGTGGCAACAGCCGTGCTGCTCGCGTCCTGCGTGCTCGTATTCGGACTGACACTTGAGACCATGGCTGCAGCGGTCTTCGCAGCGTCGCTCGTCGTCGTGACGGCGACCGACATCGAGCGGCGGATCGTCCCGAACCGGGTTGTCCTGCCGGCCGCGTGCGTCGTGGTCGTTCTCAAGCTGATCGACCACCCGAGCGTCGAGTGGCCGCTCGCCGGCCTGCTCGCTGCGGCGTTCCTGCTTGCGGCGGCGCTCGCCTACCCAGGCGGGATGGGGATGGGTGACGTCAAGCTCGCCCTTCTGATGGGTGTCGCTCTGGGCCGAACGGTCCCGGTCGCGCTGCTCGTCGGGATGGTGGCCGCGCTCGTCCCGTCGTGCGTGCTCTTCGTCCGCCATGGTCGCGCGGCCCGCAAGATGACGATTCCGTTCGCGCCATTCCTCGCGTTCGGCGGGCTCGTCGGGCTGTTCGCAGGCAACTGGCTGCTCGCCGTCTACCTTCACACATTCACGTAATTCAAGACGCGTCGCACGCGTGCCGATAGGCGAGTGGAGGACGTGAATACCAAGCGCCCAACACTTCGCACGGTGGCACCGGCCGCGGCTGCCAACGAGCCGGCTGCCGGGGGAATGCTGACCGACGGCGACCGCCTCTCCGAGCTCGTCGGCGAACTGATCGCCTCGACCGGCCTCATTCCCGAGGGGCGTCTCGAGGAAATCCGCGCACTGGACAGCTCGTCGTTTGCGCAGGCGCTCGTCGAGTGTGGTCTAGCCTCTGCGGCGAGCGTCGCCCGCGTTCTCGCAGGGCGACACGGCGTCACCTTCATCGACCTCGTCGAGACCCGTCCTTCTCCCAATGCGGTCGCGCTGATCCCGCTTCACGTGCTGCGGCGGGTGCTCGCGATGCCGTACGCACTCGAGGGAGACGTGTTGAGCGTTGCGGTCGCCGACCCCACGAACATCCATGCGCTCGACGAGCTTCGGCTCGCCACGCCACACCAGATCGAGCTCGCCGTCGCCCCACGCGACGACATTCTCGAGGAGATCAAGCGCCTGGAGCGCTCGAGCGATGCGATCAGCGGCCGCGGGTCGCTCGACCTCGACGCGATCGAGGTCGTCGCCGACTCCGCGGACGAGCTCGAAGTCGACGACGGCATCTCCGATGCCCCCCTCGTCCGCCTTGTCAACTCGATCATCTTCGAGGCCGCGGAGGAGGGGGCGAGCGACGTCCATTTCGAGCCTCAGGGCGATGCACTGGTCGTCCGCGCCCGGGTCGACGGCGTGTTGCTCGAGATGCAGCGGATCCCGCGCCGTATGGCGCCCGCAGTGACGACCAGGCTGAAGGTGCTCGCGAAGCTCGACATCGCAGAGCGGCGCAAGCCCCAGGACGGGCGGATCTCTCTGAACGCCGCGGCGGCAGGGCGCATGCTCGACATCCGCGTCGCGACTCTGCCGACCGTCGAGGGGGAGTCGATCGTGCTCCGCCTGCTCGACAAGTCGAAGCGTCCTCCGACCCTCGAGGAGCTCGGCATGCTCGACGAGATGCGTGAGCTCTTGCAGACGCTCATCCGCAAGCCCACCGGCGCCGTTCTCGTGACCGGCCCGACAGGCTCCGGCAAGTCGACGACTCTGTACGGTGCACTCGCCGAGATCAGCCGGCCAGAGATCAACGTGATCACCGTCGAGGACCCGGTCGAGTACCGGCTTCCCGGCATCAACCAGGTGCAGATCAACATCAAGGCCGGGTTGACGTTCGCGGGTGCGCTCCGATCGATCCTCCGCTCCGATCCCGACGTCGTGATGGTCGGTGAGATCCGCGACGTCGAAACGGCGAAGATCTCGATCGAGGCGGCGCTGACCGGGCACTTCGTGCTTTCGACCTTGCACACGAACGACGCACCGAGCACGCTGACGCGTCTCAATGAGATGGGCGTCGAGCCGTTCCTGACGGGCTCCGCAGTCTCGGCCGTGCTCGCGCAGCGCCTTGCGCGCAAGCTCTGCGCGCACTGCTGCGAGATGTACATCCCCACCCCGGACGAGCTGCTGAAGGCGCGGGTCTCTCCGGATGTCGCGGCGCGTGCGGACGGAATCAGCCTCTATCGCAAAGTGGGGTGCCCGCGCTGTGGGCGCTCCGGCTACAAGGGCCGGATCGGCATCTTCCAGCTCCTCGTCATGAGCGAGGAGATCCAGGAGCTCGCCTCCACGAAGGCGCGGCGCGAGGAGATCGAACGCGCAGCGATCGCTGGCGGGATGGGGACGCTCTGGGACGACGGGCTCGAGAAGGTCATGGCCGGCCTGACGTCGATCGAAGAGTTGGCGCGCGTCGTCTCATCCTGACGCCTTCTCGTCCTGACCCCTACCCGGTGCTGCGGTGGTCATCTCACCCTTTGGGGGGTCGCATGGCTGCTCGGGGAGCCGATACAGGAAACGGCCCTTCCCAAGAAAAAGCGTGGTCCTTCAATGTCCCTGCGGCCGTGAGGTAACGAATTATGGCTCTGTTCAGTCCCCGCAAGAAGCTCGATTCGCCGTCATCCGCGGTCTCGTTCGACGAAGCCGCGCCTCCCCTCGCGCCTGCGCAGCCGGCACAGCTCTCGGCCGCGCCGCTCGGCGCGGGCCTGCGACTCGTCTCCGTCTCCACTCCGGCCGCCTCCGTCTCGGAGCTGCCCTCGGCGCCTGAGTCGCAGGAAGCGCGCGCCGAGGACCTGCGCGGACTGCCGCTCGGCACGATCCTCTTTCGGCAGGGACTCGTCGAGCAGAGCGAACTCGAGGAGGCACTCTCGGCCGGGATGGAAAGTGGCGAACGCCTCGGCGAAGTCCTGATTCGTCGCTCCCTGGTCTCCGAAGATGACATCGGCCGCGGTCTCGCCGCTCAACAGGGGCTGACGTTCTTGAACGAGGACGAGATCGAGATTGACCCCCAGATCGCCGCTCTCCTGCCGCCGACCGAAGCGCACACTCTGGGAGCGGTGGCGATCAGCGTCAACGACGGTGTTCTGCTCGTCGTCAGCCCCGATCCGTCCGCGCACCAGCGTGGTCGGCTCGAGGCCGTGCTCGGCCAGCGTGTGACCGAGGCTGTCGTCAGCAGAGCAGTCTTCGAGGCGCTCGTTCAGCGTGTCGAGGCGTCAGTCGACGCGTCCGTCGAGCAGGTTCCCGAGGAGCCGGCGGCGCCCTTCATGCCTGCGATCACGCACGTCCAGGCGACTGAGTTCGAGACCGCACAGATCGCCGACGATGCGAATGAGCAGAGCCGGCACGAGCCCGAGGAGGAGCGCATGGAGCAGGCATGGAACGGCGACGCGGTCGGCAGCAACGAGGTCGTACAGCTGGCCGCCTCGGAGCCGACGACCTCCGCCGAAATCTGGAGCCAGCCGGCTGCCGTGGCCGAGAGTGGGCAGTCGGAGTGGAACGGCGACAGCAGTGGAAACGGTGTTGTCGAACTCGAGCCCGTCCAGCTCGCCCATGTGCCGGACACCACCGAGGATTCGGCGTCGGCCGAGGACGACGACTCGTCGTGGTCACACGGCGAACCTGCCGACGACCATTCCGATCGCGATCATCTTGCAGGCGGCGAATTCGCCGAGCACAGTGGGCCTGGCGCGCACCACGAGGTGACCGTCGGCCGGATCGACGAGTTGCTGAACCGCATTCACCAGGGTGCGTCCACCTACAACGACCTGCGCGCTCGGATCGGTGGGCTCACCGAGAATCTGAAGACGACCGAAGAGGCGCTCGCCGATCGCGAACGGCGGCTCGGCGAGCTCACGGAGACTCACGAAGCCGATCGGCGCCGAATCGACGAGTTGGCCGGACAGCTGCGTGAGCGCGAAGAGGCGCTGAGCGGCCTCGGCGAGCGGCTCGAGGATCTGACCGGCCGTCTCGGCTCAGCCGAGGAGCGGCTCGACGAGCGCGAGCAGCGCCTCGCCGAGCTCGATGCCTCACTCGCTGAGCGGGCCCGTCACGTCGAGGAGCTCTCTGCCCAGGTGGACCGGCGCGATCATGCGCTGACCACGTTCGAGGAGAAGCTCGCGACCATCGCGACGCAGTTCTTCGCCGACGGCGCGTCTTAGGAAGACACTTCCCGCCCGGGCGGCTTCGGGACGAGGCAGCTCTTGGGGCTGCGGTCTCGAAACCGCCCGGGTGCTGGTCGTTCGTCCGCCCTCCGGCAGGATTCCGCTCACGATGGCGAGAATGGGGGCGAGTGCCCGAGCACGACGACGATCCGGCTCTTGACGATCTCGACACCGGTCTACGCGATCGGCTTCGCTACGCCCATGCGGGGGGAAGCGACCTCACGCGTGCCGAGCTGCTCGAGCTCGCTGAGGCGATGGCGCGCCAACGTCACGAGATAGCCGGCTCCCTTGCCGACCTCGCCCGGCGCGAGAACGAGGTGACCGTCATGCGCGATGCCCTCGAGGAGACGTCGCGCGAGGCCGCCCTCGAGCTTGACGAAAGAGACGGGCGGCTGGCTGCGCTCGCGTCCGAGCTGATGCTCGAACGAGCGCGGCTGGAGAAGCGCGAGCGCGAACTCCAAGTGTCGGAACAGCAGGTCGAAGCGCGGTCCGCGGCGGGTCACGAGTCAGACCCTCGACCGGGAAGGCTCGAGGCGCTCGAAGGACTTGTCTCGGAGCTGCGGGAACGACTGGACCGGGTCGAGGCGGCCGTTGCCGTACGTGTGCGCAGCGTGCCCGAGACGGTCATCGGGCGCTTCCACGGCCGCGAGGATCGCGTGGCGCGCGCGCTCGACGTCATCGAAGAGCTCGCTCGCGTGCTGCGCTCGCCCCTCGCGCGGTTGCTCTCCGACGACGAGGCTCAGACGAACGAGCCGGTCGTTCCGGAGCTGCTGCCAGCGGCAGCGGCCGAGGCTTCCGACCGGCTGGACGAGCCCGACGAGTGTGTTCCCCTCGCAGCAGCGGTAGCCGAGCGGCCCGTGCAGATGCCCGCACTCGGGCACGTTGTCTTCGTCAGCACCGTCGCGGGCTACCGGCTGTTCGAGCGGGACGGCGCCGCACCGGGCGTGGGTGAGCGCGTCAGCATCGGCGAGCTTGCGGGCGTCGAGTCGAACGGCTCCGAGGCGGCGGTGGTGGTCACAGGCCTGAGGGCCTCGCCGCTGCCGGGCGATTCGCGGCCGTGCGTCGCGTGCGCCGTGGTGCCGAGCTCGTCCGACGGCGACAGCGCGTAAGTAGCCTCACGTTCGGGATTCGGGGCGCGGTCGCCGCCGGCTGAGCCCACTGGAAACGCGGGTAGGAGCCTCAGATGATGGTGCAGCCGAGGTACTCGAGCGCGAGCAGTACCTCGTCGATGAATCGTGACGCCGGATCCGGTGTTGCGAACAGGTACGGGCCCGGGCGCAGCGGCTCGATCCGCATCGTGTCGACGGGGAAGACGTCGCACTCGACGACAGCGCCCCGGGCTCCTTCGTACCGGCGGAGAATCACGACGCGCTTGCCGTCTTTCTCCGCGCGTAGCACGACGTCCTGGGCGGGCTCGGCGGGCGCCGGTACCTCCGGGAGCTCGTCTGCGCGGCTCGGGTCAGTGGCCATCGTGCGCCGCCTGAGCGACGACCTGGCGATCTTCGTACCCGGTGAGCTGCTTGACGATCACGCCGGGTCGCCGAACCACGATCACCGCGGGCACCGCGAGGCTGCCCGTGAAGCCGGCGATTGCCCCTGCGTACCGCGGTCGCAGGACGTCGAGGGCGATGAAAGTCGTGTGGGCGAGCGCCGCACCGGCGCGTGCCTCAGTGAGCGCGGCGCTGTCGTTCGCACCATGCTCGTACAGTCCGATGATCGCAACAGGGTGGCGAGCGAGTGCATAGGCGATCGGCCCGGGCAACCCCGGGAGCAGCCGCGGAGCCGCGGGCTTCGGTTGCACGACCTTGGTCGGCGTTACTGCGACCGGGCGTGGTTTCGCTGCGGAATGGTTAACGGACGCCAACGGGATGGTCGCCGGCGAGCTCGAGTGAGAATGGTTGAGAGCGAGCACTGCGACCATCGCAGCGGCGGACGCAATGAGCACCGCGACGAGCACGGCGATCCGGACGATGGGTGTTTCGATCGACATCTCTCAGGCTCTATCGGCAGCGTGCTTCGAGGCCTTGAGTGCGGATGCGCGCTCGAAGATCGGGGGCAGGCTGCGGACCGACACATCCCTGCCGTCGGAGAGGAAGCGCAGCGACGGCGCGCGCAGTTTGAGCGTCCAGGCCGAGCTGGCATCGACCGGAACGTCGACCGCGACCCTGCCTCCGGTCGCGACGTGCACGGCCCGCCGGAAGCCCGGGCCGCTGAGGAGCACCGAGGCAGGCTTGATCTCCGGCGGCAGGTAGAACCGAAGCTTCAGAGTTCCGACGACCCGGCCTGTTCGATCGGGCCAGACCGTGAGGGAGCTGCGGCTGGCGAGCCAGCCGTCGAAGTAGCGACCGCTCACGAGCCACGAGAAGCGCGTGATTCCTGCCGGACGCCAGAGGGTCGTCATCAGCGTCGTTCGGACGCGCCGTGCGTTCTGAAGTGCTGCTTTGCCCAGGTACTCCTCGACGAGCAACGGCCGATGCGCCGGACGCCCGCGCTCGAGCAGGGTGCCGTCGGGGGCGATCCGGACCAGGAACTGGCGAAAGGCATCGGGCTGGTCGTTCTTCGCGAGCAGCAGGACGTCGCGCAGCGACGTGTTCCAGAAGAGCTGGACCGGGGTGGTCGCACGAGGCGTGTTCGGGAGAATCAGCAGGTCCGCGGAGCCGATCTGCGAATGGTCGACCCATTCCTTGTCGCCCGGTGTGTAGGTAACGCGCGCTCGATTGCTTGCCGCATGGTCGAAGACGGTCGAGGCAAACGAGACCGAGATCGCAAGGAGACAGGCGGTGCAGAAGGCGAGGGCGACACCGCGCCGGGGTCGCACGAGCACAGCCGCGCCGGACAGGGCGAGCACGGCCCCGGCCGCCGCGACGATCACGGCTCCCGTCGGGCCGCTCGTCCACTGCTGGAGCTGATAGATGCCGGCGAGAAACGGTGAATCCTGCTTGCCGTCGCCGATCGTGTAGCCCGAGATCGGCACGCGCGCCGTGAAGATCAGCAGGCCGAAAGCCGCCACACCTCCCGCTCGACGCCAGGCACCAGCCCGTTGAGCCCCAAGTGCGAACGCCGGAGCGAGCAGAGGTGTCAAGGCCATCAGGTAGCGCTCCTGAAAGCGCGCCGATCCGTTGCTTGCATAGAGGGCGGCCTCGAAGAGGAGAGCTGCCGCGAACAGCACGAAGCTGAGTCCGAAGGCCGCCTCCGACCTCGTGCGCGGCTTCACGAACGACGCCAGCACGCCAGTTGCGGCTCCCGGAACGAGCATGACGCCGCTCGCCAGCGCGAGCAGTGCGACGTCGACGGCGCCCCAGTGGGCGAGCGCGGCGACGTCGAGACCGAGGCTCGTGACTGCGCCGTAGTACCCGAGGAGCTTGCCCGGCCCGGCGGCGAGCACGAGCACGAGCGGCGCGGCGAACAGCGCGAGCGTCAGTGGGTAGCGACGGGCGGCCTTCCCCACCCGGCCGCGCTCGAGGATAAGCGCAGCGGCGAGGAAGACGATCGGCAGCACGATGTACTGCACGCGCGCGAACGTCGCGGCGCCGCACAGGACGGGCATCAGCAGCTGCAGCCGGCGGGTCGGGCGGTCGAGGAGGGCAACCACCGCGCAGAAGGCCGCGAGCGCGAGCGGGTACGCGACGGCGTCCGCCGTCAGGTACGACGCGTAGGTCAATGCGGGGAGTGTCACGGCGAAGGCTGCGGCGGCGACCGCGACGCGCTCGGAGAGCGCGAGCCGGCGACACAGAACAAACACCGGCACCGCAGCGAGCGAGATGGCGAGCGCGTGCCAGACGAGTGTCAGCCGGTAGGCCGTCTCGGCATCGCCGACGAGCCAGAACGGGGCCGAGAGGATCGGCTCGAGCAGCGCCGGGAAATGGGCCGGTCCGCCACGAATCTGCAGTCCCTTGCCCTCTGCGAGTGAGCGGGCGAGCGACGAATAGATGTACTCGTCGGGAAAGTAGCGCGGCGAGGTGTGCCCGACGGCCGCGAGCGAACGCAGCACGAAGCTGATCCCGACGACGGCTGCGAGCTGCAGCCGGCCGACGTACGTCGTCAGCGCGATTCGGCGCACGGCAGCCGTGCGGCCGAAGGACAGTGGAAGTTCGTGAATCCCCATGCGACTCACTATCGGCCGACCCGATCTACGCCTTTAGGGTCGATGGAGAAAAGACCGAGGGCGCGATCGCTCGCGCCCTCGGCCGTCCGATCTGTGCTGTGCGCCTACGCGCAGTTGCCGGCCGTGGTGATCGTTCCACCCGGGCCTGAGACATGGGCGACCGAGCCGCCGAGCGTCGCCGACTTGATGCAGTACGACGTGGCGGTGAGGGTGGCGCCGAGCGTGACCTTGATGCCGGAGTCGTAGCTCGCCAGGAGCTTCGCGGCCGTCATGCCGACATAGGTGCCGTTGTCCCCGTAGAACGCCTCGACGGCCGGAATCGCCGCGCGGACGTTCGCCTTCGTCGCGGACTTCTCGGCGCGAGCCTTGAAGCCGAGGTACGACGGAACCGCAATCGCGAGCAGGATGCCGAGGATGACGATGACGACGAGGAGCTCGATGAGCGTGAAGCCCTCGTTGCCCGCCAACCGCTGCTTGATCTTCGAAACCATGTGATCGTGCTCCTTCCAGAGAGAGAGAGAGGCAGGGTGCCGTGCCAGCTATCGGCCGCGAGGTGGTCGAACCTGTAGCCCCGAACGGGGGATTGATCCGGCGCGGGCATCACACGCCGTGGGGGATGGCGTCGAGTGCAGGTTGGAAAGTGGAAGCGGAGTTTCGCGTGCAGTAACAGCGTCGAGCATCCCGTCGAGGATCTGCTCAAGGAAGTCGAGGTGGCTGCCGATAGCGACCCCCGTGGAAGCCACGAACAACTCATTGATGTCGATCGACGTTCTGCTCGAGCGTGTTGTCGAGCTGAATGCGTCCGACCTGCATATCACCGCCGGCGCACCGCCGATCGTTCGCGTTCGCGGAGCGCTCCTCCCACTCGAGGAGTACCCGGTGATGACACCGGAGACAACGCGGGACCTGCTCTACCGAGTTCTCTCGACCGAGAAGCAGAAGCATCTCGAGATCGAGCGGCAGATCGACCTCTCGTACGGGGTTCCCGGCCTGGCGCGATTCCGTATGAACGTCTACCTGCAGCGCGACAGCATCGCAGCGGCGTTCCGCACGATCCCGGCGACGCTGAAAACGCTCGAGGAGCTCGGTCTTCCGACGAGCCTCAACGATCTCGCCCGCAAGCCGCGCGGCCTGGTGCTCGTCACCGGCCCGACCGGCTCGGGTAAGTCGACGACACTCGCGGCGATGATCGACGAGATCAACCGCACACGCAACGACCACATCATCACGATCGAAGACCCGATCGAGTTCCTTCATTGCCACAAGCGTTGCATCGTCAATCAGCGCGAAGTCGGCTCCGACGCGAGCAGCTTCAGCGCCGCCCTGCGCGCCGCGCTTCGCCAGGACCCCGATGTGATCCTCCTCGGCGAGATGCGCGATCTGGAGACGATCTCGACTGCGATCACCGCTGCCGAGACCGGTCACCTCGTGTTCGCGACACTGCATACGCAAACAGCGCCGAGCACTGTCGACCGCATCATCGACGTCTTCCCCGCAGCTCAGCAGGAACAGGTTCGGACACAGCTCGCAGCCGCGATTCAGGGGATCGTCACCCAGACACTGATTCCGACCGCCGACGGCGGGGGTCGAGTGGCCGCGCTCGAGATTCTCTTCCCCGACGACGCGATCAGGAACCTGATCAGGCAAGGCAAGACGGAGCAGATCTATTCGTACATGCAGACAGGCTCGAAGCGCGGGATGCAGACAATGGAGCAGGCGCTCGCCGACTTCGTGCTGCGTTCCGTAATCACGCGCGAAGAGGCGCTCACCCGTTCGACACGGCAGGATCAGTTGGTTGGCATGCTCGACCGGCGCGCGGCGCCGACGGTGGCCGGCCTTCGGGTGGCGGGCGGCTGAACGTCGATGTCCTTTCCGATCTACATGTACGAGTTGCGCTGGGACGAGGCAGAAGGCCGCCTCCGGGGCGCGACCGGGAAGCCGAACCTCGGATCGGCAAGCAAGAAGACGTCGTTCTGGAAGCGTGAGCGCTCAGTCGGGCGGCGCACCTCGCAGGCAACTCCTGCAGGCATTGGTGCGGTCGAAGCCAGGCTCACCGACGAGCAGTCGGCGGACGAAGCCGCTGCGCCCGGACAGGCGGAGCACGACGAGGTCGCGGCGAAGCAGCCGTCGATCTGGAAGCGGGAGTTGTCGTTTCGCCGAGGCAAGCCGGAGAGTGTCGAGCCGGTCGAGGAGCCTCGCGCGGCTGACGTGCTGCCGGCCTCTTTCTGGTTCGAGCCTGAGTCGGTCCTGCCGGAGAGCGAGCACGAGAACACGTTCGCCGACGAAGAGCCCTTCGCCGCCGCGGCTACCTACGAGCACGAAGACGTCGCCGAGCAGCAGCCGTCGATCTGGAAGCGCGAGCTGTCGTTTCGCAGCGGCAACGCCGACGGCGTCCAGCCGGTCGACTCGACATCCGAGCCGGAGAGCGTCATGCCGGAGAGCGTCGTTCCGGAGAGCGAGCATGCCGTCGCCGACGAACCCTCATTTGAGCCCGCAGCCCGCTCCGAGTTCTCCGAGCTCTCCGAGCACGAAGCACACGACGACGGGATAGCGCCACAGCCGTCGATCTGGAAGCGCGAGCTCTCCTTCGCGCGCAGAAAGCCGAAGGCCGAGCGCGACTGGGAATTCGACGTGGTCGACAGCACCGAGCCGGAGCAGCTCGAGTCGGAGCAGCTCGAGTCGGAGCAGCTCGAGACGGAGCAGCTCGAGTCGGAGCAGCTCGAGTCGCTGCCGGTCGAATCGCTGCCGGTCGAGCTGCCGCGGGTCGAGGAGCCTCTGCTCGTCCGTACCGCGGAGTCGTTCGGCCAGACGGTCGACGTCGAGCCGGCGCCGGCACTCGATCCCGCATTGCCTCTCGAGGTTGAGCCCGGCGTGAGCTCCGTCAGGGACAAACGGAAGCGGCGGTCGATTCGCGCTCGGCAGCGCCCGTCGAAGAGCGGCGCGGGCGGGAAGAAGCTCGTCGGACTGAAGATCGGCGCGTCGCAGATCGCTGCCGCCTACGTTCACAGCAACGGCTCGCGCGAGGTGCTCAAGTTGGCGCGCACGCCGCTCGAGCGTGGTGTCGTCGTCGCCGGAGAGCTCCGTGATCCCGATGCGCTCGCCGCCGCGCTGAAGACCTTCTTCAACGAGAACAAACTGCCGAAGCGGAACATTCGTTTGGGCATCGCGAGCAACCGCGTCGGCGTCCGCGTCCTGGATGTCGCCGGTGTCGAGGATCCTGCGCTCCTCGGCAACGCCGTGCGCTTCCGCGCGCAGGAAGTCCTGCCGATTCCCCTTTCCGAGGCAGTCCTCGACTATCGCGTCCTGCGTGAACGCACGGATGAGGAAGGAAACCTGACGAGTGAAGTGCTCGTTGCGTTCGCCTACCGGGAGCTCGTCGACCGCTACATGAATGTTTGCCGCGCCGCGGGCCTGCAGCTCGTCGGCATCGATCTTGACGGATTCGCACTGCTCCGGGCGCTCGTCGACCCGGCCGCGCAGGACGGCCATCTCGGCGGCGCCGCAGTCGTCACCGTTGCGCTCGGCCACGATCGCTCGATCATGTCGGTCTCCGACGGCGAAGTGTGTGAGTTCACACGCGTGATCGAGTGGGGGGGATCCTCCCTCGACACCGCCGTTGCGAGAATCCTCGCGCTGACGCCGTCGCAGGCCGAGCCGATCAAGCGCGAATTGACCCTCGATCGCGATGCTGCGGCGCCCGACGGGCTCTCGGCAGACCAGGCCGGTCGCGCGCGCTCGGCGATGGTGCAGGAAGTGCACGCGTTCGCACGCGAGTTCGTCTCTTCGCTCCAGTTCTACCAGGCACAGCCGCGGTCGCTGGACATCCGCGAGATCATGATCACCGGCGGTATGGCGCACATGCCGGGCCTTGCTGAACGTCTGCAAGAACTGATCGGCGTCACCGTTCGCATCGGCGACCCGCCCAAGCGGGTCAAGGCTGGCAAGCACGTGAATACCGAGTCGATCGGCTCGTTCGCGCTCGCGATCGGGCTAGGAATCGAGGACTGATGCGCGCGGTCAATCTGCTTCCCGAGGACACCAAGTCTCGCCGTCTGGGCATGCCAGGCGCCGTGCCGGTTGCCGGCGCAGCGGCAACGCTTGCGGCTGTCGGCGTCATCATGGCGCTCGCGCACGTCGAGAGCGGCACCGTCGCCTCCAGGCAGGCGCGCGTCGACGATCTGCAGCAGCAGCTTTCGCGCGTTCCGACTCAGATGAGCGCAACCAGCACCGCCGGCTCGGCGATCCTCACTTCACATGACTCGCGCACGGCTGCAGTCGAAGCGGCCTTGAAGGCCCGCGTTCCGTGGGACACGGTGCTGCGGCAGCTTGCGCTGATCCTTCCGGAAGGCACCTGGCTCGACGGGCTCCAGTTGGCCGCGCCGGGTGCGTCCGTCGCAGGCGCACCGGCGGCGGCTCCCGATCCTGCCGCCACGCCGACGTCAGGTGTGGTGATCACGGGTTACACCGCATCAGCGGCCTCGCTCGCACTCGTCCTGCAGCGCATCAGCGCAGTGCCCTCCCTCACCAGCGTGAAGCTGCAGCCGTCGCAGGTGACAACGCTCGGCAAGAAGTCCCTGTTCAAGTTCGCGATCGGCGCCAACATTGCGACCGGAGGCACACCGTGAATGACGCGAAGAAGAAGAAGCTGATCGTCGGCGCGGCTTTCGGAGTGCTCACCCTTGTCGTGCTCCTCGGAGGGTATGTGCTCGTGATCTCGCCGAAGCGTGCGGCTGCAGCGTCGCTGCAGCGCGCGGCTGCCGACACTCAGGGCAAGCTGACCGTCGCTCTCGCAGTCGCGCGCCATCCTGCGCCGGGCGCGACCAACGACGCGGCGGATCTCTTCCGCCTGAGCAAAGCGATGCCTGAAAACGTCGATACCGCTGATGCCATCCTCGACCTCGTCGCGGCTGGGAAGGCCACGGGCGTCACCGTCGACGGCCTTTCGACCACCGATCCGGTCGCAGCGCCGACCGGTGGCTATGAGCTCGCTCCGATCATGGCGACCCTCCATGGCCGGTACGGCCAGCTCACCAACTTCTTCGGCAGGGTACGACGGCTGGTCGTCGTCCAGAACGGTCAGGTCGGCGCACGGGGCCGCCTGTTCGGCGTCGACTCGATCGCGCTGGCAGAGGACACGAGCGCTACGACGAGACTCACGGCGACGGTGACCTTCGAGACGTATGTGTACTCGAGCACGCTTGCGGCCAGCCCGCCGGCGACGGCGACCACGCCGGCGGCATCGGGCAGCAGCGTTTCCGCGGCAGGAGCGTCCAACTGATGGCACGCACGACGAATGCGAAAGCGAAGGAGAAGAAGCAGAAGATCATCCTGGCAGGATTGGGGGTGGTGCTGCTCGGCGTCATGGCGTTCGAGCTCCCGCCGCTGTTCAAGGGCGGCTCGTCGAGCACGCCTGCGAGCGTTACCACCGCGACGACGGCCCCCTTGGCGACAACGCCGCCCGGCGCGGGCGCACTCCCCCCCGCCGCCACAGTTCGAAGCAGCGGTGTCGTCTTTGCGACGTCGGTCAGCAGGCTCGCGACACTCAGCCGGTTCAAGCTCAAGGATCCGTTCGACTCTCACGGCGTCGGCGCAACACCGGACCCCGCCGCTTCGTCGCCGCCGTCGGCGGCCGCAAGCCAGCCGGCAACGCCACCTGCCGCTGCCGCTGCCGCTGCTGCTGCCGCTGCCGCTGCGATCGGTCAAGGAGCACGCTCCTCGGCGGCCCAGCAGGCCGGGCCGATCTTCGGAACCGTCCAGGGTCCCGCTGTCGAATCGCCGAAGAGCAGCAACATTCCCGCCGCGATGCTCCTGTTCAACGGAAAGAAGATCCGTGTCGCTCTCGGCGAGGCATTCCCCAAGAAGCATCCTTACTTCCGGCTTGCCGGGGTGAAGCCGGGCAGCCTGCTCATCGCGGTCGTCAACGGCAGCTTGGCAGACGGATCGTCGTCGCTCGACCTCCGTAGGCACACACCGTTGACCCTCGTGGATACGACAGACGGAGCGCGATTCACGATCGAGTTTCTCTCGGGCAGCAAGGCGACCTGAGAATGGCCTCGTTCGCCTACAGCGCAATCAATGCACAAGGCTCCGTCCTGAGCGGCGTTCTATCCGCGCCCGATCCGGACGCGGCCCGCGAGCAGCTGCGGAGCAAGGGCCTGCTTGCACAGCGTCTGGAGGAAGCGTCTGGATCCGACGCGGCCGATGCTGGATCGGGTCAGCTCAACAAGCGCGTGAACCCGCGGATGCTGCAGATCTTCTCCCGGCAGTTCGCGACGATGATCGAGGCCGGTCTGAGCGTCGTCTCGGCTCTCACGATTCTCGAGGAGCAGACGGTCGACAAGCGCCTCGTCGAGGTCGTGACCGCTGTCCGCGAGCAGGTCGAATCGGGCTCCCTGCTCTCGGAGGCGATGGCGAGCCACCCGAAGGTCTTCAACCGGCTCTACGTGGCAATGGTCGAGGCGGGCGAGGCAGCCGGCGTCCTCGACCAGGTGCTCGATCGCATCGCGTACCAGATCGAGAAGGAGACGCAGATCAAGCGTCGTGTGAAGAGTGCGATGACCTACCCGACCGTCGTGATCGTCTTTGCGTCACTCGTCCTGACCGGGATGTTGCTCTTCATCGTTCCGATTTTCGTCGGCATCTTCAAGAGCCTGAACGGCCAGCTGCCAACGCTGACGCGCATCATCTTGGCCATGTCGGACACGCTGCGCGGCTACTGGTTCATCATCCTGCCGCTGTTGCTCGCGACCGGGTTCGGTCTGAGGTACGCGAAGGGAACGGAGACTGGACGGCGATTCTGGGACCGCTTCAAGCTCCACGTTCCGTTCAAGATCGGCGACACCGTGCGGAAGGTCTCGATGGCGCGGTTCTCGCGTACGCTCGGCACGCTCGTCGGGGCAGGCGTCGACATCATCAAAGCGCTCGAGATCACCGGTCAGACCTCGGGCAACTGGGTGATCGAGCAATCGTTGGCCGAAGTGCGGGAGCGCGTCTCGGAGGGTATCCCGATCGCACAGCCGCTCGCGTCAAACCCCGAGTTCCCGCCGATGGTGTCGCAGATGGTCCGCATCGGTGAGGAATCCGGTGAGCTCGAGAAGATGCTCGGCAAGATCGCGGACTTCTACGAGGATGAGGTCGACGCCGCTGTGGCGGCGCTGACCTCGATCATCGAGCCGCTGATGATGATCGCGGTTGGCGGCATGGTCGGCGTGATCTTGATCGCGATGTACATGCCGATGTTCAAGATGCTCACGCTCATCAAGTAAGAGCGAGCCACGACGGACGACGACGCGGTTACGGGACGAGCGTCTTCTGCCAGCGTGCTGCGTTCGACGCCACATGGCCGGCTGCTCGACGCCAGATCTCGTCGTGACCCTCACGCAGTAGTCGTGCGTAGGGCTGTTCTCCTCTCGCGCCGAGACGTTCGATTCTTTCGGCTTCGTGGCTGCATCGCTCGCTTGCGACGGTGAGGACATCGTCCGAGAACGCGTCGTTCCCATAAGCGCTCCGGAAGACCGCCAGACGGTGAGCGGTCTGCTCCTCGTCGAGTGATGAGGCGGGCATGAGCGGCGTGAAGCTCAGGAGCGCCCATGAAAGATCCCACGAACGGCGACCCGGCGCGGCGAGATCCCAGTCGATGAATGCCCAACGACCGTCTTCCGAGTGGATGAGATTCCACGGCGCCAGATCGTTATGACAGAGAACCTCGGCGACGCCAGATGGGTCGGCGCCGCGATCCGACCATTCGAAGCTCAGCTCACTGAAGCTCGCGGCAGCGTCGTGGTAGTCACGGATCAGCGTTGCGATCCGTGCGAGCGCTGCGTCTGATCCGACGAGCGCGAAGTGATCCGGCCAGACGACCGTCCCGGGGATGTACGTGAGGATCTCCCGCGCCTGCTCATCGAGCCCCCTCGCCCGCGGAGCAGCTGGGTAGCTCTGCGCTTCGAGATGTGCGAGGAGAGCGTGAACCCCGGGCGTCCAAGGTCCAGTTGGCCGACGCACCGTCTCACCGACTCTCACGATCTCGGCGTGGGTGTTGCCGCCGAAGAGGCGTTCTTCTCTCACGGAACCGAGGATACGGCGCTTCTTCGCTCCTCAGGTTGTCGCTGGAGAAGCGGTGTGGAGAAACGGTGCCTGGCACCGGTGTTGGGGCCTGCGCACACCCGTGGCGGAAGCGTGACTTCTTGTCCACAGGGTTTCGGTTTGCCTGTGTTGATGCGATGCTCGTCGTCCTGCGGGTGGGATGCCCGTCCTGTGCCCGGCGTTCGAGCGCGCCACGGCACCTGTACGGATCGGACCTGACCCGCGCCGGCGCGGGAGGCCGCTGCATTGCCGCTCGCCGCGGCCGCCCGAGACAAAGGGTCTTCGACACATTTCCGAACCGGCCCAGACAGTTCGAACTGTCACAGGTGTCGAAGACCTACTGGCGCTGGTTACGCCGCCACTGGTGCAGCGTCTTGTTCTTGCCGAGGGACTTCGGCAGCTGCTGCGGCTCCGCCGGAGCGTTTTGCTCCAGCCAGTTGGCCGCGTCGTCGTCCTGCTCGAGCCCGACCTTCGCTTCGCGGGCTCGCATCTTCTCGACCTTCTGCTGGGAGAGCGGAGGCTTCGGGCGCACGTCGGTCAGAGTAGTGCAGGAGAGCCGGCGCAGGCCGCGAATCCCGCCCGCAGGAAACGACCGTGCACCGGACGCCGTCCGGTCCAGAGGGAAGGATTCGAGGCTGAGCTCGACGAGCTGAGAGCGCAGGTCGAAGGCACATTGACGGGTGTGGTCGGGCTGAGGTGCCAACTGACCCACCGACCGCCGCGCGGGGCTCGAGAGCGACAGCGCTCGACGAAACCATGAACAGCCGCCGGCGAGAGCCGGCGGCTGTTTTACGTGGGCCTTACGAGTGGCCTACCCGAGATTGACCGCAAACGGAGATAGTGATTCCATGCGCAGACTCGCCGTCGGCATCGCCCTACTTGCTCTGTTCTCTCTTCTGGCGCTTGCCGGTACTGCGGGCGCGGGCAGCGTTCCGCCGTTCCCGAAGCTGCCGGGCGGCTGGTCGCACGCGGAGATCAACGTGACGATCGCCAGAAGGCCGCACACGCTGATCCTCGATCGTGGCCGCATCACGCAGGTCTCCGCCACCCAGTTGACGCTGCGCGAGGCCGACAGAAGCGTCGTCGTCGTTCCTCTTTCGCAGCGGACGATCGTCAACGTCGACGGCTTCCTTACCTCGATCTTCGCACTGCAGCGCCGGATGAGCGCCCAGACGATGCGGATCGACGGCGGCCCCGCGGTCCGCGTCCGCGCGAACTCCTGAGTACGCTCTCCAGCGTGGCAGGGACCGTGCTCCTCGTCGAGGACGAGCCGTCCGTCGGCGAGCTCGTTCGCGGCTACCTGACGCGCGACGGCTATCGCGTGATCTGGGTGCGCTCCGGCGAGGAGGGCCTCGCCGAGCTCGACCGCCATCCCGTTCGGCTCGTGCTGCTCGACATCGGCCTTCCGGGCATGGACGGTTTCGACGTCTGCCGGAAGATGCGCGCCCGCTCGGATGTCCCGATCCTGATGCTGACCGCGCGCGACGAGGAGCCGGATCGCATCGTCGGGCTCGAGGTCGGCGCGGACGACTACATCACCAAGCCGTTCTCACCCCGCGAGCTCGTCGCGCGCATGAAGGCTGTGCTGCGCCGGACCGAGCCACAGCAGCGTCACGACACCTTCGCGCTCGGCGACGTCAACCTCGACCGGGAGTCGCACGACGTGACCGTCGACGGCAAGCCCGTCGAGCTGACCGCGAAGGAGTTCGAGCTGCTCGCATACTTCATGGCGAACGCCGGGGTCGTCGTCTCGCGCGATCTGCTGCTCGACCGCGTCTGGGGGCAGGAGTACCCGGGTGGCACGCGGACCGTCGACGTGCACGTCGCTCAGTTGCGGCGCAAGTTGGGACGGCCCGAGCTGATCCGCACGCTGCGGGGGGCGGGGTACAAGGCAGTCGCACCGTGAGTAAAACCGTGATCAAAACCGCGAGCCCCGCCGCGTCGTGAAGAGCCTGCAGGCGCGGCTGTTCGCGGCGACGCTCGCGGCGCTCGCCCTGACGCTTGCGCTGACGGTCGCGATCGGGGCGGTGCTGACGCGGCGACAGGTTGACCGCTCGCAGGCAACGTCACTTGCACGTCGCGCAGACGACCTCGCGTTACAGCGGCGTCAGAGCGTCAACTACAAGGTCGAGGACGCGAGGTCGGGCAACGTGCGCATCGTCATCCAGCCGCGGTCGCAGTTCGCGTCCGCCGTGCCGAATGTGTCGCGTGCGAGCAACGGCAAGACCACCTACCAGGGAACGCGGTACCTCTACTCGTACCGGCCGATCCCCTCGCGCGGTCTGCTGTTGCTGCGCTCGGAGAGCCTGCGCTCATCGGAGTGGCGGCCGTTCCTGCGCGACCTGCTGTTGGCGGCGCTCGCCGGCGTCGGCTTCGCTGCCGCGCTCTCGTTCTTCCTCGCACGGTCGATCACGCGGCCGATCAGGCGCGTGGCCGATGCGACGCGCGCACTCGCCGCCGACGAGCGGCACGACCCGCTACCGCAGGAGGGCACGACCGAGCTCGCGTCGCTCGCGCAGGCCTTCAACGAGATGACCGAGCAGCTCGCCGCCTCGCGCGAGGCCGAGCGCGACTTCCTGCTCTCCGTCAGCCACGAACTGAAGACCCCACTGACTGCGATCCGCGGCTACACCGAGGGCCTTGCCGACGGCGCGTTCGGCGCCGACGAAGCGGCACCGACCATCCTCCGCGAGGCGGGTCGCCTCGAACGGCTCGTGCGTGACCTGCTCGACCTGGCACGGATGAATCGCAGCGCATTCGCGGTCGGCAGGGAGCCGGTCGACCTCGCCGAGGTGGCGCGGGAGGCGGTGCGCCGGCACGACGGCTCGGCGCGGGAGTTCGGTGTCGACCTGACGGCGACCGGCGATGAGACGTGGGTCGAGGCCGATCAGGATCGCTTGTTGCAGGTTGCGTCGAACCTCGTCGAGAACGCGCTGCGGGAGACGCCCGTGGGTGGCCGCGTCACCGTCACCGTCTCGCCCGGGACGCTTGCCGTCGCCGACACGGGGCCGGGCATCCCCGCCGACGACGTCTCGCATGCCTTCGAGCGCTTCTATCTCTACGACAAGATCGGCAAGGACCGCCCGGTCGGCAGCGGCCTCGGGCTGGCGATCGTCGAGCAGTTGACCCGGGCGATGGGCGGCACGGTTCGGGTCGAATCGACCGCCGGCGCGGGAACGACGTTCGTCGTGACGCTACGGCCGCAGGTGCGAGGTGTCGACCACCTCGAAGTCGGCGCCCGTCAGCCCGCCTAGTGCGTGCAGTTGGTCGTTCGACCAATGGGGGCTCGGCGCACCGGTGACGTACCAGTCCGATCCGTTGTCGGCGACGATCATCCCGTAGGTCTTCATCGCCTGCGCGACGATTCGCGCCTGCCGTGGGAGCCGCGAGAGGTCGACGCTCGCCTTCAGCCGCACGCGCAGGCCCATCTGCGGCAGTGACAGGTCGGTCGAGCTCGCTGCCTGATGGCGCGCGGGGTAGATGTACGCGCGCCGTGTGCGCTGAACGGTGAAGCGAAGCGCATGCGCGATTCGGCCGGTGGCGGCGTCGCCGTCCCAGCGCGCGAGGCCGGGGAGGATCGGCAGCCCCGCGGCGTCCGCCGACGTCCAGCCTGCAGGTCGCAGCGCGTTTGAGCGCAGGTTCCAGATCGCGCCCGAGCCCGCCGCCCAGCGGCCGCCGGCCCGATGCAGCGCGTAGAGCTCGTAGAGCCTGCACGCGTCGCGGTCGACGATCAACGCGTGCCGGTCGCCGTCGTTCGCATGCGCCGGCGCGCCTTCGATCGGCACCGCGGCCGGGATCGGGTACGGCCCCTTGTCGCTCTCGTCTGCGTAGTCGAACACGACGCGCGACTTCGGTGTCTTCGTCCCGTGCACGACGACGTACGGAATGCCGATCCGCGAGCCGTCGTAGAGCCGGAGCCGAAGTCTGCGTGCACGCCGGTGTCGACGCCGATCGAGTGGATGATCGCGGCGGAGTCGGCGGCGACCGGCAGCTTGTCGACCGGCGTGTTCCAGACGCTCGTCGCGGGGAAGACAGGGCAGCCCGCGAGCGTCGGCGCCGGTGCAGCTGCCGAGCCGGCGAGGGACGCGACGATCGCCATCGCTGCGGCTGCGAGCAGCTTCGCGGTCACGGTTGCAGGAGTAGCACCTGCCAGCCGACGGCGCCTCGCCTGAACAGGTGACGTTCGTGCAACCGGTCGTCGCGGTGGTGCCAGAACTCGTAGCTTTCGGGCAGCAGGCGGAACCCGCCCCACTGTGCCGGGCGCTTCGGCTCGTCCGGCAGCGCAGCGACGGCGCGCTCGAGCTCCGCGCGCGAGCCGATCGGCTCCGACTGCTGGGACGCCGCGGCGCTGCGGCGCGAGCCCGGCGGTCGTGAAGCCCAGTAGGCGTCGGAGGCCTCCGGCGTCAGGCGCTCGACGGGGCCTTCGACCCGCACCTGGAGCTCCGGCCGGTGGAAGAGCAGCGCGGCGTAGGGGTTGGCGGCGAGCTCGCGGCCCTTGCGCGACTCGTAGTTCGTGAAGAACGTGAAGCCGTCCTCGTCGGCGCTCTTCAGGAGCACCATGCGCACCGACGGCCGACCGTCGGCCGTCGCCGTTGCAAGCGCCATCTCGGACCCCTCGACCACCAACTCGTGGAAGAGCTCGAGCGGATCGGTGTTCATTCGGCGAGCTCGGGCACGTCGCGCATCGACATGATCGGGGAGGGCACGATCCAGAGAATGCCCGCAACGGCGCCGACCGTGGCGAGCCAGAGTGTCGGGCGCACGCCGATCGTCGTGCCGAGGATGCCGGCGGTGATCGTCCCGAGTGGCCGCACGCCGTAGTTGACGACCATGAACGCGCCCGCGATGCGCGAGCGAAGTGCCGGCGGCACGAGTGCGGCGCTGATCGTGCCGGCAGTGATGTCGAGAATCATCACGCCGAGCCCCGACCCGAGCTCGGCGGCGAAGAGGCAGAGGAGAACGAGCCACTTCGGCCCGGCGGCGGCCGGGACGAGGATGATCGGCGCCGGGAAGAGCAGGCACCCGAACGCAAACGCCGGGCCGAGCCCGATGCGCCTCGTCAGGCGGCCGGTCAGGAACGAGCCCGCAATGCCGCCGATCGCGCCGGCGCCGAGGACGAGCCCGAGCGTCGCGGGCCGCACGTGGAGCGAGCGGGTCGCGTAGAGCACGAAGAGCGCGAAGAAGACGAAGTTGAAGTAGTTGATCGTGGCGACACCGAGCAGCTCTGCTCGCATGATCGGCGAGCGCCTGATCCAGCGTGCACCGGCGAGGATGCCGCCGTCGTCCTCGCTCGCGGACGGCGGCTCGTCGACCTTCATCCGCGCGAGGAAGAGCGCAGACCAGAGAAAGGAGAACGCGTCCACAACGAGCGCGTACGGCGCCCGCAGCACCTGCACGAGCACGCCACCTGCGCTCGGGCCCGCGAAGAACGAGAAGGCTCTGCTCCCGTTCAGCAGCGAGTTGCCGGCGAGGTAGTCCTCGCGCGCGACAACCGCCTGAAAGAGCCCACCGTAGGCGACGTAGAAGAGCACCGAGAGCGACCCCGTCAGGAACGCGACGGTGTAGAGCAGCGGAAACGTCAGGTGGTGGAGCGCGTAGGCCGCAGGCACCGTTGCGACGAGCAGCGCGCGGCCGACGTCGGTGGCGATCATCACGCGGCGCCGCCGACCGAGCCGGTCGACCCACGCCCCTGCGTGGAGTGAGAACAGCAGGTTCGGCACCAGGTAGAGCGTCGTCAGGTAGCCCATCTGCGACGCACCGGCGTGCAGCACGAGCACGGCGGTGAGCGGGAGTGCGAGCATCGACACCTGGTCGCCGAGGAGCGACACCGCCTGCCCTGTGAAGAAGCGGCGGAACTCAGCGTTCTGACGGAGCAGAGGCGGGATCACGGCTTCGGAACGGCCCGCACCCCGACGTGGACGAACCGCGCGCCTCGCGGTGTGCGCTCGCGTGCACTGCGCTGATACGGCGCCAGCACCTCCTGGATGCGACGCGCGATCTCCTCGAGCTCGCTGGGTGTCGCGACGATCGTCGTCTGCAGGAAGGCAGCCGCCTCGCGCCACGCCGACGAAAGCGAGCGCTCGTGCGTGAGGTATTCCGCGACCGCCTCGTCGCTGACCTCGAGCAGCGCCGCCCGGGCGAGCGCCGACGCCGCCTGGAACTCCTCGTCCGCCTCGGCACCCGCGTCGAAGTCGAGGCTTGCGACGCGAGCGTGCCAGCGTCGCTCCCGCCCGTCGTCGGTCGGCACCTCCTCGACGAAGCCGTACTTCGCAAGCGCGCGCAGGTGGTAGCTGCACGACGAGGCGCTCTCGCCAACCTCCTCCGCGCATTCAGTTGCGGTCGAGGCGCCTTGCAACTGCAGCCTGGCGAGGAGGCGCAGCCGGGTCGGGTGCCCGAGCGCTCGCAGCGCGGGGGCAGAGGTCAGGCGCGGCTGGTGAGGTGTGAAAGAGATTTTGTGAAAATACTCTTTCGCATCTGGTTCGTCAAATGTCAGCCGACCGGTGCGGTCGTCCCGACGTCGAGCAGCAACCGGACCTTGCGGCTCAGGTCGTCCGCACTGAACGGCTTCTGCAGGAACGCGATTCCCGGCTCGAGCACGCCGTGATGGCCGATCGCCGAGTCGGTGTAGCCGGACGTGTACAGCACCTGTGTCCCGGGCCGCATGGCGGTGACGGCCTGCGCAACCTCCGGGCCGCTCATGCCGGGCATGACGACGTCCGTGACGAGGAGCTCGACCGGGCTCGGGTGGCGGCGCAGGAGCTCGAGGGCCGAAGGGCCGTCCCCTGCCTGCAGCACGGTATAGCCACTCGTCTCGAGGATCTCCGCGACGAGCTGGCGAACGACGGTCTCGTCCTCGACGAGCAGGATCGTCTCGCTGCCGACGGCAGGCGCAGCCTTGGGCTGCGCGGCCGCGATCTCCTCGGCCGCTTCCTCGACCTGGGGGAGCAAGACCTTGAACGACGAGCCCATGCCGGGCGAGGAGTCCACCTCGATCGTGCCGCCGCTCTGGTCGACAATCCCGTAGACGGTTGCAAGCCCGAGCCCGGTGCCGCCCTCCTTCGTCGTGAAGAACGGATCGAAGAGCTGTTGGCGCTCGTCCTCGGTCATGCCGACACCGGTGTCCGTCAGCCGCAGCTCGACGAATGCTCCCTTCTCGGTCTCGACATTCGCCGTCTCGATCGTGACCGAGCCGCCGTGCGGCATCGCGTCGCGCGCGTTGACGGCGAGGTTGACGATCACCTGCTCGACCTGGGTCGGGTCGGCCTGCACGTTTGCGAGTGCAGGCTCGAGGATCACGACGAGCTCCACGTCCTCCCCGATCAGACGGCGGAGGAGGCTGTCCATGTCGGAGATGACGGCGTTCAGGTTGAGCACGCGCGGCTGCAGCACCTGCCGGCGGCTGAAGGCGAGCAGCTGGCCGGTCAGGGCAGCCGCACGTGCCGCGGCTTTCTTGATCTCCTCGGCGTGGCGCTTGAGCCGTTCGTCCTCGATGCCTGCCGCCAGGAACTCGCTGTACCCCGAGATCGCGGTCAGCAGGTTGTTGAAATCGTGGGCGATGCCGCCTGCGAGCCGCCCGACGGCTTCCATCTTCTGGGCCTGCCGTAGCTGCGACTCGAGCTCCTTCTGGCGCGAGAGATCGCGGACGACGACGATGTGCCGTCCCGGCCGCACGTCGGCGGTCGCGACGAACTCGATGCGCTTCTTCCCGCCGTCGGGACGGTACAGCGTGACCTCCGACTCCATGTTGCCGGCCGCTATGAAACGAGCCCAGAGCTCGGGAACCGGCTCGTCGTGAAAGACGTCGTCGATCTTCAGCTCGAGGGCGGCTTGGTGGGTGACGCCGAGCAGCGCCGCCGCAGCATGGTTGATGTCGACGATCCGACGGTCGTCGCCGGCGATGAACGCCGGCACGACGGAGCGCTCGAACGTCGCTTCGAAGAGCAGGTTCGCTTCCATCTGCTCGGTGATGTCCTGGACGTGGCCGAAGGCGTGCGCCGAGGTGCCGTCGGGGTTGGAGACGACCGACGCACTGAGGTTGGCCCACATGATCGTCCCGTCCTTGCGGACGAAGCGCGTCTCGCGGCGGAACGACTCCGCCTCGCCGACGCGCAACTGTTCGATGTGCTTCAGATCGATCGCAAGCTCGTCCGGGTGGATGACGCCCGGCACGCCGAGGCGGGTGACCTCGTCGGTCGTGTAGCCGAGCATCTCGGCGAACCGCTCGTTGACCTGGATGAACGACCCGTCGAGGCCGGTCAAGGTCATCCCGACCGATGCCGACTGGAACGCGCCGCGGAAGCGGGCTTCGCTCGCCTGGAGTGCCCGGCGCGCGTGTGCGATCGCCGTCACGTTCTCGAACGTCACGGCGAGTCGGTTATCGGCGAGCGGGAATGCCTTCAGAGAGAAGACGCTCTGCGGAATGCGCTCGTCGCCGTACTCGACTTCGCCGCCGTCGACCAGTTGTTGCTCGTCGATCACTCGCCGGAACACCTCGCCGACGCGGTCGTCGACCGCGGGCAGCACTTCGAGCAGCGTCCTGCCGACGATCTTGGGCGCGGCGATCGTCGTGGCTCGCTCGCTCGCGGCGTTTGCGTATTCGAGCCGGAAGGCGCCGTCGGGCTGGAGCGCCCAGATCCAGAGCGCCGTCTGCATGTGCTCGACGACCTGGCCCTGAGCGCGCAGCTCGTCCGCGAGCAACTTGCGCGTCTCGAGCTCGGCGGAGTTGCGAAAGACGGTGCTGACGAACTCGGCCATCAGGCGGGTGGTCTCGACGGCGAGCTCGTCGAAGGCATCTGGCTCGGCGGACACGACCGACAGGACGCCCCCGACCTCGTCACCGCGATAGAGCGGTGCGCAGATCAGCGAGCGAATGCCGATTCTCTCCGCCGCCGCAGTGTCGACCCTGAGATCGTTCTGTGTGTTGGGCGAATAGACGGCCGAGCGAGTGCTGGCGGCAACGCCCGCGATGCTCGCGTGGCGGCTCACGCGCGACCCGACGAACGGGGCTGCGATGCCGGAGGCGAAGCTGGAGACACAGTCGTCCCCCTCGAACCATTGCACGACTGCACCGTCTGCGCCGGCGATGCGCTGGGCGCGCTCGGTGATCGTCGCGGTGACCGCTTCGGGGTCGAGCTCGAGCGCGGAGATCTCTCGCTGCGTCTCGACGATCTCGTGCAACCGTCCGAGGCTCGTGCGCAGGCGGTTCTCGTTGCGCTTGCGCTGCGAGACGTCTCGCAGCGTTGTGTGAACGCGCCCGTCGTCGAGGACGCGCGACGAATACTCGATGTCGAGCTCTGTGCCGTCCTTGCGGACGAAGCGCCGTTCGCCGCGCAGCTCCCGATGGAGCATCAGCTCGTCGGCGCGCGAAGGGTCTGACTCGAGCTCGCCGGCTGCGATTAGCTCGCGCACGTGCATCGTTCGCAGCTCGTCGATCGAGTGCCAGAGCAGCGCGGCTGCGGCAACGTTCGCGTCGAGGAGCGCCCCAGTTGCGTCGCTGACGAGGATTGCGTCGGCTGCCTGATCGTGCAGCCGGCGGTACCGACGCTCGCTCTCGGCGAGACGTTCGACGACCTCGGCGTTGCGGAGCGCGACGGCCGCGCTGCGCGCGAGCAGCCGAACGGCGTCGACGGCATTGTCGTCGAACGCGTCTCCGTCGCTGCTGCGAAGGCCGAGGATGCCGGCGGTCCGGCCGTCGTAGTCGATCGGCGCGAGCACGATCGCTCCGGCGCCGGGTGTCAGGCAGCGGGCGACCTTCGGGCCCTCCGACGAGCGGAGCACGACGAGCTTGCCGGTGTCGAGACACGCGTGGCCAAGTGTGTCGGCGAGCGGCAGCGTCTTGCCCTGCAGGGCCGAGTCTTCGCCGGCCGAGACTTTGAAGTAAGCGAACTCGTCGTCGATCGTCGAGAGCGACGCACCGTCGGCGCCCGGCAGCGCCATCAGGCGCTCGACGATCGCGCGCATGATCGCCTCGACCTCGCCCGAGAGCGAGGCCACTTCGAGCTGGCGCTCGAGGAGCTCGGTGATCGAGCGGTCGTTCAACTGATGAGGCCGAGCCTGAGCGCGGTTGCGACGGCCTGGGTCCGGGTGGCTGCGTCGAGCCGGTCGCATGCCTTGCGCAGGTGTGTGCGCACCGTCTCGGAGCTGATGCCGAGCCTGCGGCCGATCTCCTCGTGCTGCAGTCCTTCGGCAAGCAGGCCGAGCACGTCGAGCTCGCGCGGCGTCAGCTTGCGGCTCGGCTGCACGTCCTTCGCGAGCGCAGGATCGATGTACGAACCGCCCGTGAGCGCCGACTCGAGTGCGCGCACCAGGTCGGCGAGCGGCGCCTCTTTGAGGACGAGCGCGACGGCGCCGGCTGCCAGAACGTCGGTTGCGAGCTGTTCGTCGGCTTCGGCCGTGTAGACCGCGATGCGCGTCTTCGGCGAGGCTTCCCGGATCGCGTGGATCAGATCGATGCCGGACATGCGCGGCATGCGGTAGTCGATCAGCGCGAGCTCGGGCTGTGTCTCTTTGGCGAGCATGACTGCTCGGCGCCCGTCGGGTGCAGGCCCGACGACCTCGAACCCGTTCTCGGCCAGGTACGCCGCGATGGCAACAGTGAGCGCGGGATGGTCGTCGGCGAGCAGACAGCGGGGATCGTTCGTCATGCCGCCACCACCAGTCCACGCACCCGCAGCGCGAGCGCTTCGAGGTACGAGCCGCCCTTGACCACATAGTCGGATGCCCCGTGGCGCAGGGCCTCGCCCGCCGTCTCCTCCGAGCCTTGCCCGGTCAACATCACGATCGGCATCGCCGGGTCGTGCGCTCGGAGGCTGTCGAGGATCTGCATGCCGATGCCGCCCGGCAGCTGATTGTCGACGATCGCGAGCGACCAGCTCGATCCGTTCATCAGCTCGGCCGCCCCTGCGGCGCTACGGGCACGCGCGACGACGGCCCCGTCCAGCGCCCGCTCGACCGTCTCGGTGACGAGCTCTGCGTGGCGGTCGTCGTCCCCGACGAGCAGCACGGCGACATTTGTCGTCGTTGGCACCAGCGCGGTGGTCTCGAGAAGCCGAACCCCGTCACCGGTCAGCTCGAGCCGTCCGGAGTCGATCAGCGACAGCACGACGTCGACCACACGAGGGTCCCACTGGGCGCCGCGGCAGCAATGCAGCTCTTCGAGGATCTCGGCGGGTGTGCGCGGCTGCCGGTAGAGCTGCCTCGACGACATCACCTCGACCGAGTCGGCGACGGCGACGATGCGCGCGCCGAGCGGGATCTCTTCGGCGGCGAGCCCGTCGGGATAGCCCTGCCCGTCCCAACGCTCGTGGTGGTGGCGCACGATTGGCCTCGCTGCAGCCAGCAGGTCGAGCGGCTCGAGCAGTTTGTCGCCGATCGTCGGATGGGTCTCGATGATCACGCGCTCTTCGTCGTCGAGCGGCCCCGGCTTCAGCAGGACACGGTCGGGAATCCCGATCTTGCCGATGTCGTGGAGGATCGCGCCGAGGCGGATGGTCTCGACCTCTTCCGAGAAGAGTTCGAGCTCCTCAGCGATGCGCACCGCCAGCGAAGCGAGCCGCTCGCAGTGCCCGTGCAGGTACGAGTCGCGCGCTTCGATCGCGTTCGCGAGCGCGCTCGCGAGCGTCGGCGCAAGCAGCCGCTCGCGCAGCTCCTCGCGTGAGCGAGCGGCGCGGTCAAGCGCATCGGTGACAGCAGTCTGAAGGTCGGAATGAGCAAACGGCTTGGTGACGAGCCCGGCAGCTCCGCGCGTCAACGCCTGGCTGAGCGTCTCGTAGGTCCCGGCGCCGGTGACGAGGACGACCGGCAGCGAGGCGTGACGCTCACCCACGAGCTCGAGCAACTCGAGTCCGGACAGGCCGGACATGACGACGTCGCTGACGACCAGGTCGAACTCCGCTTCCTCGAGCAGCGCGAGTGCGCGCTCGGCGCTCTCGGCACCCGTGATCACGTGCCCGGCCGTCTCGAGGATCTCCATCACGAGGGCGCGGATCACCTCTTCGTCGTCGATCACGAGGATGCGGCTCATTCTGCTTCCTCATCGGCAAGCGGGAGGCTGAGGGTGAATGCCGACCCACCGCCAGGCTCGGACGAGACCGTCAGTCGCCCCCCGTGGGCTTCGGCAATCCCGAGACTGACCGAGAGGCCGAGCCCCGTTCCGCCCGTCAGGCGCTTCGTGGTGAAGAACGGCTCGAAGATGCGCGCGACAACCTCGGGGTCGATGCCGGGTCCGTCGTCTGCGATCGTCGCGACCGCATGGTCGCCCTGGCGGCGCACGTCGACGGTCACCGTGCCGCCGTTCGGCATCGCCTGGCGCGCGTTCGCGATCAAGTTCAGGAAGATCTGCTTCAGCTGATTGGGGCTCGCGAGCACGAGCGCTTCCGACTCGTCGTAGGTGTCGATCAGCTCGACGCCCTTGTGCGCGTTCGTCCTGCGCACGAGGTCGCAGGTCGACTGAACGACGTCCTCGAGCATCACGACGTGGCGGTCGTCGGCGTTCTCGCGCGCGAAGTCGAGTAGAGCGCGCACGATCTCCTTGATCTCGAGGCCGGTCTGCTGGATCAGCTCGAGACGCTGCTGCGCCTTGGACTCCGGTTCGGCCTCCTTGAGCAGGAACTCGGTCAGGCCGAGGATCGCGAAGAGGGGATTGTTGATCTCGTGTGCGACGCCGGCGGCGAGCTCGCCGATCGCGGCGAGCTTGCCGCGCTGGACGAGTTGCTGTTGCATCTGCCGCTCCTCCGACCGGTCTTCGATCAGCGCGAGCACGAGCGCCGGCGCCTCGTCCGTTCCGCCGACGCCGTGGACGGAGACCTGCACCGGGTGCGGGCGACCGTCCGTGCGGCGATAGATGCGCTCGAAGCGCGCTCCCGGTTCGAAGGCTCGGACGGGGGACTCGGTCTCGTCCCACCACGGATAGGGCGGGGTGAGGCCGACGATCTGCTCGAGGTCGCGATCGATCAGCGCGCAGAAGGCCCGGTTGACGGTCAGGATGGCGTGCGTCTCGGGATCGGCGACGATGATCGCGGCGGGGATCGCGTCGAAGAGCGCGCTCAGTGTCTGCTCGTTCAACTGGTTGCGCGTGTGCTCGTCCGTGACGTCGCGGAAGACGATCACGGCTCCTCCTGCGACCGGCGAGACGCTGCCGTCGAGCACCAGCTCGCGACCGTCGAGTGCCGTCGCGCGAATGCGGAACGGGCCGCCGACACCGCTGTTGATCGTCTGCTGGCCCGGAGCGAGGCTGGGGTCGACGTCGAACGGCGTGCCGTCGAGGTGTCGCGGGTCGAGCATGCTGCTGCGGAACTCGACTTCCTCGCCGACGGCCAGGATGAGGCGCGCAGCCGCGTTCAGCGCCACGTGCCCGCCCGAGGTGAGCACAACGCCGTCGTGGACGCCCTCGAGCACCTGGCGGAGCTGTGCTTCGACAAGGCGTGCTTCGACAAGGCGTGCTTCGACAAGGCCTGCTTCGACAAGGCGTGCTTCCACGACCGGTGCCGCGACGACCTCTATCTCGACCAGGTTCTGGTCGTGGTTTTGCACGTGATCCGCCCTGGTTGTGAGTGGTTGCGGCAAGGTGTGGGGAACCGCAATAAACTGTCTCGATAACTATTGGCAGCAGTGCCGCCAGCCTATATCCCTCCACATGTGTTGCAGGCCTCCCCCGAATCGGGGATCCGTCGAGAGCGGGAACCGTGACTCCCACCAACATCCCTCCCACCAAGACCCTCGTCAGCTGCGTCGTCGCCGATGACCACCCCGCCGTCCTCGAGGCGGTGGCCGAGTACCTGACGCAGGGCGGGGTGAACGTCGTCGCGCGGGCGCGGGACGGGGAAGAGGCGCTGGAAAAGATCGAGTCGCGCAAGCCCGCGGTGGCGCTCGTCGACGTGCGTATGCCGAAGCTCGGCGGGATCGAGCTCGCGCGGCGGGCTCACCGCTCGACGCCGGAGACCGCGATCGTCCTCTACACAGGCTACGGCGATCGCGCCCTCCTCACGGAGGCGCTCGACGCGGGCGTCAAGGGCTTCGTGCTCAAGGAGGCCCCGATGGACGATCTGCTGCGGGCGTTGCAGGCGGTCGCCGCGGGCAGCACGTACGTCGACCCGGTCCTGGCCGGGACGCTCGCGGCCTCGTCGGTCGGTTCGAAGCTTCCGCAGCTGACCCAGCGCGAGCGTGACGTGCTCCGCCTGCTCGCCGACGGCCTTGCGAACGAAGAGATCGGCAAGCGCCTCTTCATCTCTGCCGAGACGGTCCGCACGCATGTCCGCAAGGCGATGGCGAAGCTCGATGCCGATACGCGCACCCAGGCGGTGGCGCGGGCGTTGCGCGACCGGCTGATCGCCTAGGCTCTAGCGCCGCTGCTTCGGCCGGAGCGTGGGCTTCGTGGCCGGAATCGTGACCGTCGGAGCGAACGCCATCGTTGGCGGAGGCGTTGCGAGGGTCGGCACGCCGATCACCTGCGCGAGCGCGGGAAACTGCGCGAGAGGGATCACTCTCGACTCGCCCTGCGTCGACGCGGGCGCCATGCAGTTGTCCGGCGACTGCCAGTAGGCCCACGCGAGCTCGGACGCGAAGCGCTCACACCCGTGATCAGAGTGCTTCACGCCCGCGACCGAGTAGCACCAGTCCTTGCCGCCGAGCAGAGTGTTCAGTGCCGTTCGGCCCGTGTCGTTGAGCAGGAAGAAGTCGACCTGATGGGCGAACTCGTGCTGGACGACGCCCCACGAGAAGCGACCAGAGTCGAGCAGCGAACCGTCGAGATAGACGTCGCCGGCCTCGGAGTAGGAGCCGCCGTACGTCCCGATGTGAACAGTGATCGTCTTGGGGATGAGGCCCCAGTCGAAGCTCGACGCGTTCAGCGCCGCCCGTGCGGTCGCCTGCTGTTGGAAGCTGCCGCCCGCAAAGGCGTAGCTGCCGCCGGCCGCCAGAGCAGAGGGGGCAAAGATGCCCAGCGCGACTGTCGCCGCAAGGAGAAGTGTGGAGCGCCGCAAAGCTCACTGAACATGATTGCTCTGCCCGCTTCGAGCCATTCCCGCGCTGCGTGAGCGAACGCCCCCGAGGCGTGAGCGGTGGCTCACCGCTCCGGGGGATGGGGGCTCTACCTAATACGCGTCACCTAATACGCGTCGAGCACTGCGCTTCGGCGCGACTCGCGCTCGAGCACGCGGAACAGCACGAAGGCGCCCACCGCGTAGACGGGCCCGATTCCGAGCTCCGTCCAGACGAGCCCGCTGACGTCGCCGAGTGTCGCGCCGTTTGCCACTTGCCGGGCGGCGGCGATGCCATGCGTCAGCGGGAGACAACGCGAGATCGCGCTCATCCAGCCTGGGAGGACCGCGATCGGAATGTTGACGCCGCAGAAGAGCAGCATCAGGAAGTAGGTCAGGTTCGCGGCGAACATGTAGTCCTTCGCGCGCAGGCCGATCGACCCGAGCATCATCCCGAACGACGTGCACGACGCCGTCGTGACGACCACGACGGCGGCCAACGCCGGCAGCGTCGCGAGCTCGGGGCGGAACCCGAGGAACAGCGCTCCCGCGAGGAAGGTGAACGTGGAGACGAAGAGGCCGTTCGCGAGCACCGGCAAGCCGCGACCGAGGAAGACTGCGGCACGGTTCGCAGGCGACGCGAGCAGCGGGCCGAGCGTCCCGAAGGAGCGCTCATTCGCGATCGCCATCGCCATCCCGTAGATCGAGGCCATCGCCGCGACCTGGACCGAGTTGCCGACGATGTAGAAGTCGGCGCTCTGGGCGCGTGCGAACTGGCCGAGCTTGGTGAAGAAGATCAGCTGGAAGAGCGGCGAGCCGAGCATCGTCGGGATGTACATCGAAGGGCGAATCCAGTTGAACAGCCCGCGGTAGGCAATCAGCCCGCCGACGAAGAAGATCCGCCAGAAGTTCACGTCAGGGCGAGCGTCGCGCGCGCCCGTGCCAGGTGCTCGAACCAGCGCAGCGTGAACGTCGCGAGCACGACGGAGACGCCGCCGAGGAGCAGCGCCATTCCGATCGGCGTCCAGGCGTTGCCGCCGAATGCTGCGTGCCGCAGGGCCAGGATTCCCCAGTAGGGCGGCAGCACCCAGGAGAACGGGTGCGACCAGCCCGGCAGGATCGAGGTCGAGAACACGAGCCCCGACGCGATCCACACCGGGTACTCGAGCAGGTTCGACATCGCGTTTGCGTTCCGGTAGAGGACGAATGTCGACGCGAGCAGCAGCCCGAGGAGCGAGAGCGAGATGACGACCGTCGGCAGTGCGAGCACGAACGCCCACGGGTGGGCGAGCTGCAGCGGGACGCCGAAGAGCAGACGTCCCCAGAGGAGCGTTGCGCCGAGCGCGTAGGCGCCGGTGAACGAGTTCGCGACACAGAACGGCAGATAGATGAGCGGCAGGCTGACCGGCGAGGCGACGCCGAGCTCGAGCGTGCCCTGCCACCGCTGCCACTGGATCATCCCGCCCGACGCGAAGAGCGTCGTCGACCAGACGCCCATCATCCCGGCGCCGAGGGACGCATAGAGCAGCGTCCCCGCACGCCCGCCGGAACGGAACATGTAGAAGGCGATCGTTGCGAAGATCACGGGCTGGACGACCGCGATCAGCATGAAGAACGTCGAGGTCGCGAGCATCTTCCCGTTGATCACGAAGCCGGCGCGGAAGAGGCGGGCGATTCTCAGCAGTTGGCTGCTCATGCCCGGTCGAGTGTGCCGAGCCGGCGGCCTTCCTGCTCGAACCAGCGCAGCAGGAGGAAGCCGACGGCGAGGTAGGCGGCGCCGAGACCGAGCTCGACGAACATCTCGGTTCCGACGGTGCCGAGTGATGCGCCGTCGGCGACGCGGCGGGATGCAGCGATCGCATGCGTCATCGGCAGCCCCTCGGCGACTGCGCTCATCCAGCCGGGGAGCTTGTCGAGCGGGATGTTGACGCCGCAGAAGATCAGTAGCACCGCCATCGTCAGGTTGGCGATGATCGGGACGTCGCGCGTGCGCAGCCCGATCGCGCCGACGAGCATCCCGAGGCCGGTGCAGGCGAATGAGGCGAGCACGAGCAGCAGCGCGAGCGGAAGCACCTGCGACCACGGCGTGCGGAAGCCGAGCAGCAGCGCGCCTCCGACGAACCCGGTCGACGCTGTCACCGCTGCGTTCGCGAGCACGGGCAGCGCGCGGCCGAGGAAGAGCGCTGCACGATTCGCGGGCGTTGCGAGCACCGCCGACAGGGTCTGTGTCCACCGCTCGCCGTCGATCGCGAAGCCCATCCCGAAGAGCGCCGCAAGCGACGCCGATTGCACGGCGTTGCCGACGACGAACCACGAGTCCGACTTCAGGTGCGCGGTGCGGCCGAGGTACGCGAAGAAGAGGATCTGCGTCGTCGGGCCGAGCAGCAGCGTCGGGATGTACACCGACGGCCGGATCCACGAGAACAGCGCGCGGAAGCTGATCAGCCCACCCACGAAGAAGATCCGCAGCCAGACCCTCACGTCAGCGAGAGCGTCGCCCGTTCGCGCGCGAGACGTTCGAAGTGATGGAGGAGGAGCATCGCGAGCAGGGTGTAGACGACGCTCAGCACGGCGCAGAGCAGGAGCGGTGTGCCGACGTCGCCGCCGAGCGCCGCGCGCCGCACCGCGCGCATGCCCCACGTCGGTGCCAGCGACCAGGCGATCGGGCTGACCCAGCCGGGGAGCAGCGAGAGCGGGATCAGCATCCCGGTGATCAGCCAGACGGGGTACTCGAGGGCCTGCGAGAGGTTGCTCGCCGAGCGGTAGAGAACGAAGGCGGAGGCGAGCACCAGGCCGAGCAGCCCGATCGAGAGGACCGCCGCGGGGATCGCGATCGCGAAAAGGAGCGGATGCTCGACGTGGAAAGGCACGCCGAAGAGCAGCCGACCCCAGAGTAGCGTCGAGGCGATCGAGTAGATGCCGATCCCGGCGATCGCGACCGTGATCGGCGCGAGCACGAGGATCAGCCTCGCCGGTGCCGCGACGAGCAGCTCGAGGATCCCCCACCAGCGCTGCTGCTGGATCGCGCCGCCGGCGCTCGTCGCCGTGGTCGACCAGATCCCCATCACGGCCGCGCCGAGTGCCGCGTAGAGGAGCGACGGCGCCTGGTGCGTGGCGCGGAACATCAGGAACGCAAGCGTCGCGTAAACGAGGGGCCAGGCAGCCGCCGTCACCATCATGAACGGCGACACCGAGAGGTTCTTGAAGTGCAGGACGAAGCCGACCCAGAAGACGCGCGCTCCCTGGATCATTCCGACGTGACGAGCGACACGTAGGCGTCTTCGAGCGTCGGCTCGCGCGAATCGACGCGCCCGACCTCGAGCCCGTCGAGCTCGGCAAGGAGCGGCGCCGTCAGCTCGCGCTCGCCGGTCGTCTGCACGACGAGCAGCTGCTTCTGGTCGCGATCCTCGACGGCGACCGCGGTCACCCCCTGGATCGCGCGCAGCCGGCCGACCACGGAGTCGTCGATGCCGAAGACCTCGATCTCGGTCACGCGCCCGCCGGCGACGTTGTCCTTCAGCTGTGCAGGTGTTCCTTCGCCGACGATCTGCCCCTTGGCGATCACGGCGATGCGGTCGCAGAGTGTGTCGGCCTCGAACATGTAGTGCGTCGTCAGCAGGACGGTCTTGCCGCCGCTGACGAGGTCGGCGATCGTCTGGCGCAGATCGCGGGCGCCGACGGGGTCGACGCCGATCGTCGGCTCGTCGAGGAACACGACCTCGGGGTCGTGGAGGATCCCGCGGGCGATGTGCAGCCGCTGGCGCATGCCGCGCGAGTAACCCTCGACGCGCTCGCTCTCGCGGCCCTTCAGCCCGACGAGCTCGAGCACCTCATCGATCCGGAGGCGCTGGGCCTTGCCGGAGACGCCGTAGAGCTCGGCGAAGTAGCGCAAGTTGTCGTATGCCGACAGGCGCTCGTAGAGGCCGCGGTCGCCGCCGAAGACGTAGCCGATGCGCTTGCGCACCTCGCGCGCGTCGTCGACCACGTTTCGTCCGAGCACGCGAGCTTCGCCGCTCGTCGGCAGAAGCAGCGTGATCAGCATCTTGATCGTCGTCGTTTTCCCGGCGCCGTTCGGCCCGAGCAGCCCGAAGAGCTCGCCTTGTTCCACGGCGAATGAGATCCCGCGCACCGCCTCGACCTCGAGTGGCTTGCGCCGGATCACGCCGGTCGTCGTACGGTAGGTCCTGCGCAAGTTGATGGCCTCGATCACCGCCATAGCCTTGACCCTAACCACGTTCGCGGTCATCGGTCATTCGGTCGAAGGCCGGCCGATCGAGGTCGTCCACGTCGCCGGTCCGGGGCCGCGTGTGCTCGTCGTCGGTGCGATTCATGGCAACGAGACGGCCGGCATCGCCGTCGTGCGCGCGCTCGAGCGAACGCATCCTCGCGCCGATCTCTGGCTCGTCCCGTCGCTGAACCCCGACGGCGTCGCGCTCGGCACGCGGCAGAACGCCCACGGCGTCGACCTGAACAGGAACTTCGCCGCGATGTGGCAGCCGATCGGCCGCCCGGGCTCGACGTACTACTCCGGCGTCCGGCTGTTCTCCGAGCCGGAGACGCGCGTCGCGCGCGATCTGATCCGGCGGATCCGGCCGCGGTTCACGGTCTGGTTCCACCAGCACATGGACCTCGTGTGGGCCAACGGGCGAAGCGCCGCCGCCGGCCGGCGCTACGCACAGGCGGCTGGGCTGCCGTTCCTGCGCCGGCCCTGGCTTGCCGGCAGTGCGACGAACTGGCAGAACCACTTGCGGGGCGGCGGGGTCGGGCTGACGGTCGAGCTACCGGCCGGCGCGCTCGACCGCGCCGGCGTCGCGCGTCAGGTGCGCGCCGTGCTCGGACTCGCGGGAGGCTGAGCCGCCGGCTGGGGAAGCT
>JBBQQI010000007.1:0-42812 GCA_038216085.1 Gaiellales bacterium | reverse complement strand
CTCGAGGAGCTGCGAAACCACGTCGCGCGCAAGATCGGCCCGATCGCGAAGCCGGCCAACATCGTCTTCACTCCCGAGCTGCCGAAGACGCGCAGCGGCAAGATCATGCGCCGCCTCCTGCGCGATGTCGCCGAGCACCGGCCGCTCGGCGACACGACGACGCTCGCCGACCCGACCGTGGTCGACGAGCTCCGCTCGCGCGGCAGCGACGAAGCGGCGAAGGAAGACTAGGCCTGGCGCTACCCTGACGAGCGTGCTCGGCGCGCTCGCTCTCCTGCTCGTCAGTGCCAACCTGGCGCAAGCTCCGCCGGCCGCCGCCACCGTGCGGGTGCCGGCCGCGAACGTCTGGGCGGCGCCGAACGCAGGTCACCTGCCGCTCGACCCGCGCGTCTGGCCGACGCCTGCCGTCACCTACGCACAGCGGATCGCGCTCGTCGGGCACATGCCGACGCAGGCGCTCTACGGCGAGCGGGTGACCGTGCTCGGCAAGAGCGGCGGTTGGACCCACATCGCGATCCCGGATCAGCCCTCACCGCTCGACGCGCGCGGGTATCCCGGCTGGGTCCGGTCGTGGCAGCTCGGGCCGGTCTCGCAGCTGAAGATCGCCGAGACGATGGTCACGGTGCCGACCGCAAAGCTCGCGAACGGCACCGAGATCGGCTACGGGTCGGAGGTCGTCATCGGTGCGGTGCCGGCAGCAGCGACGCGGGCGCTCCCCCGCACACGGGCGGATCTCGTGAGATCGGCGAAGCAGTTCCTGGGGCTGCACTACCTCTGGGGCGGGCTCTCGGCGTGGGGCTACGACTGCTCGGGTCTCACCTGGGCCGTCTACCGCGCGCACGGGATCACGATCCCGCGCGACGCCGACGCGCAGTTCGCGGCGGGCAAGCCGGTCGCGCTCGCGCAGGCGCTACCGGGCGACCTGCTGTTCTACGAGAGCCCGGTCGTCGGGCACGTCTCGATGGTGATCGGCAACGGCCTGATGATCGAGTCGCCGAATTCGCGGAGCGAGGTGCGCATCGTCCCGATTCGCACGTCCGACTTTCGCGGCGCGCGCCGGTTTCTCTGACGCGCACGTTGCGCACGGGCTTGATGCGAATTGTCGTTCGTCGCCTAGGCGGCCGGGTCGGCGCGGGGGACACTCCGGCGGTGACCGATCACCGGCAGCTTGGTGTGGACCTGTTCAACGAGACGTGGCGCCTGCTCGAGTCCCGCGAAGACGACACGTTGCTGGTCGACTGCGCGCACGCGTCGGCGTACCACTGGGCGAGGGCCGACGAGTGCAAGCCGCAGAACCGTGCGCGAAGTGCGTGGCTCGTCTCGCGGGTCTACACGGTGCTCGAGCGCCCGGAGCCTGCGTTCTTCCACGCGGATCGCTGCTTCCAGCTGTGCGAGCGGTACGGCCTCGGCGACTGGGATCTCGCGTTCGCCTACGAGGCGCTCGCTCGCGCGAGCGGCGTCGCGGGCGACCGGGACGGGGTGCAACAGTACGTCGAGCTCGCGCAGGCCGTCGAGATCGCCGACGCCGACGACCGCAAGCAGCTCGAGGGCGACCTGGCGACACTCGTTCCAAGCTAGCCCGCGAGCGCGAGCTGGAAGCGCTCCTCGTCGTCGAACGGCCCGATCACTGCGGCCCGCATCCCGTTCGAGCCGATCACGTCCCGTGCGACGCGCCGCACGTCCTCCGCGGTCACCGCGTCGAGCCCCGCGAGCAGCTCTTCCGGCTCGGCTGCCTCGCCTTCGAGTACCTCGCGGCGCAGCCCGAACAGCATCAGGCCGTTCGGGCTCTCGGTCTGCAGCACGAACCTGCCCTTCGCAAGCGCGCGCGCCTTCTCGAGCTCGTCCGCTGGAACCGTCTCGTCGGCGAGCTTGCGGAACTCGTCCGCGATCACGCCGACCGCCTCGTCGGCGCGGTTCAGATCGACACCAGCCTGCGAGACGAGCGTGCCTGCATCCGTGTAGGAGCTGTTGAGCGCGTAGACGTAGTACGCGAGCCCGCGGCGTTCGCGCACCTCGAGGAAGAGGCGCGACGACATGCCCGTGCCAAGCACGGTGCTGAGCATGTGCAACGCATACCTGTCCGGATGGGTAAGCGGATAGGAGGGAACGCCGACACAGATGTTCGCCTGGTCGGACTCCTTGCGGCGCAGGCGCACCTGCGGCTCGTCGGAGTGCTCGAGCTCCGCCGGCTCCGGCGAACCGGCGTCGTCGCCCGCCATGTCGCCGAGTAGCTCCTCGAGCTTCGGGATCAGTCCGTCGCCGACCATCCCGGCAACGCCGACGACCATGCGCGACGGGGTGTACCACCGGCCGATGTAATCCGTGAACGTCTCGCGCGTTGCGGCCTTGACCGTGTCGCGCGTGCCGAGCGTCTCCCAGCCGAGTGGGTTCGACCCGAAGACGAGATCCTCGTAGACCGAGCCGACGTAGTCGCGCGGCGTGTCGTAGTACATGTTCATCTCCTCAAGGATCACGCCCTTCTCGCGCTCGAGCTCGTCGGCATCGAACTTCGAGTTGCGCAGCATGTCGACGAGCACGTCGAGTGCCGTGTCGCGCTCCTCACCGGCGCAGCGGATGTAGTAACCGGTGTACTCCTTCGAGGTGAACGCGTTGAACTCGCCGCCGATCATGTCGACCTCCATCGAGAGGTCGCGCGCGGTCGGCCGTTTCTTCGTCCCTTTGAAGAACATGTGCTCGGAGAAGTGGGCGATCCCACGGTTCGACGCCTCCTCGTAGCGCGATCCGGCGGCGAGCATGATGTAGCAGGCGACCGACTTCGCATGATCGAGCGGCGCGGTCAGGACACGCAGGCCGTTCGACAGGCTGTGGCGCTCGTAGACGGTGGTCATGCGATGAGTGTCCTCCTCAGATTTTCAGTCATACGTTTCTTGTGGAGCGGCCCGGTAGCCACGGCGGCGATGGTATAGAGGTACCCGTGCCTGGGGAAACGCGTGCCGCCGTCTTCGCACAACCTCAATGGTTGGCCGCCGTGCCGACCGATCGCCGCCTGCCTGAGGGCGCTCGCGTGGTGCACACGGGCTGCGGCACCTCGTTCCACGCCGCACAGACGGGCGGCCGCGCGGTGCAGGCGCTCGAGGCGCTGCTCGACCCGCCCGACGGCGACATCCTTGTCTGCGTCTCGCACGAAGGCGAGACAGCGCTGACGATCGAAGCCGCGCGCGCCTTTGCCGGCGACGTCTGGCTCGTCACCGGAAAGCCCGACTCGCCGCTCGCAGAGCTCTCCGCCGAGGTGATCGTCGCGACGCCGGAGCTCGAGCGTTCCTGGTGCCACACCGCGAGCTACACCTGCGCCGTCGCGGCGCTCGACGCCCTCCACGGCCGCGACATCGGCTGGCTGCCCTTTGCTGTCGAGGAGGCCCTGCAACAGGAGGTAACAGCCGGCCTCCCCAACCGTGTGCTCGTCGCCGGCGCCGGGCGCGACTGGCCGACGGTGCAGGAAGCGGTGCTGAAGCTCCGCGAGGGCGCGTGGGTGGCCGCGGAGGCCTACGAGACCGAGCAGCTGCTGCACGGCTATCTCGCAGCCGTCGAGCCGCCGACCCGGGCGTACGTGCTGGAAGGGGAGGGACGCGCCGCCGAGCGCGCGCAGGATCTCGTCGTGGCTCTCCGCACGCTCGGGTGCGACGTGACGCTCGTCGCCACGCGCCATCCGGTCGTCGACATCGTCGGCTTCCACCTGCTCGTGCTCGCCGAGGCCGCGGAGCGCGGCGTCGATCCAGATCCGATCAGGCGCGTGGCGGGATCGCCCTGGGCGGAGGCCGGCGGGGCGGCGTACCCGGCATGAATCAATTGCTCGCGACCGGGCTCGGCACCTGCGCACTGGTCTGGGTGTGCACGGCCGCCGCTGCCCCGAACGGGGCGGTGAAGCGCCCCACCTACACGGTCGGCGAGCGGACTGTCGCCTCGCCGTACGTTGTCGTGCACTACGCGCGCACCGGGCCCGACCAGCCGCGGTTCATCAAGGACGACAACCACAACGGCGTCCCGAACTACATCGAGAAGCTCGCCGCGTCGGCCAACAAGGCCTGGCTCTGGTACGCGCACAACGGATTCAAGGCGCCGCTGCCCGACACGGGCGGCCCCGACAACGAGGTCGACATCTACGTGAAGGCGCTTCCGGCCGGTCTCTACGGCGTCACCTATCCGACGACGCGCGGCGCCGGCGGCGCGTTCATGGTCGTCGACAACCAGCTCGACGAGGCGCGCCTCGCCATGCACGGCAGCCTGCAGCAGACCGTCGCGCACGAGCTCTTCCACGTCTTCCAGTCGTCGTACGTCCCGAACGGCGCGATCCCGGGCTGGGCCGCGGAGGGAAGCGCGCTCGCAATGCAGACCTACGTCTATCCCAAGATCGTCGACGCCTCGACGTTCGACTACCTCGACCGCTGGCTCGACGAGCCCTCACGCTCTCTCTATGACGAAGGCCGTGGCTGCGATCACTGCTACGGCGGCGCGTTGTTCTGGCGCTTCCTCTTCGGGCTCGGCGGCAACGTCGTGCCGGGGTACTTCGGGCGCCTCTACGGCTACCAGCAGATCCACAAGCCGATCGGGCTCGGGCTGCAACCGCTCGACGAGGTCCTGCAGAAGCAGGCCCACGGCAGCCTGTACAGCGCGTTCACGCGCTTCTCCTACGACATCTACCGGGCGAACTACAAGCCTCGTGCGCTGTACCGCCTGACCGCGGGCTCGGCGCTCGCCAGGACGAAACCGCAGATCGTGCTCGGGCTCTCGACGCACTACGTGCCGATCAGAGTCGCCGCCGGAGCAAAGAGCATCGGTGTCGGCGTCGCTGCGGCCGGGGGGCCGAATCCGGAGGTGAAGCTCGTCGTCGGCGGCCCCAAGGGTCGCGTGGTCGAGGGTGTTCTCCGTGAGAATGGGCACCTGCAGTTCTTCACGACGCGCTTCCGGACCGAACACGAGCGCGCGAACGTGCTGTTGATCGTCACCTCGGGCCGTCAGGTCGGGACGGCGTACCAGGTGGTGACGCAGGCGTTCTAGCTCTGGATCGCTGCGAGCGCCGTGAGGAGGCCGTCGACCTCGTCGGCCGTGTTGTAGTGCACGATGCCGACGCGCACGGCGCCCTCGTCGAGGCCGAGGCGCTTCATGATCTCGACCGCGTAGTAGTTGCCGTGCCAGACGGCGAAGCCATGCTCGCCGAGCCGCTCCGCCGCGACCTGCGGCGGCACCGTCTCGTGTGTGACCGCGAAGGTCGGCACGCGCCGGTCGAGCGACTGGATGCCGTGCAGCGTCCAACCCGCCGGGAGCCCATCGAGGAACTGCTGCCCGAGTTCCTGCTCGTGCTCGAGCACGAAGTCCCAGCCGATCTCACCCAGGTGGTCGACCGCCGCCGTGAAGCCTGCCAGCAGCTCGTGGGCGAGCGTTCCGGTCTCGAAGCGGTGGCCGACCGGGAAGTCGTCGGCGGGCCGCACCTTGTACGGGCGGAGGGTCTCTGCGAACTCTCTCCGGATGTACGCGAGACCCATGTGCGGCCCGTAGAACTTGTAGGGCGAGCAGATGAGCACGTCGGCGCCGGCCGCTTGCACGTCGATCGGCCCGTGCGGCCCGTAGTGCACCGCGTCGACCCACGCGAGCGCGCCGGCGTCGTGCGCGAGCTGCGTAACCTCGGCGACAGGTGTGACGGTGCCGACGGCGTTCGAGGCCCACGGGAACGCGACGACGCGCGTGCGTTCGGAGAGCAGCGAGCGGAGGTGGTCGAGGTCGAGCCGGCAGTCGTCGTCGACCTCCGCGAAGTGCACCGTCATGCCCTTGTCGCGCGCGAGCTCGAGCCACGGGGCGACGTTGCCGTCGTGGTCGAGCTTCGTGCAGACGATCTCGTCGCCCGCCTGCCACTCGCGTGAGGCGGCGCGCGAGAGTGCGAAGTTCAGCGTCGTCATGTTCGCGCCGAAAGCGATCTCGTCGACCGTCGCGTTGAGGAAGTCCGCGGCCGTGGAGTGGGCGCGCTCGAGCACGGCATCGGTTCGGTGCGACGTCGCAAACGGGCCGCCGGTGTTCGCATTCGACTCGCGCAGATAGGAGGCGATCGCGTCGATCACCGAGTCGGGAACCTGCGTGCCGCCCGGACCATCGAAGAACGCGAGCGGCTGCTGGAGCGCGCTGAACCGTGCGCGCACTCCCTCGACCGTCGTTACGACACGTGCCACGCATACTCCGGCTTCACGGTGAGAGACGCGCCGACGAAGCAGTCGCGCTCGGCCTTCGCGATCAGCTCATCCGGCTCCGTCGCGCGGGGCGTCAGCTGTACGTCGAGGCTGACGTCGATATGGTCGAACGCGAAGCGCCCGTCGGTGTCGCGTCTCTTGACGACACCCTGCGCCGATCCGGCCGCCACGACCTCGTGCCCGGCACGGTGGGCATGGTAGGTGAGGCTGTCGATCGAGCAGCGCACGAGCGCCGCGAGCAGGAGGTGATCCGGCGACCAGCCCTCCGCCGGGTCGATCTGCGCTCCGCCCGGGATGGTCATGCGACTCGCGCGGTCGACCTCCACCGCGTACTCGAACATCTTCGCCTGCGTGGGCACGGCGCAACGGTACACAACCATCTATGTCCGTCCGACCGTGGTCCTAGGGTGGGCGGCGATGAGGCTCAGACCGCTGACGGAGGCTGAATGCTACGCCCGCTGCTATGGCGGGCACAGCGACGAGCGCGTCAGTGTCGTCCGGCTGCCGGCGCGGCGCGCGCGGCCCGGCCGCGCGGGTGAAAGCCTCCGTGCCCGCTTCGAGGAGCGGCTGGATTCACGCGGCCCGGAGTCCGAAGCAGCGTGACGCGGACGTGCCGGACGTGGACGGGACGCCGGCCGAAGCAGCTCGCTGCCGCCCGGCGGCCTGCGCCGCCGCTGCCGAGCTTGTGGGTCTGCACGGCGACGTGGACGCAGCGCGTGCCACGCTGCAAGCCGCGTGGCCGAAAGCACTAGCTCCGTCCCGGACGTCCTTGCGCCCGATCTGACCTGCGTCTTCTGCGGGATCAACCCCGGCCGCGTGTCGGCGGCCGCCGCGGCGCACTTCGCAAATCCGCGCAACGACTTCTGGCGCCTGCTGCATGACGCCGGTTTCACACCGCGCCTCTTCGACCCGCAGGAGCAGTTCTCGCTGCTCGAGCTCGGGATCGGCGTCACGAATGCCGCCTACCGAACGACTCCCGGCTCGGGCGACCTGCGGCGGGGCGACTTCGACGTCACGCGTCTCGGGCACTTCGCCGCCGAGCTGAGGCCGGTCGTGATCGCCTTCGTGGGCAAGGAAGCCTATCGCGGGGTCTTCAACGAGCGGCCCGAGCTGGGAGCCCAGTGGCGCACGCTCGGCCGGTCGGCGCTCTACGTCCTGCCGTCGACGTCGCCTGCGAACGCCGCCGTCCCGTATGGCGAGCGGCTGCGGTGGTTCCGCGCGCTGCGCGAGTGGCTCGTTCCGCAGTACAGGGAGGCAGTGCGCGCGCTGCTCGTCGACGCCGATGAGCGGGTGATGCTTGTCCAGTACCAGAACCCTAGAACTCTCGCCACGTGGTGGGGGACGCCCGGCGGTGGCGTCGAGGAGGGCGAGGATCACGAGGCGGCGCTGCGGCGTGAGCTGCACGAGGAGCTCGGACTCGACGAGTTCGACATCGGTCCGCTCGTCTGGGAGCACGCGGCGACGTTCCCGTGGGCTCAGCGGCTGATCAACCAGCGCAACGACGTCTATCTGGTGCGCGTGCACGCGCACGAGCCGAGGCCGACGATCGATCTCGAGGAGGAGGGTGTCGCGGGGCACCGGTGGTGGACGCTGTCCGAGCTCGCGGCGACGACGGAGCGAGTGACTCCGCCGGGCTTCCTCGAGCGGGTGCGTACGATCCTCGGCGCGTGACCGCTGTCCTCGTCGTCGTACACTTGCTGGCCGCCGCCGTGTGGTTCGGTGGCTCGACGGTCCTCGTCTTCGTCGGCGTCCCGGCGATCCGCACGCTCGAAGGCGAGCCGCGCGGGCGGGCGATGAAGGAGCTCGGCCTGCGCTGGCGCCCGATCGGCTACGGCGCGCTACTCGTCGCCGCGCTGACGGGAGTCGCACTCGCCGCGCGAGACTGGCAACATGGCGCGGCGTTCCAGATCGTCTTCTGGGTGAAGGTCGCGCTCGCCGTCGGCCTGATCACGGTGTCGTACCTGCATAACTTCGTCCTCGGCCCACGTCTGCAGTCGGAGATCCGCGAGGAGCGCGAGCAGGTCACGCGCCCGCGCCTCGTGGTCGTCGGGTGGCTCAGCTACGGCCTGACGACAGCTGTGCCGATCCTCGGCGTCGTCCTGCAGCGCCTCGTTTCGTGAGCACGCTGTCGCGGGCGTGCTCGTCCAAAACAGACATGTCCTAGGGACAGTCCCTCGGACATGTCCGAAAGAGACGGTGTCGCAAAAGACGTGGCTCAGCCGGGCCAGCGGTTCGTGATCGGGGTGCGGCGGTCGCGGCCGAAGGCTTTCGGGCGCAGCTTGACGCCGGGCGGAGCCTGGCGGCGCTTGTACTCGGCGCGGTCGATCATCGCGAGTGCGCGGTCGACGACCTCGGGGTCGAATCCGTCCTGGCCGAGCTCCTCGCGTGAGCGGTCGAGCTCGACGTAGGCCTCGAGCACCTTGTCGAGCTTGGGATAGGGCGGCAGCGAATCCTCGTCCAGCTGGTCGTCGCGCAGCTCCGCGCTCGGCGCGCGGTCGATGATCGACTGCAGGATCAGCTCGCGGCCGGCGCGCTCGTTCAGCCAGCGCGAGAGGCGGAAGACGTCCGTCTTGTAGACGTCCTTGATCAGCGCGAAGCCGCCGGCGAGGTCGCCGTAGAGCGTCGAGTAACCGACAGAAAGCTCCGACTTGTTGCCCGTCGCGATCACGAGCCAGCCGAACTTGTTCGAGAGCGCCATCAGGAGCGTGCCGCGGATCCGCGCCTGCAGGTTCTCTTCCGTCAGGTCGCTCTCGCGCCCTGCGAAGTGATCGTGCAGCGCACCTGTGTAGGCCTCGACCATCGGCTCGATGGCAATTTCGCGGAAGTCGATGCCGAGCGACTCTGCCTGCCGCTGCGCATCCCCGCGGGTCGCATCCGACGAGTAGCGCGACGGCATCGAGACGCCGTGTACGCACTCGGCTCCGAGCGCCTCGATGCAGAGAGCTGCAGTCAGCGCGGAGTCGATGCCGCCTGAGAGCCCGATCACGACGTCGCCGAACCCGTTCTTCGTCACGTAGTCGTGCACGCCGAGCTCGAGCGCGAGTCGCATCTGCTCCAGCTCGTCGAGCTGCGCCGCAATCGTTGGCGGCGCAGCCTCGCTTTGCCGACGTGGCGGTGCGAGCTCGATGTCCTCCACCTCGATGCGCTCCCGCCCGCGCGCGAGCGCTCGGCGGCGGACGTCGCGCAACCGTCGCCCGACGGCAGCGACGGGGTCGAGGTCGACGACGAGGAGCTCCTCTTCGAAGCCGGCGCCGCGCGCCAGTACTTCGCCCTCGTCGTCGAGCACGACGGAGTGGCCGTCGAAGATCAGCTCGTCCTGCCCGCCGACCGCGTTGCAGAGCGCGATGAAGCACGAGTTGTCGGTCGCGCGCACCTTCAGCATCTCCTCGCGCTCGCGGTCTTTGCCGACGTGGAACGGCGACGCGGAGATGTTCGCGATCAGCTGCGCCCCGGCGAGCGCCAGATCGGTCGCCGGCGGTCCCGGCTGCCAGACGTCCTCGCAGATCGTCGGGCCGACGATCACGTCCCCGAGCCGCAGCAGGACGAGGTCGTCGCCGGGAGCGAAGTAGCGGTCCTCGTCGAAGACGCCGTAGTTCGGCAGGTAGCGCTTGCGGTAGATCGTTCGCACCTCGCCGTGGGCGAGCACGAAGCAGGCGTTGTAGAGGTCTGCGTCGAGATGCGGCGCGCCGACGAGCGCGGTGATGCCGTGCGTCGCCTTCGCAATCCCCTCGACGGCGCGGCGCGCCGCGCGCACGAAGCCGGGGCGCAGCAGAAGATCCTCGGGCGGGTAGCCGGTGACGACCAGCTCGGGGAACAGCACGAGATCGGCATTCGTCGCGCGCGCCCGCTCGAGCCATTCGACGACCCGGGCCGCGTTCCCGTCGACGTCCCCGACGACGCTATTGATCTGGGCGAGTGCGAGTCTCATCAGTTTTCGCCTCTCGGTCGAAAACTCTACCACCGCGCTCGGTGTAGACCGCGCGCCGCCAGGCGCCGTACAGGCAGACGCCGACCAGGAATGCGACGAAGCCGAGCCAGTTGACGAGCCTCGAGTCCGTCTTGTTGCCGACGACGCTGATTGCGGCCGCCCCGACGAGCACGCCGATCAGCCACAACCGCAGAGCATGGGAACGCATACCCTCGAAGTATGGCCATCCTGATCGACAGCCGCTTCCGCGGGCCTGCAGAGAGCGGAAACGGCGGCTACAGCGCCGGTGTGATCGCCCGCGAGCTCGGCGGTTCCTCGGTCGAGGTGACGCTGCGATTGCCGCCGCCGCTCGACGAGCCGCTGCGCCTGGATGCGGAGGGCCGCGTCTGGGACGACCACGCGCTCGTCGCCGAGGCCGTGCTCGGCGAGGTCGGCATTGCCGCCTCAGACCCCGTCGCCTGGGGCGATGCGCGCGCCGCGGAGGCACCGGACCTCGACTCGCCCTTTCCGCAGTGCTTCGTCTGTGGCCACGCGCGCGGCCCGGACGGCCTGCACATCCACGCCGGCCCGATCGAGAACCGCGACGTCTACGCCGCGACGTGGGAGGTGCGCGAGGACACGGTCGGCGCCGAGTTCGTCTGGGCGGCCCTCGACTGTCCCGGCGCGTACGCGACGGGGGCGATGGGACGCGGGTCGCTTGTGCTCGGGCGCCTGACCGCGCGGGTCGATCGTGTGCCGGGCGCGGACGAGCGCTGTGTCGTCGTCGCCTGGCCGCTCGGCAGCGATGGCCGCAAGCACGCCGCCGGCACCGCGCTCTACACCGACGCCGGCGAGCTCGTCGGCCTGGCTCGGGCCCTCTGGATCGAACCGCGCGGCTAGCGCTGCACGCGAATCGCGTTCAGGTCATCGGCGCGGACGGCCTCGATTCGCTCGAGCAGATCGTCGATGTCGTCGTGCTCAGCGTGCAGGTAGCGACCGGCAAGCTCGTCGTACCGTCCCGTTGCGAGCTTTCGGACGAGCGTCGGAGCGAGCTCCGGCGGCGTCCACGGCGCGTCGTCGGTGAACAATCCCTCGGTCAGCTCGGTGCGCACGAGCCCAGGGCTGAACAGGAACACGGGGATGCGCCCCTCGAGCTCGTTGTTCAGCGTCTCCGCGTAGCGCCCCACCGCGGCTTTGGAGGCCGGGTACGACGTCGACGATGCGCCGGGAAGATACGACGCACCGCTGCCGGTGATCACGATGCGGCCCGAGCCCCGCTCGAGCATGCCGGGGATCACGGTGTGGCAGCAGAGGTGCACGCCGAGCACGTTCACCTCGAACGTGCGCCACCAGTCGTCCGGATTGCTCTCCCACGACCGCTCGCGCTCCCCGATCCCGGCGTTCGCGACGAGAAGCTCGACCGGTCCCGCCTCGGCGAAGCCACGCTCGACGGATGCACGGGACGTCACGTCCATTTCGATTGCGCGTCCGCCGATCTCGTCTGCGACGGCGCGCACCTGGTCGAGCGAGCGCGCAGCGACGACGACGGACCAGCCGTCCTCGGCGAGCGCGCGGGCGACGTTCGCGCCGATGCCGCGGCCACCTCCGGTCACGAGTGCAATGCGATCAGGCATGTACGGCCTCCTGGATGTCGGCGAGCGATTCGGGGTTCTCCAGCGACGACAGGTCGCCGGGATCCTTGCCGAGCGCGGTCGCGCGCACGGCGCGGCGCACGATCTTCGCCGAGCGCGTCTTCGGCAGCGCGTCGACGAAGAGGATGCGGCCCGGCGCGAACGCCTTCCCGAGCTCGCCGGCGACGTGCGCGCCGATCTCGGCAGCGAGCTCGGCGGACGGTGTTTCGCCGGGGAGCAGACAGCAGAAGATCCACGCCGTCTCGCCCTTCACCTCGTGCGGCACTCCGATCGCGGCCGCTTCGCGCACGGCCGCGTGCCCGACGGCCGCGGACTCGAGCTCGGCGGGACCGATCCGCTTGCCGGCGATGTTCAGCGTGTCGTCAGAGCGGCCGTGCAGGAACCAGAAACCGTCCTCGTCGACCGAGGCCCAGTCGCCGTGCACCCAGACGCCCGGGATGCGCGACCAGTACGCCTCGATGAACTTCTCGGGATCGCGCCAGAACCCGCGCGTCATCCCCGGGAACGGCTTGCGGCAGACGAGCTCTCCGACCTCGCCGGTGCCGACGATCGACTGTCCCGTGTCGTCGACCACGTCCATCGCCATGCCGGTCGCCGGCCCACCGACCGAGCACGCCTTGATCGGGCCGACGGGTGTCGGCGTCAGGAAGCACGCACCCACCTCGGTGCCGCCCGTGCAGTTGATCACCGGCACGCGCGAGCCGCCGACGTCCTCGAAGAGCCAGCGGTACGGCTCCGGGTTCCACGGCTCGCCGGTCGTGACGAACGTGCGCAGCGACGAGAGGTCTGCGCTCGGTGCTCCGTGCGGGAGCAGCGCACGGGCGAGCGTCGGCGAGAGACCGAGCGACGTGACGCGCTCGTCTTCGACCGTGCGCCAGAGACGGTCGGCGGCCGGCCAGTCGGGCGCGCCCTCGGCAAAGACGATCGTGCCGCCGAGCGCGCCGACGCCGACGACGGTCCACGGACCCATGATCCAGCCCATGTCCGTCGCGAAGTGCATGACGTCTCCCTCGTGCACGTCGGCCTGGTAGGCGGCTTCGCGCGCGATCGAGACGAGGAAACCGCCCTGCACGTGCACGACGCCCTTCGGCTTGCCGGTCGTTCCCGACGTGTAGGTGAGGAGGTACGGCGTCTCCGAGTCGACCTGCAGCGCCGGCAGCTCGCCCGGCTGCTCGGCGAGCTCGAACGGTGCGAGCACGACGTGCTCGACCGACGGCGAGGAGCGCATCGCCTCTTCGAGGATCTCGAGCATCGCCATCTGCTTACCGCGGCGAGACGACGTCGGCTGCGTGATCACGACCTTTGCCTCGCTCGCCTGCAGCCGCTGTGCGACGGCGGGCGCGGCGAACCCAGAGAAGACCGGCACCTGGATCGCCCCGATGTGTGCGATCGCGTGCGAGGCGACGGCGACCTCGGGCGACATCGGCAGGAAGATTGCGACGCGGTCTCCGGGCACGACGCCGCGCGCGACGAGCAGCTCCGCGAGGCGCGTCACGTTGCGCGAGAGCTCTGCGAACGTTGCCTGCCGCCGCGAGCCGTCCTCACCGAGGCCGACTGCCGCGACCGCGTCGGGTCGTCTCTTTGCCCAGCGGTGCACGCAGTTGTCGGCGATGTTCAGCTTCGCCCCGACGAACCACGTCGTCCAGGCGGGCCCACGCGAGTCGTCATAGACCTGCGTCCACGGCTCGGAGAAGTCGAGCCCGAGGTCTGCGACCGCAAGCGGCCAGAACCACGCCGGGTCCTCGATCGAGCGCCGCACGAGCTCGGGGTAGTCGGCGACGCCGGCGCGCCGCACGAGGCGGGTCGCGTTCGCATGCTCCAGCGTCGCCTCGTCGGGGCGCCAAACGACCTCGGTCACAGCGGGCGATGTTACGTGCGAACGGTGTTTGCGTCGCCGGTTAGCGCCTGCTAACTTAGCGCGCACTAACTTTCGGTCGGAAGAGGTGACGTGATGAAGCAGCGGTTCGTGACGGCAGAGAACAAGAAGTGGTGGACGCTCGGCATGGTGTCGGTCGGCCTGTTCGTGATCATGCTCGACAACACGGTCGTGAACGTGGCGCTGCCCTCGATGCAGTCGTCGCTCAACATGAAGCTCTCGCAACTCGAGTGGGTGGTGACGGGCTACGCGCTGACGTTCGCAGCATTCATGCTCACCGGCGGCAAGCTCGCCGACCTGCTCGGCCGCAGACTGATCTTCATGGTCGGCCTCGGCGTCTTCACCGCTGCCTCCCTCGCGTGCGGTCTCGCTCCGAACGGCAACTTCCTGATCGGCGCGCGCGTCGTGCAGGGGCTGGGCGGCGCGTTGATGAACCCCGCGACGCTCTCGATCATCACGGCGACGTTCCCAGCGCGCCAGCGCGGCACGGCGATCGGCATCTGGGCCGGAGTCTCCGCGATGGCGCTTGCGATCGGCCCGCTCGTCGGCGGCCTGCTGACCGAGCACGTCAACTGGAACTGGATCTTCTTCATCAACGTCCCGATCGGCGCGATCGCGCTGTTCCTGATCCCGGTGCTGATCGACGAGTCGCGCGACACGTCGCGGGAGCAGCGCCCGGACATCGCGGGGCTTGCGAGCTCGGGGCTCGGGCTCTTCGCACTCACCTACGGGTTCATCGAGTCGAACAACTACGGCTGGGGCTCGACGCGCATCATCGGCGCGTTCGTGGTCGCGGCGATCTCGCTCGTCACGTTCGTGCTCCTCGAGCGCAAGCAGCGGCTGCCGATGCTCGATCTCGCGCTGTTCCGCAACCGCACCTTCAGCGGCGCGAACACCGCGATGCTCTTCGTCGGCCTGGCGATGTTCGGCACGTTCTTCTACGTCTCGCTCTACATGCAGAACGTCCTCGGCTACTCGCCCGTGCAGGCAGGCGCGTCGTTCCTGCCGATGACCGTGCTGATCATCGTCGCGGCGCCGCAGGCAGGCCGGCTCTCCGACCGTGTCGGCTCGAGGTGGCTCGTCGGCGGCGGCATGTTGCTGCTCTCGATCATGCTCCTCTACTACTCGCAGCTCGGAGCGCACGCGAGCTTCTGGGCGCTGCTCCCCGGCCTGCTGATCGGCGGCGTCGGGATGGGCGTGACGATGACCCCGGTCACCGCAGCCGCGATGAGCTCCGTGCCCGTCGACAAGGCCGGTGTCGGCTCGGCGGTGCTCAACTCGAGTCGCCAGGTGGGCGGATCACTCGGCATCGCCGTCATGGGCGCGATCGTCCTGTCCGGCGAAGCCGGCCTGCACACGCCGGCGGCGTTCCTGCACGGCTTCCACGACGCGCTGCGCGTCGCCGCGGTGCTCGCGCTCGCGGGCGCAGTCGTCGCCACGGCCGCGATCCGCAAAGTCGAACACCACGCCGCCCCCGAAAAGCAGCACGCCGCAGCCGAGGCCGCGTGACGGACACGAAGCAGCGGCTACCGGCAGAAGCGCGGCGGCAGGCCGTCCTCGATGCGGCCTGCCGCTTCTTCTCGCGCTCGAGCTACCGCGGCGCCACGACGGCGGAGATCGCGCGCGACGCCGGGATCAGCGAGCCGATCCTCTACCGCCACTTCGGATCGAAGCGCGATCTGTACCTCGCGTGCCTCGACGAGGCCTGGCGGAGTTTCCGCGAAGGAGCCGAGGAGGCAATTGCCAAGGATCCCGACAGCTGCCTCGGTGCGATCGCCGACGCCTACATGGCAAAGCGCGCGCGCATCCGCATGGTCGATCTCTGGATCCAGGCGCTGACGGAGGCATCTGACGACGCGGTGATCGCTGCGGCGCTCCGCAAGCAGGTCCGTGAGGTGCACGAGTTTCTCGCCGAGCTGATCCGCGACGGCCAGGCGCGCGCTGTGATCCACGCCGACCGTGACGCGATCGCCGAGGCGTGGCTCTTCGTAGCCGGCGGTCTCCTGACGACGATGGACAACCGCCTCGGCGGCCTGCTCGGCGACGATCTCGTGCGGGTGCGCACCGAGCGCCGGCGCTGGATGCTCAGCACTCCCTAGCCGAAACGGCCCCGGACGCGAGAAAGCCCCGGCTGCGGCACCCGGGGCCTTCCCTGGTCAGGCGGGGCGCCGGATCGGCGGTTCCGAGTTCGGCTCTGCGGCACGGCCGACTGCTCAGAACGCGCTGCCTTTGGCGCTCCCCCTGCAGACGACTTGGCGTCAAGCCGTCGTGCAAGGTTCGCTCACTCTAGGAGCCATGTCCCGGTCTGTCAAGTGCCTCGGTCAAGTGATTTCGGCTTTCACTACTTGACTGGAAATCCCCGGTTTTATGCCCCTTTTGGGGGACTGTCCCGTTTGAGGGATTGCAATCGGGTCAAGTGTCGGGCACACTCCGTCGGATCCGATGACCACTCCTCGCGCCGCACGAGGGAGTTTCGACTCCGCAGCAGCAGCTCCGCGCCCGTCTGAGCGTGTCATAAGTCAGCGTGCAGCAGGTCAGCGGATCGGTGAGCGCCTGCGCCAGTTGCGCGTCGCCGCAGGGCTGACGCAGACCGATCTGGCGGGCGACCGGTTCTCGAAGGAGTACATCTCGCAGATCGAGCGCGGCAAGACGCGCCCGACCTCCGACACGATCGAATGGCTTTCGCTCCGCCTCGGCGTCGACGCCGGCTTCCTTGGCAGCGGTGTCTCTGCCGACGAGCGCGCCAAGGCCGAGGCGATCCTCGCCCGCGGTGATGCGCTCCTGCAGGAGCACGAGTTCACGGCCGCGATCGGCGAGTACGCGAAGGCGCTGCCCGCCGTGCTCGGCACCGGCTCGACCGAGCTGCACGTTCGCAGCCTGAACGGCGAGGCGATGGCCCGGGCGCACACCGGCGACGTCAAGGGTGCACTGGCGCTCCTGAGCGAGTCGCGTGGGCTCGTCGAACGCGAAGAGTTCTCCGACATCGACCGCGCCGAGGTGCTGTACCGCCTGGGGGTTTGCAGGTACATGCTGTCGAGCATCTCGACTGCGGTCGGTCTCTTCAACGAGGCCCTGACGCTCGCCGAGCGCTCGGAGCTTCCTTCGGACGTACTGCGCCAGAACGTCTTTGCGTGGCGGTCCAGGTGCTACCGCCGCCAACGCGACTACGAGGCGGCCCGCGAGGACGTCGAGCACGCGCTCGAGCTCGCGGAGGCGATGCACGACGCACGTGCGCTCGGCCAGGCGTACTTCCAGGCGTCGATGCTCGCCGAGCGCGACGGCCACTGGGTGCTCGCACGCACCTACGCCGAAAAGGCGAAGACGCAGTACGAGGAGCTCGCAGACCGCGCCAACGTCGGGCGCCTGCTGAACAACCTCGGCGGCATCGAGTTCCTGCTCGGCAAGCCCGAGCAGGCGATCGAGCACCTCAAGCACGCGTTTGCCGTCGCGCTCGAGGTCGGCCGCACGGAAGAGGCGGCCACCGCAATTTCATCGCTCGCCCAGGTTCACCTTCGCACCGGCGACTCACAGCGCGCAGAGGAACAGGCACTGCACGCGCTCGAGCTGATCGGCGATCGCGAAGACATGCTCGACGAGGTCGGCAACGCCCGCCTCGTACTCGGTCGCGCTCTGCTTCTGCAGGAGCGGCTCGACGAGGCCGAGACGGCGCTTGCGGAGGCCGAAGACGCCTTCGCGCAGCTCTCCTCGGCGTCTCATCGCGCAGCCGCGTGGATCGCCCAGGGTGACCTGGCGACGAGCCGTGCTGACGAGGGTCGCGCGGCGGTGCTCTACCGCCAGGCGGCCGAAGCGCTCCAGGACTTCCGGTTCTAAGGGAAGGAGGTGTTCTCTGTGGCAAAGATCGTTCTGTTCTTGTATCGCCGTCGGTCGGTCGTGCTCGCGGCGTCCGTGATCGTGGCTCTCGCCGGCGCTCGGTTCGGCTTCGGCGTCGGCAATCACCCGCCGACGTTTGGCTTGTGGGACGGGCCCCTCTAGCGTCATGAACGGCTCGACACGCGCGCTTCTCAAGCTGGGGAGCCGGCAGCGCGCCTCGTAGATCGAGTCAGCAGGGTTGAATCAGCAGGGGCAGTCAGCGGGGGTCTAAAATGACGCGGGAGTCAGGGCGTCTTTTGCATCAGCACCCGCAGGTCGTGCAGCACCTGCCGCGCCTTGACCTGCGAGTCGTAGAGCACACGCTCGCGGCCGGCAGGATCGACCAGCGCCGTGTAGGTGACGTGGTCGACGAGGTCAGGGGACTTGCGGAGGCTCAGCACGTGCCAGGCGGCCCAGGTCGTACGCAGCTCGGCAGGCGTCCCGATCAGGTAGCGGAACTGCGGCAGCAGCCCACGCGCTTTGCTGTAGCGACGAACCGTCACTGGTGTGTCGCCCTTCGGATCGACGCTGACGGCGAGCACGCGCACCCGGTTGCGTTTCGGGCCGAGCCGGCGTAGCGCCTGGTTCAGGTTTGCCGCGATCAGCGGGCAGACATCCGGGCAGTGCACGTAGAGGAACGTGACGAGCACGTATCGGCCGCGCTGGGCCGAGAGCGTCACCGCCTGCCCGGCATCGTCGTGCAGCGCGATCGGCGGTGCGGTGCGCGGCGGCTTGAGCTCCCCGCCGGCGAACGTCGTCGGCGTTGTGGCGGGGGTCTCGATCTTCGAAGCGGTCGGGTTCGCGTTCCCGCCGCAGCCTGCGGCCAGCGCACTAACGGCCAGGAGAAGGGCGAGCCGGCTCACAGGGTTAACGCTACCGGGCGGCTCGTTTCCAACCCAGGCGACGGGGGCAGACGCCACCGGTGGCCAAGATTCGCCGTGCTCTCGAACTGACGCGCGTCGCGCGCCGGACCCATCTCCTGCAGATCCTGCGCGAGGTCGGCGTGGTCGGCGACAAGCCGGCGACGCGCGAACAGGCCCAACGCTTCCGCACCGGTCTCGAGGAGCTCGGGACGACGTACGTGAAGCTCGGGCAGCTGCTGTCGTCGCGGCCCGACCTGCTTCCGGACGTCTACATCGACGAGTTGAACGAGCTGACGGACAACGTCGCTCCGCTGCCGTTCGAGCCGCTGCGCGAGGTGATCGACCAGGAGATCGGGCTCGAGCATTTCACCTCGATCGACGAGACGCCGCTTGCGACGGCCTCGATCGCGCAGATCCACTCGGCGCTGTTGACGACCGGGCGCGAGGTGGTCGTCAAGGTTCGTCGCCCCGGGATCGTCGAACAGGTCGAGCTCGATCTCGAGCTGCTGCGCAAGACAGCATCGATCGCCGAGAACCACTCGAGCACCGCGCGGCTCCTGCAGCTGAATGCGCTCACCGACGAGCTCGAGCAGCACCTGCTCGGCGAGCTCGACTTTCGCGAGGAGGCATCCAACTCCGAGTTGATCGCCAGCGTGATCGAAGAGTACCGCGACGACCTCTTCGTCCCGGCGGTGATTCACCCGTATGTGACCGAGCAGGTGCTGGTGCTCGAGAAGATCGACGGAGTGAGGGTCGAGGACGGTCACGCGCTCGCGCCGGAGCGTGCGGCCGAGCTCGCGCGCACGTTCTTCCGCTCCTATATCCGCCAGGTGACCGTCGAGGGCGTCTACCACGCCGACCCGCACCGCGGCAACGTCCTGATCACCGAGGACGGCCGGCTCGCGCTGCTCGACTTCGGCCTGATCGGGCGCCTCGACGACGACACGCGCACGTCGCTTGCGCTGTTGCTGCTCGGGATCGCGCACAATCGCGCCGACGACGTCGCCGATCTGATCCTCTCGCTCTCGCTGACGACCATGAGCTCCGACGAGGCCGGCTTCCTGCAGGATCTGCGGCGCACGCTGCCGCGCTACCACTGGCGGCCGCTTTCGGGGATCCGCACCGGCGAGGGCCTCGCGGCTCTGCAACGGCTGTGCCTGCAGCACGGGATCGCGCTCCCGACGGCGTTCGCGCTCGTCGGCAAGACGCTGTCGCAGGCCGAGAGCATCGCGCGTTCGCTCGACCCGAACCTCGACCCCGTCGAGCTGCTGCGCAGCGAAGGGTGGGCCGTCATGGCGCAGGAGGCAGAGCGCAGGCTCGAGCCGAACCAGCTGCTCGCATTCGCGTTCACGCAGCTGCAGCCGTTGCTGCGGATGCCTCGGCGTGTCGCCCAGCTCGTGCAGAAGGCGGAAACCGGATTGCTTCGCATCGGGATCGTGCCGACCGAGCTCGGGGACCTCGAGCAGCTCGTGCGCTCGTCGACGAACCGCATCGGCGCCGCGCTGATCATCTCCGCCCTGCTTGTCGCCTCGGCGCTGATGGCGCGCGTCAACCACACGTTCTCGGTGATCGGGTTCCTCGTCGCGGCCGGGCTGGGGCTCTACATGCTCTGGCGGATCGTCCGTACGCCCGGCGGGCTGTAGGCGCGCTTCGGGGCGGTCGCGAGCACGGAGCCGGCGAGCACGAGCGCGAAGCCGACCGCCATGCCCGCCGTGAAGCGCTCGTTGAGCACGGTCACGCCAAGCACGGCAGCGACTGCCGGGTTGACATACGTGATCACGGTCGCGCGCACCGGGCCGGTCTCGGCGATCAGCTTGAAGAAGAGGATGAACGCCAGCGCCGTGCAGACGACCGCGAGCGTCACGACCGACGCGTCGACCTTCCAGCCGGGCAGCTTGCTCGGCAGCGAGAACGCCGCGAAGGGCAGGTAGATCAGCGTTGCGATTCCCAGCGACGCGGCGACCACGCCGAGCCCGGGCGCGTCGCTCAGCCAGCGGGCGAGCACGATCGGCCCGACCGCGTAACAGACGGCGACGACCGCGATCTCGAGCAGCGGCACCGCTCCCGCGCCGTGCACGTCGAGGCCGACGATCGCGGCGACGCCAAGGATCCCGACCAGCAGGCCCGCCCAGCGACGTCCGCCGTGCCGCTCCCGTTCACCGGTGAATGTCGTGACGAGCGCGCCGACGAGCGGCACCGCGGCGATCAACAGGCCCGTCAGCGAGCTCGTCAGCCGCGTCTCTGCGCGGGCGAGGAAGAACCACGGCACCACGATCTCGATCACCGCGAAGACGAGGATCGGCAGCCATTTGCGGAGCAGCGGACGCAGCTCGTTGCGGAAGACAGCGATCGGCACGAGCAGCAGCGCAGCGATGCCCGTGCGCGCGAACGTCAGCGCCACGGGCGCGAGCTCGCGGACAGCGACGCGGATCAGGAGATACGGGATCCCCCAGATCACACACATCGCCGCGAACAGCAGCCAGCCGCGGCGCGTCATGCCTTCTCTCTATCAGTCGCCGGTCAGGCGACCGAGCGGGTCAGGCGATGCTCTCACTCGAGCCGACGCGCTCGACGACGACCTGCGGGATTCGCGCGCGCGGCGAGAGGCGCAGGCACATGCGGACGATCTCGGCGCAGTCGGACGGCTGGATCATCTCGTCCCCCGACAGGCCCGACCACTGCGCCATCGCCGTGTCGACGAAGCCCGGGCAGATCGCGATCGCGCGGACGCCGTCGCCGTCGAGCTCTGCGTTCTGGGAGCGGGTGAGCGCGATCACCGCGGCCTTCGTCGCGCCGTACACCGTCAAGCCGGGCGTGGGGGTCGTTCCGGCGATCGACGCGAGGTTCACGACCCAACCTTTCGTCTCCTTGAGCAGCGGAATCGCCTCACGCGTGACGAGCAGCAGACCGCGGAGGTTGATGTTCAGCTGCAGGTCGACGTGCTTTGTTTGCAGCGACTCGACCGTCCCGGCAATGCCGATGCCCGCGGAGTTGACGAGCACGTTCATGCTGCCGAAGCACTCCTTGTGCTCCGCGACGACGCGGATGCAGTCAGCCTCGTTGCCCATGTCGGCCGCGATCGCGTGCGCGCCGATCTCCGCCGCGGCCGCCTCGATCTTCTCGCGGGTGCGCGAGGCGAGGGTCAGGTCATAGCCCTCGTCTCGCAACATGCGCGCGATCGCGAGGCCGATTCCGGAGGAGCCTCCGGTGACGAGTGCGCTCGGCATTGTTTTCCGACCCTAAAGGACTTGCCGCGCCTGGGGCGAATCGAGGGGGCGTAGGACATCCTCTCCCCAGAGTGGCGGCGACCTCGGGTCGCCGTTGCTCTTTACGCTAGAGCTCGTGGTGAAGCTCACCGATCTGGCGACCGCGGGAGGATGCGCGGCGAAGTACTCCGCCTCGCGGCTTGAAGAGCTGCTGCGCGGCTTCGTCCCGGCCGACGCCGAGAACCTGCTCGTCGGGCTCGATCCCGCCGACGACGCGGCCGTCTACCGCCTCGACGACGAGCGCGCGTTGGTCTTCACGATCGACTTCTTCCCCCCGATCGTCGACGACCCGGACGACTTCGGCGCGATCGCCGCGACAAACGCGCTGAACGACGTGTTCGCGATGGGCGGGGTGCCGCTGATCGCGCTCTCGGTTGCAGCGCTGCCGGAGGAGCTCTCGGACGAGGTGGTGCGCGCGATCTTCGACGGCGCGGATCGGCAGGTGCGCGCGGCGGGCGCCGTGCTGGCGGGCGGGCACACGATCCGCGACGCTGAGCCGAAGTACGGGCTCGCGGTCGTCGGAACGGTGTCACCGCGTGGCATCTGGCCCAAGTCGGGCGCGCGGCCCGGCGATGCGCTCTACCTGACGAAGCCGCTCGGCACCGCGCTCGTCCTCGGCGGCGCGAAGCGCGGCCTCGCCGACGCGGCCGAAGCCGTGCGCTGGATGCGCACGCTGAACAGGGACGCCGCCGACGCGCTGCGCACGTTCCTGCCGAACGCCGTCACCGATATCACGGGCTTCGGGCTGCTCGGGCACGCGTACGAGATGGCGTCGCGCAGCGACGTTCGCCTGCGGATCGAGGCGACGCGCCTGCCGGCGCTGGACGGCGCGCTCGACGCGGCGCGCGCAGGCGTCTCGACCGTCGGCACCCGCAACAACCGTGCGTACGCGCACGCCGAGGTCGAGGACGTCGCGGCCGAGCTCGCAGAGCTCGCCTACGACCCACAGACGGCGGGCGGCCTGCTCATCTCGCTGCCGCACGAGAAAGGCCCGTCACTCGAGGCGGAGTTCGCGCGTGCCGGACTGTTCCTCGCGCGGATCGGCTCGGTCGAGGCGGGCGCCGGCGTCACGCTCGTGTAGTTCTTCGTGCGGGACGGCGGCTACAGTGCCGACGTGGACGCAAGTGCGCAGCCGCTCACTCGTGTGCGTGCGGCGTTCTCGCTTGCGGGCTTCAGGCGGCTCGCCTGGGCGAACGCGGTGATGCTCGTCGCGATCGTTGCGACCGGCGCGACGGTGCGGCTGACTGGCTCCGGCCTCGGTTGCGAGCACTGGCCGGGTTGCCAGGTTCATCACTTCGAGCCTAAGAGCTACCACAGCTATGTCGAGTTCTCGAACCGCGTCTTTGCGTTCCTGACGATCCTCCTGACGCTGGTCACGTTCGCCGGGAGCGTGCTTGTGGGCCTCTCGAGGCGCCTGCGGTGGCTCGCCTTCGCGATCTTCTTCGGCACGCTCATGCAGGCCCCGCTCGGCGCGCTGACCGTCTATTCGCACCTGAACCCGTGGCTCGTGCTGACCCACTTCCTGCTATCGGTGCTCGTGCTCACGCTCGGGGTCGGCCTGGCCGTCGAGGTGACGCGCACACGCGCGGCTCCCGTGCCGGCGTGGGTGCGGCGCGTCGGCATCGTCGTCTGGGCCGCGGCGATCGTGCTCGTCGTCAGCGGGACGCTCGCGACCGCTGCCGGGCCGCATCCCGGCAGCACCGTCGTGCGACGCCTGTGGTCGTTCCAGCCGGCGGTCTACTGGCACGTGCGGGCGACTGCGGTGTTCGGGCTGTCGTTCGCGCTCTTGCTCACGTGGCTCGTGCGTCACCGCAGCGCACATGTGCGCGGCGCGCTCGTCGTCCTCGGCCTGCTCGTCGTGCAGATGATCGTCGGCGAGACGCAGTACCGGACGCATTTGCCGTGGTGGCTCGTGCTCGTGCACGTGACACTCGCCGCGACGGTTTGGGCGGCGGTGACGGCGTTTGTCGTCCGTCTCTGGCGTCCCGCGGCAGCGGCGTAGACTGCCCAGATGACGGACGAGCTTCGCATCGCCGAGCGCCCCGAGCTCGAGCGCCCGGTCATGATCGTGGCCTTCCGCGGCTGGAACGACGGCGGGCAGGGAGCCTCGCTCGCCGGTGCGTATCTGGCGCAGGCCTGGGCGGCGCAGCAGTTCGCGGACATCGATCCGGAGAACTTCTACGACTTCCAGGCGACGCGGCCGATGGTCTCGCTCGTCGACGGCCTGACGCGGCAGGTCGACTGGCCGGAGAACGCGTTCCTGCACGCCCCGCTGCCCGGCGGCGGCCGCGACGCGATCATCCTGCTGGGCGTCGAGCCGAACCTGCGCTGGCGCAGCTTCTGCGAGCACGTCACGGATCTCGCCAAGCAGTTCGATGTCGAGCTCGTGCTGACGCTCGGCTCGCTGCTCGCCGACGTCCCGCACACGCGGCCTGCGCCGGTGACAGGCAGCGCGACGGATCTGGAACTGATCGAGCAACTCGACCTGCAGGCATCACGGTACGAGGGGCCGACGGGGATCGTCGGCGTGCTCCACGACGCCTGTGGGCGCGCAGGGCTGAAGTCGGCGAGCCTCTGGGCTGCCGTGCCTCACTACGTCTCGCTGACGCCGTCGCCACGCGCCGCGAAGGCGCTCGTCGACCGGCTCGCCGATCTGCTGCACGCCGACGTCGACACGACCGAGCTCGACGAGGCAGCGGACTCTTACGCACAGCAGGTGAGCGACGCCGTCGCCTCGGACGCGGAGACGCAGTCCTACGTCGAAGAGCTCGAGCGCCGCATCGACGAGATCGCCGAAGAAGCAGACATCCCGTCCGGCGACGCGATCGCCGCCGAGCTGACGCGATTCCTGCGCGAGCAAGACGAGAGCGACGAAGGCAACAACCCAGACGTCGCGCGCGAGCAGTAGCGCGCTACCCGAACGTGAAGGAGTACGCCTGCACGCCCGGTGAGAAGCGCAGCTCGAGCAGTGCGTTTGCCTGCCGCTTCGCGGCGCGCACCGTGTAGAGCCGGTACGCGTCGACCTTGACCGTCTTCGTCGGCTTGCCGCCGATCAGCACCTGCATGCTGCCGCGGCCGCCGAGGACGATGTAGACGTTCGAAGCCTGGAAGTGGAGGCGCAGGCGCGCGCCCTTGCCCGCCACGGCCTGTTGGGCGCGGACGCGCCAGAGGCCGCCGTAGGCGATCGTGTTCAGCGGCAGCGACGACGGGAAGGTGTAGGGCGCCGTCACATTCGGCGCGAGCTGTGAGCCCGAATAGTTCTGCAGGCGCGAGTAACCGAGATACGTCTCGGGAGTCAGCAGCCCGGTCGGCGTCACGTCGGCCAGGTGCCGTGCCGTCGGGCCCTTGGCGCCGAGGAGCTTGCGGATCAGGCCCTCCGTCTTGTCGTACTCGCCCTCGCCGAAGTGGGTGTGGCGCACGTGGCCCGTCTTGTCGATCAGGTACTCCGCGGGCCAGTACTGGTTCGCGTAGTTGTCCCACGTCTTGAAGTTGTTGTCCTGGACGACCGGATACGTGACGCCGAGCCGCTTCACGGCCGAGCGCACATTCGACGAGACGTGCTCGAACGCGAACTCCGGCGTGTGCACGCCGATGATCACGAGCCCCTTGTCGTGGTAGGTCGCGTACCAGGACTTCAGATGCGGGAGCGTCCGCAGGCAGTTGATGCACGAGTACGTCCAGAAGTCGATCAGCACGACCTTGCCGCGCAGCTGGCGCAGCGACAGCGGCTTGCTGTTGATCCAGTCGCCGTCTGCGTGGATTGTCGGCGCGATCCCGTAGTCCGGCAGCGCACCTGCGGCGGGCTTCTTCACGGCGGCGAGCGCGTCGCCGCCTCCACGAACCTTCGCCAGCGCGCGCGTCGCGGACGAGTTGTTCTCGATCTTGTTCTGCAGGAACGTCGTGTACCCGGGTGTGAACTGCGCGAGCCGATCGTCGAGGTGGAACACGAGACCGAACGCGACCAGGGCGATCAGCGTGCCGGAGGCGAGCCTGACCGTCTGGGCGTGGCGTCTCAGCCGGCCCGACGCCTGTCGTCCACCGCGCACGATCAGGAGCATCGGCACCGCTGCGCCGGCCGCGTAGGCGAGCGTGAGCAGGATCGCCCGCAGCCCGACGCTGTTGTTTGCGGCGACGACAGTCACCGTAGCGAGCACGGGGCCTGCGCACGGCACGAAAACGAGCCCGAGCGTTGCACCGAAGAAGAAGCCGCCGCCGACGTTCGAGGGTCGCAGTCGCGAGAACGCAGCCAGTGGACGCTCGAGCAGCAGCGCGGCACGCGGGATCAGCAGCGTCGCCGCCAGCACGAAGAGCAGAGCGATCGCCAGGTTGCGCAGGAAGTCCTGCGGCAGCCCGAGCTGCCGGAGCAGCCACGACGCAAAGAGGGTAAAGAGACTGAAGCTGACGACGAGACCCGCGATGATCCGCACCGGCTTGCGGCCCGAGGCCCCACCCGCGAGCAGGATCGGGAGCACCGGCAACACACAGGGTGAGATCGCCGTGACGATGCCGGCGAGGAAGCCGATGGCGAGCAGCAGGATCATGCGAAGTCAGGGCCCACGGTGGTGAAGACCACTGTGCCCGACATTCGTTACAGCAGGCTTAACAGTTCAGGTGCTCTAGGCGGCGTCTTCGCGCGCGGGCGCGGGTGCGTCGGCGCCGGGCTCCTTCGCAGGCCCGCCGCCGTTCTGTGCCGCGTCAGTCGGCTTCTTGCGGCGCCGGCGGCGCTTCTTCGGTGCGGTCCGTGTCTCGCCGCCCGGCTCGGACGGTTTGTCGACCGTCTGTGGACGCGTGCCGGAGGCCTGCGTGCCCACGCCCTGTGCCACCTCGCCCGGCTTCTTCTTGCGGCGGCGGCGCTTGCGCGCGCGTGTCGGGCCGGTCTTCGGCTGCGGAAGGTTGTCCGCGATCCAGCCGGCGACCTCCTGAATGCCGCCGAGTCGTTCGCGGGCAGCTTCGAGCAACTGCGTCGAGCGCGGCGTGTACCCCTCGGCGGAGGCGAGCAGCGCTGCACCCACTTCCTTCGGCATCTCGAGCGCAGCGTTCACGAGCTTTGCGGCGTTCTCCTCGTGCCGGTGCCCGCGCGAGTTGGCGAGCGCACCGAGTACCCGCTTCGCATCCGGATACTCCTGCGAGGCCTTGCGGTCGAGCTGCTTGCGCACGGCTTGTGAGAGGCGCCACGTCCAGCGGGCGAGGATCTGATCCGGTGCGTCAGGCTTGCCGTCGGCGATCGCGCGCAGCAGGATGCGGACGCCTGCCGCGCGATCTTTCTCCCAGGGCGGCGCCTGCGCGACGAGAGTGACGAGGTCGTCGAAGTCGGCACGCTCGACCGTCATCGAGACGCGGTCGGCGAGTGCGATCAGGCGCAGGCGCCGGTTTGGGTTCTGCGCCGCGCACGTCGACAGGAACTTCTCCATTGCGCGCTTCGAAGCACCCCGCGCTGTGAGCTTCTCGACGAACGCAGCGCGCTCGTCGAAGCGCAGCTGCCGGCCGGCGATCTCGCCCCAGAACTCCTGCTCGTCACCGTCGAGGAATTTCGGGTCGACGCGCTGCCACTCGCGTGCGATCACCATCTGTCGGCGGAGCACGTCCGGCGTCACCGGCACGAGCCAGTTTGCCGGCGTCAGCTTGCGCCGTGCGCGACGCTGCGTGCGGCGCCGCGGCGCGGGCGTGACACGCGCGCCCTCGCGGTAGAAGTCGGCAGCGAGCAGCGAGTGCAACGAGACGACGCGCTCGTTGTGCGTCGCGCTCTTCGGCGTAAAGTCGACGACGATGCCGGCTTCCTTGCGCTCATGGATGCGCATGATGCGCCCGATCCGCTGCTGGTAGACGCGCTTCGACGCGGTCGGCGCAAGGTGCATGACGATCGTCGCGCGCGGCGAGTTCCAGCCCTCCGCGAGCAGCATCGCGTTCACGAGCACGTCGATCTCGCCGCGTTCGTAGGCAGCGAGGATCTCGGCCAGCTTCACAGGCGGGGTGCGCCCGGAGACCGCCTCGGCCTTCACGCCGGCAGCGCGAAACGCCGTGGCGAGGTTGTAGGCGTGCTCGACGCCGGCTGCGTAGACGATGCCCGGCGTGTCGCCGAAGCGCTCGCGGTAGAGCGTCGCAGCGGCCATGTTCAAGGCTTCGTGGTCGAGAGCCTGCGCGAGCGCGCGCTCCTCGAAGTCGCCGCCGACGATTGGCACCTGGTTGATCGCCGCGACCGGCGGGACGCGCAGGCAGCGCAGCGGAGCAATCAGTCCGCGGCGCGCGGCATCGGCAAGCGGCAGGTCGTCGACCGATGCCGGGAAGACGTCGGAGACCTGCTTCGCGATCAGCTCCTCCGTCGCGGTCATGCCGATGTAGATCGGCTCCGACAGCGAGCGGATCGCGCTCGAGGTCTTCTCGCCGAGGGCCGTGTGCGCCTCGTCGCAGATCACGAGCTGGTAGGCGTCGCGCGCGATCTCGGTGACGTGCCGCGCGAACCAGGCGTAGGTCTGGATCGTGATCGGGTTCGACTGCCTCGGAGCGGTGTGCTCGCTGAGGATCGCGTCGTGGAAGCGGTCGCCGTAGCCGTGCTCGGTCAGCTCGCGGCGGAACTGGTCGACGAGCAGGCGGCGGTGGGTGAGGATCAGCACGCCCTCGGTGCGCGCGGCCTCGACGAAGCCCGAGGCGGCGATCGTCTTCCCCGATGCGGTCGGGTGACGGAAGCGGTAGCGGCGCACGGCGCCGGGGTCCTCCTCGACCGGGATCTGCTCGAGATCCTCGTCGTCGATCTCCGGGGCGAGCTCGAGCTCGTCCTCTGGCTCGTCGTCCTCCTCCGGCGGCGGCTCGTCGCCATTGGCGGGGCCGTTGCCGTTACCGTTCTCGGCCTTCTGGGCGGCGGCGATCAGCTCGGTGAGCATCCCGGCGAGCGCGTCGACCTGGTGGCGGCGCAGCTCGGTCCCGGACGCAAGGCGCGGCGGTTTCTCGGAGAGCACCCGCTCGAGCCCGAGCAGCAATGCGTAGCGCACCTTCCATTCCGGCGACGGCGTCTCGCGGCCGGCTGCGAGCTCGGTAAGAGCGTCCTCGAGGGCGCGCATGCGCGCCGTTCCGGGGGCGAGCGCGACGCCGAGATCCTCGTCGTCTCGAAGGAAGGGCTCGCCTGCCCATGCTTCGGCGCGGAGGGCGTCAGCCCGTATGGCCAACGCGTCCCCCGACTCAGTCGGAGATTGCGTGATGATGTCTGCCAATGCGTGCAGCACGTTCGACGTGCCGCGTCCTCAAAGGATGCGCTGACGGTGAATCCTCGATCGCCGAGCGCACGCGGAGAATAGCCGATCCGGCGGTCGACGGGGCCGCGGCCCCGAGATCGGCCCGTGAACCTGGTTCAGAACCAGGTTCAGCGCGGTTCTCTACCCGCCGAAGACGGCGAACGGGTTCGGGCCGACCACTTCCCAGACGAGCTCTCCGCCGAGCTCGACCTCGCCGTGGAGGCGGCTCGCGAGCTCGCGAGCCTGCTCTTCCGTGGCGCAGCCTGCGATCACGAAGCTCCAGCGGCGCACGACCCCGTAGCCCTCGGCCTCGAGGCGGTTGGCGAGCTCCCGTGCCGCCCGGTGGTCTTCGGCAGGAATGCGCACCTCCCACGGCGCGAAGCCCCGCGCAAGGAGCTGGGTGTCCGGGTCGGACCCGGGAGCGTCGTCGTCCCAGCGCTCCTCGCGATCGAGCCAGTGCTCGGTGACGATCGCCTGCGGCTGCGTGTCGATCTCGGCGAGCTCGGCCTCGATCACCTGCTTCGCCTGCTCGAGCTCGAGCGACGAGCCGGCGTAGACGAAGACGGTTCCATCGTCCTCGGTGACGGCGAGCCGGTGGTCTTTCAGTTCATGGGCGAGCTCGCGCGCGTCTGACTCCCAGAGGCCGAGGCGCCCGAGGAGCCCGCCGGTTCCGGCCTCGCCGAGATCGATCCGAAGCCGCCAATCGTCGCGTGTCATCGGGCGAGCCTAGATGATTCATCGATAGTTGAGAGTCAGCGAGCACCCAGATGATCAGCCGACCGAGCAGTGGCGCACGCCCTCTCCCCGCCTGCGCCTGGTGCGCCACCTCGAGGTTGCCTGCGTCGCCTTCGTCGCACTGGTCATCCTCGGTCTGGTCGCCGGATTCGCCTCCCTGTGGGGCGGTCTGATCGGCGTCGTTTGTGTCGCGGCGGCAGCTGTCGTCGCCGACGTGCTGGCTCAGCGGCGGGTCAGCGCCTGGGGCTACCTCGAGCGCGAGGATGACCTGCTGATCCGCCGGGGGCTGCTCGTCCGGCGGCTCTCGGCTGTGCCGTACGGGCGCATGCAGTTCGTCGACGTGACGGCCGGGCCCGCCGAGAGGTCGTTCGGCCTCGCGACGGTCCGCTTGCACACCGCGGCGGCAGCGTCGGACGCACGAATCCCCGGGCTCGAGGCCGCGGAGGCCGCGCGCCTTCGCGATCAACTCGCTTCACTCGGCGAGGCGCACGCCGCGGGCCTGTGAGCGACGACGCAATCGCCGGCGACGGTTGGCACCGCCTGCATCCGCTCTCGCCGCTGATTCGCGCCGGGCGCGCCGCGATTGCGATCGTCGTGATCGTGCTGCCGTCGCTGCGGAGCGGCGGCGGAGGCCTGTGGGGCAACGCGAGCCACGTCGCGGTCGTCGGCGTGCTGGCGCTCCTCGGCTTCGTCTCGTGGCTCGTCACACGCTGGCGCATCGACGGCGACGACCTGAGAATCGAGACCGGCCTCGTCCGCCGGAGCTCGCTGCGCTATCCGCTCGCGCAGATCCAGGCGATCGACACCGTGCGGCCCGGTCTCGCGCGGATCTTCGGCCTCTCCGAGCTGCGGTTGCGTATGGCGGGCAGCGGCGGCGCTGCGAAGCTCGCCTACCTGCCCGCTCGCCAGGCCGAACAGGTTCGCGCGCGCCTGCTCGCGCTCTCGGCCGGCGCGCATCCGGACACGCCCGAGGCAACGCACGAGGAGATCCTCGTCTCGGCCCCGACCGGCCGCGTGCTCGCATCCCTCGCGCTCAGCGCCCCCGTCTTGTGGCTGGCCGGTGTGCTGATCTGCGTCGCGGTGGTCGAGGTCGTCGCGCCGTCCGCAGTGGGGCCGGTATTCGGAAGCTCGACCATCTTCCTGCTCGGCTCGGTCGTTAGCCTGTGGCGTCAGTTCAACGCGTCCTACCGGCTGACCGTCGCCGACGCGCCGGAGGGCCTGCGCGTCCGCTTCGGTCTTGTCGAGACGACCGCCGAGACGATTCCTCGCGGTCGGGTGCAGGCCGTGCGAATGACGGAGCCGCTCCTCTGGCGGCCGTTCGGCTGGTGCCGCCTCGACGTCGACGTCGCGGACCGCGTCCGGGATCGCAACGACCAACGGCGTGACGGCCGGCAGCTGCGCGCCCTGTTACCGGTCGGGACGAAGGCGGATGCCGAGCGCCTGCTGACGCGGGTCGCGCCGGGGGCGCCGCGAGCGGGAGCCCGGCCGCCCCGCCGCGCGCGCTGGAAGTCGCCCCTGCGCTACCGCCGCCTCGCCTATGGCTTCGACGCCGGCTACGCGTTCGCGACGACGGGCAGGCTGGCTCGCGTCTCGGCGTGGGTGCCCTTGACGAAGGTGCAGAGCCTGCGCCGGGTCCAGGGCCCGGTGCAGCGGTACCTCCGCCTCGCAACGGTGCATCTCGACACGGCCGGCAAGAACGTCGGCGCCGCGTTTCGCGACGTCGACGATGCCGAGTCGTTCCGCAACCTCGAGCGCCTGACGGAGCTGGCGCGCAGCGCGAGGCGCACGTGAGCCGGTTCCGCGGCACCGTGCCGTACTACGCCAGGTACCGGCCCGGCTATCCGCCCGAGCTCTTCGAGCTGCTGCGGGAGCGGTACGCGCTCGACGGCAGCAGCCGCGTGCTCGACCTCGCGACCGGCACCGGCCTGCTCGCCCTGCCGCTCGCCCGGATCGCGGGTGAGGTCGTGGCGATGGACGTCGACCGCGAGATGCTCGCGCACCTCGAGGACGTCGCCCCTGCGAACGTTCGTCTCGTCCTCGGCCGCGCCGAGGAGCTCGGCCCGGAGCTCGGTCGCTTCGACCTGACGACGATCGGCCGCGCCTTCCACTGGCTCGAGCGCGACTCCGTGCTCGCCCGGCTGCACGAGATCAGCGAGGGCGTCGTGATCGCCGGCGACAGCCTCTCGCCGGGCGAGCCGTGGCTCACCCTCGCCGACGTTGCCGGCGAGTTCGTGGGCGGCCGGCGGCCGAAGCACACCGGCGAGACGTGGGCGGAGGTGATTGCGCGGTCTCCCTACCGCACCTGCGAGGAGCGAGCGCTGCACGTCGAGCGGCACTGGACGCTCGACGCGGTCGTCGGCTACGCGTTCTCGCTCTCGTGGGCCTCACCCGCTCTGCTCGGTGAGCGAGCCGCCGACTTCGAGCACGCGCTGCGAGAACGACTCGGCCCCGGCCCGTGGGCCGAGCAGGCGACCTTCGAGGTGCTGCTCGCGCCCTAATTGTCGAAGGTCGAGACCTGCGCTCAGCGAAGAGCCTCCTCGAACCGCGGGTTGTCGCGGACGGAGGCGAAGTCGTCGTCCAGGCGCGCTTGCTCGCGGAACCGCGGGAACCGCTCGAGGGACTTTTTGAGGTGGCCAAACGTCTCGTCGCCGGTGTCGCCCGCGAGCGTCGCGAAGCAGGCGTAGTTGTAATTGAGGCCTGGGTGGTCCGGCAGATGCTCGAGACCACTGCGGACCGCTTCGAGCGCGTCGGCGTAGCGTTGCTCGCCGTAGGCGGTCAGCGACTCGCTGTGGAACGGCCACGCCTTACCCCAGTCGATCGCCTGGTATGCCTCGCCGGGTGTGGCGCCGAGGGCGAGGACGGTTCCGTCCCCGGTCGCCTTTCGCCGCGACTCCGGTCGGACGAACAGGAGTGTCCCTGCTGGCGCGTCGACCGTCTCGCCGTCGACCTCGAAGGTCGCCGTCCCGTCGAGCACGATGTACAGCTCCTCCTGGCCCGACCCGGACTCGTCGTGCTCGTTGATCAGCGTGCCGTCCTCGCCGGGCGTGAAGGCGTTGATTCCGAATGCGTGGATCCCGAGGTGCTCGCGCACCGGGATATCTCTGCCGCGCCGCTCGATGTCGTCGAGGCGCGCGACCTGCCACTTCGGGTTGTCGTTCATACGATCACCTCTGGGTAGCGGGGGTCGTTGCGAATCGCCGATCGTAACCGCTGTCAAGCAGGTCGCTGATCTCTCTTCGTCATGCGGGAAGATCGCACTCGACGGGCATCGAGGCCGAGCCGACTCGCCTCGAAGCGCCACTGGCTACCGTTGGGAACTTTCATGTCGAAGGTGAGCGCGGGAATGACGCCCGACAAGGGCGGGTAGCCTCAATCGCGTGACCTACATCATCGCCGAGCCGTGCATCGATTTGAAGGATCGGTCGTGCGTCGATGTGTGCCCGGTCGACTGCATTCACGAAGCGAACCGCATCCTTGTGATCGACCCGGAGGAGTGCATCGACTGCGGAGCGTGTGAGCCGGAATGCCCCGTCGAGGCGATCTTCCCCGAAGATGCGCTGCCAGAGAAGTGGGGGACGTTCGTCACGATCAACTACGCATACGGTGAGGGGCTGGACACGGTAGATCGTCTGGTTGAGGAATACCTCGATGACGGGGACGGAGGGGCAGGAGTTCGCGAACCCGGGCGTCCGTCGCCAGAACCACCCTCAGCAAACACCGCAGCGTCCGAGGGATAACAAGCTCGCCTGAGCCAACGACGCTCTCACGCGAGCAGCATCAGGAACGTGTGCGGCCTCACCATTTCGGAGGAGCTTCTAGGCCGCGACGAGCGACTCGAGCCGCGAGAGCAGCCACGGCAGCTCGCTTCGTTCCGCCTCGAGCACCTGGCCGTCGAACTGGATCAGCATGCCGCCGTCGGCCGAGAGATGGTCGCCGGCGCCGGCGATCAGACGGCGGTAGTGATCGAGCCCGTCGCCGCTCGAGAAGACAGCTGCGCTCGGCTCGTTGTCGTAGCCGGGAACGCCGGGCGGGAGGTAGGGCAGGTTGGCGACGATCAGGTCGAGGTCACGGGGGAGACCATCCAGCAGGTCGCCTTTGATCAGGTGGACCCGCGCGCCGAGCCGTTCGGCATTTGCCTGGGCGACCTCGAGCGCGCGGGCGCACGTGTCGCTCGCCCACACCTCGATGAGCGGTGCGCGCACCGCGAGCGTGATCGCGATCGTTCCGGCGCCGGTGCCGATATCGGCGATCCGCGCAGGCCCGCCACCGATCCGCTCGAGGGCGGCGTCGACCAGCTGCTCGGTCGACACGCGTGGCGTGAAGACCCGGCCAGGGTCGGTGACGAACGTCAATCCGTGGAAGCGTGTCTGCATCAGTTCTAGTCCCTCTAGTACAACGTCGCCAGATGGATTGGATTCCCATCGCCGATCAGAAAGGAACCCGGTATGCGGAGCAGCACGGGGAGCTGGACGAGCGTTCGATCGTCCGTCGCGGCAATACCGCGTATGCCGCCGGCCTGGCGCTGCTGATGGCGGGTGACCCCGGCGCGCCCGCATGGCTGCAGCGGGCCGCCGCCCGCTGGCGCGAGAGCTGGGACGTAGGAGGCGCGAATGACGCGTGGGGCCGCCCGATCGGCGCGCTCAAGGCATCGCTCCTGGCAGGAGATGAGCCGGCGGTCGAGGAGCTCGCCCGCTGGACGCTCGAGGTCGGCGGCGCGACCGCCGACTCGCCGATCGGCCGCTACGGCGGCGCGCTGGCGCTTCTGGCGCTCGGCCGCTGGCCGGAGGCGCGGCACGTCGCCGGGACGCTGCGCGATCGCGACGATTTCCCTCGCGACGTCGCAGACGCAGTCGCCGCGATCGCCGCGCTCGACGTCGTTGCCTATAGCGAAGCCGTCGAGTCGGTGGTCGACTCCTTCGAGTCACGCGAGGACTACCTCGAGGAGATCGCAGTCGCCGACACGGCGCTCGTCCTCGCGGAGCTCGCCCGGTGCCGCGGCATCGAGCACGCGCTGCCCGTCTCGCCTGTCTTGCCGCAGATGGTTGGTCGGTAATTCGAGTGTCTGCGGGGATGGCCTGGATCAAGCAGGTCAGTCAGGTCGGGCGCGGAGCGTAGCGGTGCCGACGTTCAAGCCCGAACTGGCTGAGCTGCGCCGCATCCAGGTCACCATCCGCAGGTGCTCTCAGTTGTCGATCAATCATCTATTTAGTCGGTCTCGCCCTGCTCGACAGCAGGGTGGAAGGCAAGGGTGATCGTCTGGAGCGGGTTAGCGTCGTCCTCGAGCTCGGAGAGCTTCTCGATCAGCTCGTTCAGGAGCGTCCGCACCGTGTCGATCTCGACCTTCGCATGCACCTGCGCGCTGCGGAACTCGCCGTTCGCCGCATGCAGGTCGAAGCCGCGCTGCAGCCCGCGCAGCTGCGCAGCCTGCAGTTCGCTCGCGAGCCCGGCCGCGCGGATCTCCGGCCCGACCTTGAGGTGCTTCGCGACCGCGCGGTAGGGCTTCTCGCGGCCGCCTGCCTCGGTGAGCTCGATCAGGCCCGCGCGGTGCAGCATCCGCACGTGGAAGTGGAGATGGCCCGGGTCGACGGAGAGGCGTTGAGCGAGCTCGCGGTTCGTCATCGGACGCTCGGCCTCGCCGAGCACCTGCAGCACCTTCAGCCGTAGCGGATGCCCGAGCGCCTTCAGCTGCTCGGGCCGGTCGATCTCGAGGACCTCCTGCGTGACGTGCGTTTGCTTGTTCGGCTGAGGTGTGCTCACGTCTTGGACAGTCTGGACGCTGCGGGCCGGTCGAGGAAGACCTCCACCGAAACCGGAGCGAGCCGGGCGAGGCTGGCAGGGATGTCTGCAGTGATATCACCCTCGAAGGCTCGACACACGGCCTCGGCCTTGTCGTCGCCCGTGACGAGGAAGACGATCCGGCTCGCTGCACGGATCGTCGGCAGCGTCATCGTCACACGTTCGACGAACGGCTCGAGCCCCGCCGGGCCGCTCGTCGCCCGGCGATCCTCGACCTGCAGCTGCGGCGAACCGGGAAAGAGCGAGGCCAGATGGCCGTCCGGGCCGAGGCCGAACAGCATCAGGTCGAGGGTGACGCCGTCCAGGGCCCGGTCGAGCTCTGCGGCCGCCTGGGCGGGCGGGAGCTCGCCGCGGATCCGGTGCACCTCGCGGGGCGGATCCTCCAGATGGTCCAGCAGGTGCTCCTTGGCGAGCCGGTAGTTCGAGAGATCGTCCTCGGGCGGGACGCACCGCTCGTCGCCCCACCAGAGCGTGACGTGGCCCCAGTCGGGCTGCAACGCCGCTGCGCGCTCGTACGCCGGTGCGGGGCTCGAGCCGCCGGTGAGCACGATCGAACCGCCGCGCGCGGCCTGGTCGGCGAGCAACCGCGCGACAGCGGCGGCCGGGTCGTCCAGGACGTGCAGATCAGGCAGCGAGGCGGGCATCTGCCACGGGGACGAGCCCCTGGTGGAAACCTGCGAGCAGGTAGACGCTTGCGAGCCCGGCCCACGAGCCGTAGGGCACGAGCAGGGCATCGGTCTCTTCGGGCTCGACGCGGCGCCCCCAGAGGGCCGAGGCGAGGTTGACGAGGCCGAGGTCGCGGGCGAGCCCGCGTTCGTAGCGGCCGAGCCCCTCGAGGCAGATGACGCCCACCGACCAGGGGCCGAGCCCGCGTTCGCGCTCGAGGCGGTGGGCGACGGCGTCGGTCGAGTGTGTCTTCAGCCGTTCGAGGTCGAGCGAGCGGCAGAGACGGATCAGCGCCGAGGCTCGCCGCGCACCGAGCCCGAGGCGCGCGAGCTGCGCCGGCGAGAAGCCCGCGAGGTCGGCGCAGGTCGGAGCTGCGTGCAGCCCGCCGAGCTCCGGCGTGCACGCGCGGATCACGGTGCGCTCAATCTGGCGTGCGCGGCTTGCCTGAATCAGCTGGCCCGCGACCGCGCGCAGCAGCGACTGTGCGACCGTGCCGGTACGCAGCGGCCGCAGCCCGCGCACGCGCTTCAGCGTCTCCCCGAGCAGAGGATCGCCGGCGAACTCGCGCAGGAACTCACTGTGGTCGTCGTCGAGACCGAGGACGAAGCGCACGTGCTCCACGCCTGCCTCGCTGTCGGCCGCCACCACAATCGTGCCGTCGGCGCGCTGCGCCGCTTCGACGCGCTCGAGCCGTCCCTCCACGTGCAGTACCGAACGGTAGGTGCCGTTGCTGACGATCCGGCACGCGTCGCTCCCGAGCCGGCCGGAGAGACGCAGGGAGTACGGCCCCCGCGGACGAAGCTCTGCGCGAATCATCCCGCCCGAGTCTAGGGGTACGCTCACCCGATGCTGAGCAGGGTCGCCTCGCGGGTCTCGCTGAGGAGCCGCGAGCGGAAGCTGCAGCTGTTCCTGGAACTGCTCGGGCCGGGCCCGGAGACGACGGTGCTTGACGTCGGCGTCACCGACGCGCCGTTCGGCCGTGGCTCGACCGACAACTTCTTCGAGGCGCTCTATCCCTGGCCCGAGCGGGTGACCGCGGTTGGCCGCACGGGTCTCGACCGGTTCGCCGAGGCGTTCCCGCAGGTGACGGTCGTGCAGGCGGATGGGCGCAACTTGCCGTTCGAGGACGCGCAGTTCGACGTCGGGTTCTCGAACGCTGTCGTCGAGCACGTCGCCGGGGGCCGCGATGGGCAGCGGCAGTTCGTCCACGAGCTGTGCCGCGCGGCACGCCGTGTCTTCGTGACGACGCCGAACCGTTTCTTTCCGCTCGAGGTGCACACACTCGTCCCGTTCGCGCACTGGCTCCCGCCGTCAGCGCGCGACCGCGTGGTGCGCGCGCGAGGCTTCGACGACGTGCTCGATCCGCTCGGCCCGAAGGAGCTCGCATCCCTGTTTCCTTACAGCGTCCGTGTAGTCAACTCAGGCATGACCCTGATCGCAGTCGGCCCGAAATGACCGTGAGCCTGCGCCGGCCGGTCTGGGCGCTCCACGTCCTGATCGTCGGTCTTGCGCTGCACAACGTCGTCATGTCGCAGCTGTGGCGCGCCGGCGTGCGCGGCGGCGCGCTGTCGGTCGTCTCGGCTTGGAAGGACGCGCTGCTCGTCGGGGCGCTGGCGCTCGTCGTCTACGCGAAGCGCGGACTGCCGTTCAAGGCGTCGCCCGTCGACTGGTTCGCGCTCGCGTTCGGCGCGATCGTCGTCGTCTACGGGCTGATCCCGCAGTCGGTGCTCGGCGGCGGTGCGACGCACAAGGGTGTCCTCTACGCCGCGCGGCACGACCTCCTGCCGGTCGGTGCGTACTTCCTCGGGCGCGGGCTCGACCTGACGTCCCCCGAGCGCTCGCGCATCTGCCGCACCGTGATCGCGACTGCGATCTTCGTCGCTGCGTTCGGCCTCGTCGACGTGTACCTCGTCTCGCTCGGCTGGTGGCGACACTCGGCGGGTTGGTTCCACGACCAGCTGGGGCTGCACTACTTCGGCCTCTCCGGCCTGCCCGAGAACTTCATCTACAACGAAGGCGGCGGAGTTATCTTCCGGCGGCTGACCTCGACGTTTCTCTCGCCGCTCGCGACGGCGTACCTCCTCGTCGTGGCGCTGTTCTTCCTACCGCTGCGCGCGCGCCGCTGGGCGCCGCCGGTCGCGTTGCTGCTCCTGGCCGCGCTGCTCTGGACGCACACGCGCGCCGCGCTGCTCGCCCTCGTCGTCGGGCTGCTTGCGCTCGCCGTGCTCCGTCGCAAGGTGTTCCCGCTCGTGCTGGCTGTCCTGGTCGCCGTCGTCGGAGTCGCGTTCGTCAAGAGTTACGACCATGTCGGGCCGCGCGCGCACTTCACCCAGGCGGAGCTGCACCAGCAGGAGCTGAATGCGCAGCAGCATCCGGAGACGAGCAACGACGCGACGAGCGCCAACGAGTCCTCGACGCGCGAGCACCTCTCGAGCCTGCGCCGCGGCGCGAGCACGGCGCTGCATCATCCGTGGGGCTTCGGGCTCGGCAACGCCGGCGTCACTGCGGTCCGCACCGGCGTGACGCCCGAGGCGGGGGAGTCGACCTATACGGAGCTCTCGGTCGAGACCGGCGTGCTCGGCGGGCTGCTCTTCATCGCCTGGTCGCTCGTGCTACTCGCGCGCCTCCGGCGGGTGCCGTGGCTCGCCGCGTCGTTCGTCGCGATGCTCTTCGTCGGGCTGCAGACGGACGTGATCGGGATCCCCTGGATCGCCGTCGCCCTCTGGGCGCTCGCCGGCGACGAAGCCTAGACGGGAAGCAGCACGCGGAACGTCGTGCCCGGCGTCCTCGATCGACTCGACGGCGATGCGCCCGCCGTGCCCCTCGACGATCGCCTTCGCGATCGCGAGACCGAGGCCGGTGCCGGGAATCGCGTTCGACGTCGCGCACTCGGTGCGAAGCGCAGCTTGATGTGCTCGCGAACCACCCGGGCCGCACGAGTCGGCACCGACGTGGCCGGGCCGGAGTTCGAGCCAGGTCACACAAAGGCAATCGGTTCTGGCGGCGGAGGTCCGGCTCACCGTTCCGGGGCGTCATTTCGCCCCGAAGGGTGACGTCTTCGAAACAATTGTCAAACAGACACTTGCGGGCCTGCGGCTCCCTCGCCAGCCTGGAGGAATGAGGCTGTCACTGGTCGAGCTCGGACTGTTGGCGCTCGCAGCTGCGATTGTCTTCTCCGCGCTGCCACGCTGCTCCACGGGCGGCGCGCGTGCGGTCGTGCGCGCCGACTGGCGGCTGACGCCCGGCGTCCTGAACCCGGCGGTCACGCAGTCGACGATCCGCTCGACGATCTGCCTGCGCGGCTGGACGCGCACGATCCGGCCGCCCGTCTCCTACACGAACGACCTCAAGCGCACAGGCTTGCACGAGTACAGGCTGCGCGGCCCGTCCTCAGGCTTCCAGGAGGACCATCTGATCAGCCTGGAGCTCGGCGGGCATCCGACCGATCCCCGGAACCTCTGGCCGGAGTCCTACCCGCGCGCCTCGACGGTCGACCAGACCGAGAACGAGCTGAATGCGGCCGTCTGCAGCGGCAGGCTGACGCTTGCCGAGGCGCAGCGGCGCGAGTCGGCGCTCAAGCACGCGAGCGGCTAATCCGCGAGTTCCTGACCGCGGCCGGAGAGGCAGCTGCCTGAGCACCCTGCCGGACGGAGGATTCGCGCGGCCTGGCCGCGAAGGGAGTCGCAGCAACCATGCGACGACCGAAAGGGGTCGAAGATGACGAAGAAGGCCACCGAGGCCGCCGCCGAGAAGCCGGCCGCCAAGAAGACAGTCGCCAAGAAGCCGGTCACGCGCCGCACGAAGAAGACAGAGACGATCGAGCTGACGTGGGACGACGTCGCGACGCGGGCGTACTACATCTCCATCGAAGAGGGCGGAGATCCGACCGAACATTGGCTGCGCGCCGAGCGCGAGCTCGTCGCGGCGTAGCGAGCCGCGAGAGCGGTAGGACGCAGGTAACGATTGAGCGGGGCGGCGGGTTGCCGCCCCGCTACGCTTCCTGCAATGCGATCGCGTCTCCTGCTGCCGTTCGCAGCCCCCGCCGCCGCCTCCGTCTGGTGCGTGCTGCTCGTCGCCATTCGCAAGGTCGAGTACGGCGGGTCGGGCTATCCGTACCTGGTCTGGAATCTCGTGCTCGCCTGGATTCCGCTCGCGCTCGCGGCCCTGCTCGTCCTCTCCTATCGGCGGCGCCGCTCCGGGCTCGAGCTGGCTGCGGTGGGAATCGCGTGGCTGCTCTTCCTGCCAAATGCGCCGTACGTGCTCACCGACTTCATCCACCTCGGCCCCGAGCACCGCCTGTTCGATTCGCTGATCCTCGCGTCGTTCGCGTTCACGTCGCTGGCGCTCGGCTTTGCATCGCTGCTCCTGGTGCAGTTCGTCGTCACGCGCGCGGCCGGAGCGCTCTTCGGGTGGCTGACAGCGGTCGGCTCGCTCTCCGCGGCGAGCGTCGGGATCTACCTGGGCCGCGTGCACCGTCTGAACAGTTGGGATGCGATCAACCGGCCCGGGCACCTCCTGGAGCTCGTGCGCCTCCGCCTCGCCGACCCGTTCGGCAACCCGCACATGATCGGGTTCGTGATTGCGCTGTCGGTCTTCCTGACGCTGGCCTATGCAGGGTTGTACGGCTTCGCCGCGCTGATGGCCGCGTCGCGGCACGAGCCGCGTCGCTAGTCGCTGCTAGGGTCGAGTTTGCCTGTGGCCAAGCCGGTCGAGCAGCTCGAATCCGTCGTGATCCGGTTTGCCGGCGACTCAGGCGACGGCATGCAGCTGACGGGGGGCCGTTTCACGTCGGAAACGGCGATGGCCGGTAACGACCTCGCGACCTTCCCGGACTTCCCCGCCGAGATCCGCGCGCCCGCGGGCTCGCTGCCGGGCGTGTCGGGGTTCCAGCTGCACTTCGCTGACCACGACATCCTGACGCCGGGCGACGCGCCCGACGTGCTGGTCGCGATGAACCCGGCGGCGCTGAAGACGAATCTGCGCGACCTGCCGCAGGGCGGCACGCTGATCGTCGACAAGGACGCGTTCACCGAGCGCAACCTGAAGAAGGCGGGCTACGAGTCGAACCCGATCGAGGATGGCTCGCTCGACGGCTGGCAGGTGCACGCGGTGCAGCTGACGTCGATGACGGTCGGCGCGCTCAAGGGCATCGAGGGCGTCACGGCTCGTGAGGCCGAGCGCGCAAAGAACATGTTCGCGCTCGGACTCATGTCGTGGCTCTACGGCCGCACGACCGAGACGACGAAGAAATATCTGCAGACGAAGTTCGCGAAGCGCCCCGAGATCGCGGCCGCGAACCTGAAGGCGTTCGACACCGGCTATGCGTTCGGCGAGACGTCGGAGGGCTTTGCGGTCCAGTACGAGGTGAAGGCGGCGCCGCTCGAGCCGGGCCTCTACCGGCAGATCACCGGCAACGTCGCGCTGTCGTGGGGGCTGCTGGCGGCGTCGAAGCTCTCGAAGCTGCCGCTCTTCCTCGGCGCCTACCCGATCACGCCCGCGTCGTCGATCCTCGAGGAACTCGCAAAGCACAAGGCCTTCGGCGTGCGCACCTTTCAAGCAGAAGATGAAATTGCGGCAGTAGGCGCAGCACTTGGAGCATCCTTCGGCGGCTCGCTCGGCGTCACGACCTCGGCCGGCCCGGGTGTCGTCCTCAAGTCGGAGACCGTCGGGCTCGCCGTCACGCTAGAGCTGCCGCTCCTGATCATCGACGTGCAGCGTGCTGGCCCGTCCACCGGCATGCCGACCAAGCCGGAGCAGGGCGACCTCCTGATGGTGCTTTTCGGCCGCAACTCGGAGTCGCCGGTGCCGGTGATTGCCGCGTCCTCACCCGGCGACTGCTTCTACGCCGCGATCGAGGCGGTGCGCGTCGCGGTCACCTACCGCACGCCGGTGTACCTGCTCTCGGACGCCTATCTCGCAAACGGCGCCGAGCCGTGGCTCGTGCCGCAGATCGACGAGCTGGCGCCGATCGACGTCGAGTTCGCCCGGACGGTCGAGGGGGAGACGTTCCTGCCGTACAAGCGCGACCCCGAGTCGCTCGCGCGCCCGTGGGCGATTCCCGGCACGGCGGGCCTCGAGCACCGCATCGGTGGGCTCGAGAAAGCGAACGAGACGGGCGCGATCTCCTACGACGCGGACAACCACGATCTGATGACGCAGCTGCGCGCACAGAAGGTGGCGGGCATCGATGTTCCGGATCTGGAAGTCGACCATCAGGAGGGCGCCGACGTGCTCGTGCTCTCGTGGGGCGGCACGTACGGGCCGGTGCACGCGGGCGTCCGTCGTGTGCGTGCGCAGGGCCACGCGGTCGCGCATGCGCACCTGCGCTGGCTGAACCCGTTCCCGGCGAACCTCGGCGACGTGCTCAGGAGCTACGATCGCGTGTTGATCCCGGAGATGAACCTGGGCCAGCTGCTCAAGCTGATCCGCGCGAGGTATCTGGTCGACGCCGTCGGCTACAACCGCGTCACCGGCAAGCCGTTCAAGGCCGGGGAGATCGCAGACGCTGTGGAGGCGATGTTGTCGTGACGGATCTGAAGCTCACCACCAAGGACTTCAAGTCCGACCAGGAGGTGCGCTGGTGCCCGGGCTGCGGTGACTACGCGATCCTCGCTGCGGTGCAGAGCTTCATGCCCGAGCTCGGGATCGAGAAGGAGAAGATCGTCTTTGTCTCCGGCATCGGCTGCGCAGCGCGGTTCCCGTACTACATGCAGACCTACGGCATGCACTCGATTCACGGCCGCGCGCCGGCGATCGCA
>JBBQQI010000006.1:0-49617 GCA_038216085.1 Gaiellales bacterium | reverse complement strand
GGCCGTTGCTTAGGGAGGCACCATGCCGATCACCGAGATCGACCCGGTTTGGGTTGAAAGGACACGTGAGCGGATTGTCGAGATGCGCGCCGAGCTCGAGGAGCTGATGACGCAGCTCGACGAGTGGGAAGCGCAGATCGCGGCGGACAACGAACAGGGTTAGACGTCTCGGCGGCCAGGGCACCTTTGTGCCTTGGCCGCACCCATTACCGGGGGCGCATCAGAGGTTGGCCACGGCTTCGCAGAGGGGCAGCAAGCCGGGGTACTGCTGAGTCACGGCCGGCTCCGAGCAGACGAAATGGATCGCATCGCGCTCGTCGGAGTCGATCGCAAGAGTCTGAGCGGATTCGTGCTGAAGTGCCTTCCCGATGCGCTCGCCAAGCTTCCACCCCGCCATTGACGACTCGACTTTGGCGAGTTGGAGGTACTCCCTGAGTGTGTTCGCGTCGCGGTCGTCGAGTTCGGCAAGTAGTGGCACCCTGGCGTTCGCGTAGGTGAAGGCGACGGCGGGCACGGGGCGAGCCTACTCCGTTGCTAACGGGCTGCTAACGAACGCGTAGATATCAGGGCGTACAGGCCGTCACGTGGCGTGGCTGGGGGGCCGGATCGCCTGCACCCATCACACTTGCGGGTACAGGCGATCACGGGACGTCACAGGGCTAAGAAATCCAGCTCTTCTAAGCGGGTCGGGCGCAGGCTGCGCCCGGCGGTCGCTACAATCGCCGACCGTGGCTGGAGAACGCGTCAAGTTGACGGTCGAGAACCGTTCCGTGCTCGGCTCGTCCGAGTCTCGCCGCCTGCGCAAGCAGGGGCTGATCCCGGGCGTTCTCTACGGCCGTGAAGCGCCGGTCGCGATCACGATCACCGAGCGCGCGCTGCGTAGCGCCCTGACGACGCGCGGTGGCCTGAACGCCGTGCTCGACGTCGTCGTCGAGGGCGGCAAGACCCATTCCTCGGTGCTCAAGGAGTACCAGCAGCATCCGGTGCGCGGCCACATCACGCACGTCGATCTGCAGGAAGTTCGCCTCGACCAGCCGATCCACGCGACGGTGCCGCTGACGCTGCACGGTGAGCCGGTTGGCGTCAAGGAAGGCGGCGTGCTCGCGCAGGGCGTCAACGACCTCAACGTCGAGGCGCTCCCGATGGAGGTGCCCGAGCATCTCGAAGTCGACGTCTCCGAGATGGTGATCGGCGACACGCTGCGCCTCTCGGCCCTGAAGGTGCCCGAGGGAGTGATGCTGCTCGACGACCTCGAAGCGACCGTCCTCGCCACCGTCACTGCGCCGATCCGGGAAGAGGAGATCGCGCCGGTCGAAGGCGAAGAGGGCGTTGAAGGCGCCGAGGGCGACGAGCCCGCGGCCGAGGGTGAGTCCGCCGACGCCGAGAGTGGCGACGGCGAGCCGGACACCACCGAGGGGTAGACATGCGTCTGTGGCCGCGGCGCCACGGCACCTCGCTCGACCTGCTCGTCGTCGGCCTCGGGAACCCGGGCCGCGAGTACGCACGGAATCGCCACAACGCCGGCTGGCTCGTCGTCGAGGAGCTCGCGCGCCGGCATGGGGGATCCTGGCGCGGGAAGTTCGACGGACAGCTCGCCGAGGTGCGGATCGACGGGCACAAGGTGGCGCTCCTGAAGCCCGAGACGTTCATGAACGACTCCGGGCGCTCCGTGCAGGCGGCGTCGCGGTTCTTCAAGGTCGAGCCCGACACCGTGCTCGTCGTCCACGATGAAGGTGACCTCGAGCTCGGTCGCCTGCAGGCCCGTCTCGGCGGGGGGCTCGGCGGCCACAACGGCCTGCGCTCCGTGGCCGAGCGGCTCGGGACGCCTGAGTTCCTGCGGCTGCGAGTCGGCGTCGGCCGGCCCGGCCGCGGCGACCGGCGACCGCTCGCCGACTACCTCCTCGCCGACTTCGAGCCGCACGACGACGCCGAAAAGCTCGTCGCGGACGCGGCCGACGCGGTCGAGACGCTCGACCAGGAAGGGCTCGAAGCCGCACAGCGCACGATCAACGGCAGACGCTCGTGACAGACCGCACCCGTGCGCGGGATGTGCCCGCGTGCAGCGCAATCGCGCACCGGCCGGTCGATGCCGGCTCGCGGCCCAGGTAGCAAGCCCGCTCCGGCCTACCCCGTCCGGGGGAGGGCCGACCCCCGCTGCGAGGGGTGGTCTGCCGTCTGAGGCCCTGCTGACATGGGGCGGGCCAACGTCGGACGCGGTGTCGCTGCGCATGCAGGCATCGCTCCCGAAGGGAGCCATCTCTCGTGTCAGGACGCATTCGCGTCGCGCTGCTCATGCTCGTCCTTATCTCGTTCGTCTCGGCGCTAGCTGGTGGAGCGCTGGGCGCGACGAGCCCGGCCAGCCGCGACGCGGATCTCCGAATCGCTGCTCACCGTGCTCGCACTGCCCTCGTCGCCGACGAGCGGGCGCGCGTCGTCCGCTTCGCCCGTCACCTGCTCGGTGTCCGCTACTCCTACGGTGGCACCTCGCCGGGCGGCGGTTTCGACTGTTCGGGCCTTACCCGCTTCGTCTACGCGCACTTCGGTGTGCCGCTGCCGCACTACTCAGTCGCTCAGTTCCAGCTCGGCCACCGGGTCTCGCGCGCCGGGCTCCGTCCGGGCGACCTCGTCTTCTTCGACGGCCTCGGCCACGTCGGTCTCTACATCGGCGGCGGCCGGTTCATCCACGCTCCGCACACCGGCACGCGCGTCACGGTCGACAGCCTGAGCGGTTGGTACGCGAGCCGCTACGTCGGCGCCCGCAGAGTCCTCTGACTGATTAGCATGACGACCCGGCCGAACGCCTCGTTCGGCCCGTTCTCATGGACCGTCCCGTTCTCTACAGCCTCGTCGAGCGCCTCCGCGCTGGAGAGCGCCTGCCGCAATTCGCCGCTGCGCTCCCGACCCGCGCGCGCGTCTCCGAGCCGGTGCTGCCGCTCGTCCTCGCGGCGCTTCATGACGAACGTCAGGACATGGACGACCAGGGCGGCCTGATCGTGCTCCTCCCGGAGGACGCCGACGCGCGCGACGCGGCCGAGGCCGCCGGCTGGTTCCTCGGCGACGAGCACGTCGCGCTCCTGCCCTCGCGCGGGGTGCGCTGGGAGTCGGGGCTCGAGCCGCCGCCGCACCTCGTCGGCGAGCGCGCGCGTGCGCTCGAGGTGCTCGCAGGCGGCGGGCTCGTCTGCGCGTCGGCTGCCGCCGTCGCCGAAGGGCTGCCGCCGCTCGCCGCACGTCCCGCGCCGCTGCGCCTCGTGCCGGGAGACGAGCCGGGGATCGAGTCGCTCACCGAGCAGCTCGCCTCGGCCGGCTACGAGCGTGTCGAACGCGTCGAGGAGCGCGGCCAGTTCGCGGTGCGGGGCGGGCTCGTCGACATCTTCCCGACGACCGGGCGCGAGCCGCTGCGCGTCGAGCTTTTCGGAGACGAGATCGAACAGGTCCGAGTGTTCTCTCCCTTCACGCAGCGCGCGCTGCGCCAGGTGACGGAGGCGACCATCTACCCCGCCGCCGAGCGCCGGCGCGAGTTCGTCGAGATCCAGCTCGTCGACGACGAGGCGGCCGAGCAGGCGCCGGCTGCCGTCCCGACAGATCTCGTGCCGGCCTTCGTCCGGGCGCCGGACATCGTCTGGTCACCCGACGAGGTTGCGGCGGTCTGGGCCGAGGAGCGGCTCACCCCAGTCGACCTCAGTACGGCAACCGAGCTCTCGCCGCTGCCGCAGGGCCAGCCGTTCTCCTTCGACGCGCAGCGCCCGGCGCTCGCAGCACGCGTCCTGTCGGAGGCCGTGAACGAGCTGAACTGCCTGCTCAAGCAGGAGCTCGACATCGTCGTCGCGTTCCCCCACCGTGGCGAGGCGCTCCGCCAGCAGGCGCTCCTGCGCCGCTCGGATGCGCGCATGCTCGACGCCGGCGACACCCCCACGGGCCTGTCCTTCGCCGTCGCCCCGGCCCGTCGCGGCTTCGTCTGGCGCGACCTCGGCGTCGCACTGCTGCCGGACACCCAGGTCTTCCGCAAGCGCCCCGCGCGCGCGACCGCAGCGCCAGGGCGCGCGCTGCAGAGCTTCTCCGATCTGCGCACCGGCGACTACGTCGTGCATGAGGACCACGGCATTGCGCAGCTGCTCGGCTTCGAGACGAAGGAGGTCGCGGGCGTCACGCGCGACTACCTGCTGCTCGCCTACCGCGGCGACGACCGCGTGTACGTCCCACACGAACAGATCGGCAAGGTCAGCCGCTACATCGGCGCCGACTCCAAGGCGCCGACGCTCTCGAAGCTCGGCGGCAAGGCCTGGGACAACCTGAAGACGCGCGCGCGCACCCACCTCCGTGAGATGGCGGGTGAGCTGCTGCAGCTCTACGCACAGCGCCAGACGCAGCCCGGTGTCTCCTACGACGTCGAGCACGAATGGGTCGAGCGCCTCGAGGCGGAGTTCCCCTACCGCGAGACGGAGGACCAGCGCACCGCGATCGAGGCCGTGATGGAGGATCTCGAGTCCCCGCACCCGATGGACCGTCTTGTCTGCGGCGACGTCGGCTTCGGCAAGACCGAGGTGGCGGTGCGGGCGGCGTTTGCCGTCGCCGTCAACGGCAAGCAGGTGCTGATGCTCGTGCCGACCACCGTGCTCGCACAGCAGCACTGGAACACCTTCCGCGACCGCTACCGCGACTTCCCGGTGCGTGTCGAGATGGTGTCCCGTTTTCGGTCCGCCAAGGAAGTCAAGAAGTCCCTTCTAGACTTTTCCGAAGGAACAGTCGACGTCCTGATCGGGACGCATCGCGTGCTCTCGCGCGACGTGATCCCGAAGGAGCTCGGCATGGTCGTCGTCGACGAAGAGCAGCGGTTCGGCGTCGCGCAGAAAGAGCTGCTTCGCCAGCTGCGGTTGGAGGTCGACGTGCTGGCGCTGAGTGCGACGCCGATCCCGCGGACGCTCCACATGTCACTTGCCGGGCTGCGCGACATCTCGGTGATCGAGACGCCGCCGGAGGGCCGTCGCCCGATCCGCACGTTCGTCGGCGAGTACGACGACGAGCTGATCAGGGAGGCGCTCGAGCGGGAGATCGCGCGAAAGGGCCAGGCGTTCTACCTGCACAACCGCGTCGAGACGATCGACGATGCCGCCGAGAAGTTGCAACGCCTCTGCCCGAACCTCCGGTTTCTCGTCGCGCACGGCCAGATGCGCGAGCACGAGCTCGAAGACCAGATGCTGAAGTTCCTCGCCGGAGATGCCGACGTGCTCGTCTCGACCACGATCATCGAGTCGGGGCTCGACATCCCTCAGGCAAACACGCTGATCGTCGAGCGCGCCGACCAGCTCGGCCTGTCGCAGCTCTACCAGATCCGCGGACGCGTCGGCCGGAGCGACGTGCTCGCGCACGCCTACCTCTTCTACCCCGAGGCGCGCGAGCTGACCCCGGAGGCGCGCGCGCGGCTCGCGACCCTCGCCGACCACACCGAGCTCGGTGCCGGCTTCGCGATCGCGATGCGCGACCTCGAGATCCGGGGCGCAGGCGACCTGCTCGGCTCCGAGCAGTCGGGCCACGTCGCCGCGCTCGGCTTCGAGCTCTACGTCGAGATGCTGCACGAAGCGGTCGCGGAGCTCTCGGGGCAGCGGCGGCTCGCCGCGAGGCCGGTCCGCATCGACGCACGCATCGACGCGTACGTCCCGGCCGGCTACATCGCCGCCGAAGCGTTGAAGATCGACCTGCATCGCCGAATCGCGCTGACCGAGACCGAGGACGAGCTGCACGAGCTGCGGGTGGCGACCGAGGACCGGTTCGGCCCCATCCCCGAGCCGGTCGAGAATCTGTTCGCGATCCAGGAGGCGAAGCTGAAGCTTGCACGGCTCGGCGCCGACTACCTCGTGTTCCGGGGCGGCCGAGCGACCGTCGGGCCGGTCGTCCTCGGCTCGGGCGAACTGCGGGAGCTGCGCGCGCAGGTCGAGACAGCGGTCTACTCGACGGGTAACCGTGAGGTGACGTTAAGACATAGCGAATTCACAGGAGCGCTCGAATTGGTCGATGCTATGCTGGCGGCGCGCCAGGCTGCTTAGCCGGCGCTTTCCTATGAAAACGGCTATTTCCTTCCTTCCGATTCTGCTGGTCGCCGCGCTGATCTCGGGCTGCGGCGGCGGCGGCGGCAGCAGCTCGAAGCTCGGCGGCAGCGACGTCGCCGTCGTCGGCAGCCACCACATCACCAAGACGGACTTCGACTCGCTCCTCGTGCAGGCCAAGCAGAGCTTTGCGAAGCAGACGCCGCCGCGGCCGTTCCCGAAGCAGGGGACAGCGGAGTACGAGACCGTCAAGGGCCAGGCCGTGACGCTGCTCGTTCAACAGGCCGAGCGCGAGCAGAAGGCGACGTCGGAGGGCATCAAGATCACCGACAAGCAGATCGATGCCCGTCTCGTCCAGATCAAGAAGCAGTACTTCCCGTGCACCGATCCGAAGGCGAAGGACAAGGTCAAGTGCAGCGAGACGAAGTACAAGGATCAGCTGAAGTCGCAGCACCTGACCGACGCCCAGGTGCTCGACGACGTTCGCACCCAGCTCATTTCCGAGGCCGTCTTCAACAAGGTCACGCAGGGGATCAAGATCTCCGACGCTGAGGTGCACAACTACTACATCGGGCATCCGCAGAACTACTCGCGGGCACAGACGCGCGACGTGCGGCACATCCTCGTCAAGACCAAGGGCAGTGCCGACTCGATCTACGCGAAGCTGAAGGCCGGCAACACGCAGACCTGGTGCACGCTCGCCAAGAAGTTCTCGCAGGACCCGAGCTCGAAGGATGCATGTGGGAAGCTCACCGTCTCGAAGGGCCAGACCGTTCCCGAGTTCGACGCGGTCGCCTTCTCGCAGAAGACGAACGTCGTTCACGCGCCCGTGCACAACGCGCAGTACGGCTGGTTCGTGATCGAGGCGCTCTCGAGCGTGCACCCGCGCGCGACGACGCCTGAGAAGCAGGTCGCGGCGACGATCAGAACGCAGCTCGTCCAGCAGAAGAAAAACCAGGCGATGACCGACTGGGTCAGCGCGCTCTCGAAGGACTTCTGCAGCGGCTCGAAGATCAAGTACCAGGTCGGGTACAAGCCGACGCCAGATCCGTGCGCGGCGACGACGACGACCAACGCCACCACCACCTAAGTCCCTAAGCTCCTCTCCGTGTCTCTTCCCGACGCGTTCGTCGAGCTCCAGGAGCTGACCGAGCGGCTGCGTCGCGAGTGTCCGTGGGATCGCGAGCAGACGGCGCGCACGATCGTGCCGCACACCGTCGAGGAGGCCTACGAGGTCGCCGACGCGGCGCTCGCCGGTGACGACATGAAGCTGCTCGACGAGATCGGCGACCTCCTCTTCCAGTGCGTTTTCCTCTCGCTCCTGCTCGAGGAAAACGCTAGTGGGAGCCTCGAGCAGGCGGCCCGTGGCGTGACGGCGAAGCTGATCTCACGGCACCCGCACGTCTTCGGCGACGCGGAGGCCCGCACAGCGGCGCGCGTGCGCGAGAACTGGGAGCGGATCAAACGGGACGACGAGGGGCGCACCGGGATCTTCCACGACGTGCCCGAAGGGCTGCCGGCGCTGCTCTATGCGCGCAAGGTGCAGCGGCGGGCCAAGGCTGTCGGCTTCGAGTATCCGGACCTCGCGGGCGCGCTCGCGGACTTCGAGGACGAGCTCCGCGAGCTCCGCGACGAGCTGCCGGCCGACGAGCCGGCCGAGGAGACCGAGCCGGACCCGCGCGTCGCGGCGGAGCTCGGCGACGTGCTCTTTGCCGCCGTCAACGTCGCACGGCGGCTGAACGTCGACCCTGAGCTCGAGCTGCGGGCCGCGGCAAAGCGGTTCCGCACGCGCGTTGATCGCGCCGCGGCGCTTGCGGCCGCCGACGACAATGACTGGACGAAGCTCCCGCTCGACGAGCAGGACGCCTACTACGACAAGGCAAAGGAGATCGAGTGAGCGCAATCGCCGAGGTGCACGGCAGGCAGGTCGTCGACTCCCGTGGTAACCCCACCGTCGAGGTCGACGTCCTTCTCTCCTCGGGCGCCCTGGGGCGCGCGATCGTGCCGTCGGGCGCCTCGACAGGTGTGCACGAGGCGGTCGAGCTGCGTGACGGCGGCGCCGAGTGGGGCGGCAAGGCCGTCGGCCGCGCGGTCGCGCACGTCAACGGTGAGATCGCCGGCGTGCTGCGCGGCCGCGACGCGCGCGACCAGGAGGCGCTCGATGCAGCGCTGATCGAGCTCGACGGGACGCCGAACAAGGGACGGCTCGGCGCGAACGCGATCCTTGGCGCGTCGCTCGCGGCGGCCAGGGCCTCGGCTGTGGATGCGGGCGTGTCCCTCTTCCGCCACCTCGGCGGCGACGACGCGACGACGCTGCCAGTTCCGATGCTGAACGTCATCAACGGCGGCGTGCACGCTGCGAACTCGATCGACCTGCAGGAGTTCATGGTCGTTCCGGCAGGCGCCGAGTCGTTCGCCGACGGTCTGCGGATCGGGGCGGAGGTCTACCACGCCTTGAAGAACGTGCTCGCTGACCGCGGCCTTGCGACCGGTGTTGGCGACGAGGGCGGGTTCGCGCCAGACCTCGACTCAAGCGAGGCTGCGATCGAGGCGATCCTCGAGGCGGCGGAGCGGGCGGGTCACCGCGACCGGATCGCGATCGCGCTCGATCCCGCCGCGAGCGAGGTGTTCGCGGACGGCGTCTACCGCTTCGAGGGCCGCGAGAAGACGAGCGACCAGATGCCGGAGTTCTGGGCGGAGATCGTCGAGCGCTATCCCGTCGTCTCGATCGAGGATGGGGCTGCCGAGGACGACTGGGACTCGTGGCGCGCGCTGACCGAGCGTCTGGGAAACCGTGTGCAGCTCGTCGGCGACGATCTGTTCGTGACGAACCCCGAGCGCCTGCAGCAGGGGATCGACCGTGGCGTCGCCAACTCGATCCTCGTCAAGGTGAACCAGATCGGCACGCTCAGCGAGACGATCGAGGCGGTGCGCCTCGCACAGCGCAGCGGCTACTCCGTTGTGATGTCGCACCGCTCGGGCGAGACGGAGGACGCGACGATCGCCGACCGGGCGGTCGCGCTCGGCACCGGGCAGATCAAGACCGGCGCGCCGGCGCGCAGCGACCGGGTGGCGAAGTACAACCAGCTGCTGCGGATCGAGGAGGAGCTCGGCGCGAAGGCGCACTACCCGGGGTGGAGTGCGTTCCCTCGCTCGGGCAGAGGTTAGGCCGCGAGCGGGACGGGCGAGAGCTGGGCCTCGAGCGAGGTGAGCGTCTCACGGGCGCTGCGGTGCAGGCTGACGTGGCGGATGACGCCGCCCGGATCGACGATCATCGTGATGCGGCGCTGCTCCTCGACCTCGGTCAGGATCGGGAAGCGCACCGGCTTGCCCCCGTAGCGCGAGGCCGCCTCGTGCCAGTCGTCCGGCGTCGTCGCAAGCACGATCGCGCCGTCGGCGCCGAACGCCTCTTCGAGGAACGCCAGCTCGAGCACGTCGGCGTGGCGGGTGGCGAAGGCGACGATGACCCAGGTTCCGCGGTACTCGGCGAGTGAGAGCGGGAAGCGCCTCTCGCCCTGCACGAAGGCGTCGGCGGCGAGCTGCGGAGCGGCCGTACCGGTCAAGTAGCTCATGTCCGTGAGACTAGGCCCGCCGTGGCTGCGCGTCATCGTCGCCGCGGAGGATCTTGCCGTCGTTCCTGGGGACGACCTCTCGCTATGGTGGCGACGTGGCGGCTGAGCGGCGCAGGACGAAGATCGTGGCAACCATCGGCCCCGTCTCGTCGACGCACGAGGCGGTTCGCGCGCTGGTGGACGCGGGTGTCGACGCGTTCCGGTTCAACTTCTCCCACGGGAACCACGAGGATCACGCCACCCGGGGGACGATCGTCCGCACGGTGCAGGAGGAGACCGGCAAGGCGCTGGCGTTGATCGCCGACCTGCAAGGCCCGAAGCTCCGGATCGGCGACCTGCCGGCCCCGCGCACGCTCGTCAAGGGAGAAGAGGTGATCGTCGTCGGCCGGCAGAGTGCCGTCGAGAACGAGCTCCCAGTGCTGCCGGCGGTGATCAGCGAGGTGCTGCGTCCCGGTCACGACGTCCTGATCGACGACGGCCTCGTGCGCCTGACGGTCGAAGAGGTCGGCGAGGGGCGGGCGCGGTGCCGCGTGATCGTCGGCGGCGAGGTGCGCATGCACAAGGGCGTCAACCTCCCGGGAGTGCCGGTGCCGATCCCGTCGCTGACGAAAAAGGATCTCGAGGACCTGGACTTCGCGTTCGGGATGGGAGTCGACTTCGTCGCGCTCTCGTTCGTGCGCGCCGCAGCCGATGTGCGCGACCTGCAGGCGATCATCCGCCAGCACGGCTCGCCCGCTCGTGTGATCGCGAAGATCGAGAAGGCCGAGGCGGTCGAGGCGCTCGAGGAGATCCTGCACGAGACCGACGCGGTGATGGTCGCCCGTGGCGACCTCGGCGTCGAGATCGGCGCGGCGACCGTGCCGCTCCTGCAGAAGCGGATCATCCTGCGCTGCCTCGAGGTGGGCATACCCGTGATCACAGCGACGCAGATGCTCGAGTCGATGATCGAGCACGCCGAGCCGACGCGCGCCGAGGCGAGCGACGTTGCAAACGCGATCCTCGACGGGACCTCGGCGGTGATGCTCTCCGCCGAGACGGCGACCGGCGCCTATCCGGTCGAGGCCGTCGAGACGATGGACAAGATTGCGCGTGCGGTCGAGCCGTCGATGGGCTACCGCCACCAGATGCCGGAGCCGGGGGAGGAGACGACCGTCGGTCGGGCGATGTCGAACGCCGCCTGCGACCTGGCAGAGACACTCGGCGCGAGCGCGATCCTTGTCCCGACCTACACGGGCCGCACGGCGTCGGCCGTCGCGCGTCTGCGCCCGCACAGGACGATCGTCGGGCTCTCACACCACCAGACCGCGGTGCAGCAGATGGCGCTCGAGTGGGGCGTGACGCCGGTACTGATGCCGCAGACCGACGACGTCGAGGATCTGTGGACGCGCGCGCTCGAATCGGCCGTACGCTCGGGCGTCGTCGACGCCGGCGACCGTGTCGTCACGACGGCCGGCACGGCGGTCAACCTGCCGGGCTCGACCAACGTGATCAAGGTCGAGATTGCTTAAGGCTTGACAGCAGGCGCGTACTCGATCGCCGAGGTGCAGCGCCTCGTCGCGACACTCGTCGCGTCGAAGCCGGGCGGGCGGATCGCCGAGATCGGCACGTCCTATGGCGACGGCGCGCAGGCGATCGTCGCGGCGCTGCAGGGAGGCGCGAGCTTCGTCACGGTCGAGCTCGACCCGGAGTGGGCACGGCATGCGCGGGAGGCGCTCTCCGGCACCGTGGCCGAGGTGCTGGTCGGCGACTGGCGCGAGCTGCTGCCGGCGCGGGGGCCGTTCGACCTCGTCTTCGCCGACGGGGGCGTCGCCTACGACCTCGTCGCCGACCTGCTCGCTCCGGGTGGCATCCTCGTCAAGGACGACCTGACGCCCGGACGTCCGACGGAGGGGGACGCGACGCGCGAAGCGCTGCTGCTCGACCCGCGGCTCCAGGCGACCGAGCTCCTCGTCACGCCCGAGATGGCCGTGATCGTCGCCGTGCGCCGCACCCCCTGAACCTCTTCCTGAACCCAGGTTCAAGGGTTTCGGCGCAAGGGTTTCGCACCCGTGGAACGAAACCGGCCTCGTGCTTCGCCGGCCCACACGCCTGCTCGCGATCGGCGGGCTCGTCCTCGTTGCATTCCTCTACTGGAAGCCGACGCAGACGTACTTGCACGCGAAGAAGCAGCTGAACTCGCGGAATGCCGAGGTTCGCGACCTGCGCGCCGAGCAGGCGCGCCTCGAGAAGCGCATCGCGCTCGCGGGGACGAACGACCAGCTCGTCCGCGAAGCCCGGCGGCTCGGCCTCGTCAAGCCGGGCGAACGGCTCTTCATCGTGCGCGGCATCCCCGCCTGGCGCAAGCATCACTAGATTCACCCCGTGGACGACAGGGAGATCGTGGCGCGCCAGATCGGCCGCGAGCCGCGCGCGTTCGCCCGCGTCGCCGTGCGCTGCCCATTCGGCCGCCCCGCCGTGACCGAACAAGCCCCGTTCGACGAGAACGGGCGACCGTTCCCGACCCAGTTCTACGTCACGTGCTCCCACCTGGTCGCAGCGATCTCGCGCCTCGAGGCGGCGGGCGGCGTCGACCGCTGGACGAAGGCGGCGCAGGCGGACGCCGGCCTGGCCGAGAGCCTTGCCTTCGCGCAGGCACAGCAGCGGGCGATCCGACCCGAGATCGACGCCGGCATCGGCGGTTCGACCCGCAGCGGCAGCCTGAAATGCCTCCACGCGCACGCGGCGTTCGCGCTCGCGCGACCCGGGTACGAGCTGGGCGACCGGATCCTGGCGGAGCTCCCGTCGCTGTGGCCCGACTCTTGCTGTACTCCTTAGAGCATGGAACTCGAGCTCGCCCGGCAGCAGTGGGAGGACGGCAACAGGCGCATCGAGACGGCTCGCGAACGCGATCGCAACCGGTATACGCGCCTGCTGACGCAGGTCGACGTCGTCGCAAACGGCCTGCGCCAAAGGGTCGGCCAGACATTCACCCTCGCCGAGCTCGCCGCCGCCTACGACGGCGCGGACGAGTGGGCGCGCGGGATCATCGACGACGCGGATCCGGATGCGGCGCCTGCGTTCGAGCCCGGAACGGTCGCCGACGCGGCGTTCCACTCCTACGCGCGCGGCGCGCTGGACTACCGGCCGTGAGACGCCGCCGGCTCCTGACCGGCGTGAGCCTCGTCGTCGTTTTCGCCGTCGGGATCGCCGTCGGCGAGGCGCTCGACGACGGGAGCGCCCCGAGCGGCACCCAGACGCTCGTCCGCACGCTCAACCCCTTGCCACTCGCGCCCGCCGCCCGCGAGACGGTCACCGTCACTGTGTCCGGGCGCTGATCTCACCGCGCTCTCGACCGGACTCTCGTTGAGATAGCGGCAGCTTTGGCTACGTTTCGCGGCGTGCCCTATCCCGGTAGACGCGCAGCGACGAGCGAGCCCGACTGGCTGACGCTCGGCCAGGCCGCGCGGTTCCTCGGTGTGGCCCAGTCGACGATCCGCAAATGGTCGGACCAGGGTCGGGTGCCCGCCTTCTACACACCGGGAGGCCATCGCCGCTATCGCCGGCACGACCTCGAGACGTTCCTCGACCGCTCCGGCCCCGGGGGCCGGACGAGCGGTCCGCTCGTGCTCGTCGTCGACGACGATGCCGGCCTACGGGAATTCGTGCGCGTGAACCTCGAGCAGGAGGGCTACTCGGTGCGCGAGGCGTCGAGCGCGGACGAGGCGCTCGCGGCGATCGAGGGGCAGGCTCCCGATCTCGTCCTCCTCGACGTCGTCATGCCCGGCATCGACGGATGGCAGATGCTGCAGCGGATGCAGGAGCGTCACGGCTCGATTCCCGTGATCATGTTCTCCGGCAAGGTCGAAGACAGCGCAGGCGGCAGCGCCGAAGAGCGGGGCGCACACGGCTTTATCGGCAAGCCGTTCGATCCGCAGCAGCTGATCGACCGCGCCAAGCAACTCATCCCTGCTTGATCGCCCTCCGGGTGCTTACAGCTCTTCTGCTGCGCGCAGCAATCCGCCGAGCACCACGCCGAGGCTCGCGAGCAGGCTGATCCAGATGCCGATGCCGCGGCCGTCTGCAGGCAGGACCGAGTCGGGGATCGAGATGACGCGGATCAGGACGAAGATCAGCGCGAGCGCACCCAGGGCGAGCACGAGCAGGCTGTCCGGGACGGCCGGCGGAAGCTCGAAGCCCGACTCGCGGAGTGCGACGAGCGCGAGCACGGCGAGCCCGACGAAGAAGACGAGCTTCCCGAGCACGCCGGTGTGCCACCCGATCACGGCGAGCTTCACGCCGACGCCGGAGCCCGCGTACCAGTCCATGAAGCTCGAGAGCGCGAGCACGAGGCCGGCGACCCAGGTGACCCGCTCGCCCGTCGCCCAGATACCGGCGGCGGCCGGACGGGGGTAGCCGGGAGCGGCCGGTGCATCGCTTCCGAGAGATCCGCTCGAGGGCGCGTCGGGGTCGAAGAAGTCAGGTTCCACGGCAGTCAGTATGGGGATCAGATCGGTCAGACGCCGAAGAGTGTCTGGACTTCGTGCCAGGCCGCGAGGATCACGAACGCCGCGAAGAAGGCCAGCACGAGCAGCGTCACCCAGAAGCGGACGTTCGACCGCCGTGTGGCGCTGCGCCGCTCGACCTTCGCGCGCCGGCGGGCGCGCTCGCGCCGGTAGGCCCGGTCGATCGCGAGCGGATCGAGGGACGGGTTCTCATCAGGGAGGACGGGAGTCTTGCGTGCAGGCTCGGTCATAGCCCGCATTCTAGGCAGTATTGCTCCCTACGATGGTCGTTGAGGCCGGGCGGCTGCCCGTCGAAACGCTCGCAGAGGCGGCCTGGCGGGTCGCGGAGACGGGCGATCTGCGCACGGCGCTGGCCGCAATCGCGCACGCAGCGGCCGAAGCGGGTCGGGCCGACCTGGCCGTCGTGCGCGTCCTCGACCCGGGCGGTGAGTTGACGGCCCGCGCGGTTGCGCCCGAGCGCTCGGGCCTCGGCGCCACCGTCGCCGGGAGCAGGTCGCCGTGCGAGCCCCTTGCCGCGGGAGAGCTGTCGGAGCCGACGCGGCGCGTTGCCGAGCGCGCAGAGGCGGCCGGCACCCTGGCCGTCGCCGCCCGGGCAGGCGGGCGGATCGTCGGCTCGGTGGAGCTCGTGCGGATCGGCGAGGCCTTCGGCGCCGCCGACGCGGCGATCGCCGATCTGGTCGCGGCGCAGCTCGCACTGGCCGTGCGGACGCTCGGCCCCGAGACGGGTGCGGCCGCCGCGGGCAGGCGCGCCAAGTGGCTCGAGCTCGCAGGCGAGGCGCTCGCGGCCGGCGGCGACGCAAGCCGCTCGGCGCAGCAGGCGGTGCGGGTGGCGGTCGAGGCGACCGGCGCCCGGGGCGGCGCGATCTGGAGCGCCGATCCTGCCGGCGAGATCGAGCTGATCGGGTCGGTGGGCGGCGATACCGGGCTCGACGCGGCTGCTGCCCTCGTCCGCGACGCGATCGAGACGTGGCGCCCGGCGGTGATCGAGTCGCATCCCGACCTGCCGACCGGAGCGAGCTGTGCGGTGACGCTCGCACTCGGCCAGCCTGCCTTTGCGGCCCTGCAGCTCTTCTATGTCGCCGGGGCCGCACCGGCGGAGGCGGAGCTGCCGTCGCTCGTCGCCTTCGCTGCCCGGGCAGCTCACGCCCTCCGCGCGGGCGAGCGTGCGCGTGAGACCGAGGAGGAGCTCGACCGGACGCGCGCGCTCCTCGAGGTCGTCGGTGCAGCGATCGCGCGACTGTCGCTTGCGCACACCCTCGAGACGGCGGTCGAGCGCATCGCCGAGCTGCTCGCCGTCGAACAGGTCGGCGTCTACCTGCTCGACGACGGACGGCTCGTCGCTGCAGCCGGCCGCGGGCTCGCCGCCGGGCACGAGGAGGTCGCATCACAGCTGCTCCAGGTCGCTCTCGGCCCGTTGCGCGCACGTGCGTCGGTGCACGTGCACGCGCGTGGCACGGAAACCGCGCTCGCAGGTGTGCGCGCGGCCCTCGGAGCGGCGGGACAGCGCGCGGCGCTCGCGGTCCCGCTGCACGTGCGCGACGAGTCGATCGGCTTGCTGGTTGCCTATCCCGGAGCTCGGCTACTCGCCGAGGGCGACGTCTCGCTGCTCACGTCACTCGCCGCGCAGCTCGCAGTCGCCGTGCAGAACGCACGGCTGCACGAGCGCTCGCAGGAGCTGGGCGAGGCGCTCGGAGCGGTGCTCGAGACCGAGCGCCAGGCATCGCGGCAGGTGAACGCGCTGTACGAGATCTCACGGTCCTTTGCCCAGAGCCTCTCGCTCGACACGACGCTCGACGCCGTGACGAAGACGATCGTCGAGGTGCTCGGCGTGGACGCTGCGGTGATCCGTGTTCCCGACGAGCGCGGCGACCAGTTCGTGCCGCGTTCGGTGCACGTTGCGGATACTCGGCTTGCGGACGCGGTCCAGGTGATCCTCGAGCGACCGCAGCCGAGACCGGCGCGCTCACAGCGGGCCGCGCTGCTCGACGTCGCGGCGGCCAGACGCCTCGGGAGCGCACACGCGCTCTTGATCCCGTTCCTCGAGAAGGGATCGACGGCTGCGCTGCTCCCGATCACGACGCCGTCCGAGCTCCTTGCCGAGCTGACCATCCTTTCACTCGACCCGGCTGTCCCGATCGACGAAGCCACACTCGTCACGGCGCGGACGATCGCGCAACAGGCCGCGCTCGCGATCGACAACGCACGGCTGTATCAGCAGCAGAAGCAGTTTGCGGAGACGATGCAGCAGTCGCTCCTGCCGCGTGAGCGGCCCGCAGTCCCCGGCCTGCAGGTCGGCATGGTCTACGAGTCGGCGGCGCAGGTCGACGTCGGCGGCGACGTCTTCGACTTCCTCGAGCTCGCGGACGGTCGGCTCTCGGTCGTGCTCGGCGACGTCACCGGCCACGGCATCGACGCGACAGCGGACATGGCGATGGCGAAGTTCGTCTTCCGTTCGCTCGCGCGCGAGCATCCCGAGCCGGGCGACTTCCTGGCGCGCGCGAACGACGTCGTCGTCAGCGAGATCGCAGTCGGCAAGTTCATCACGATGGCCTACCTGACCGTCGACCCGGCCGGTGCGGTCCTCTGCGCGAGTGCGGGGCATCCCGAGCCGCGCCTCGTGCTCGCAACGGGCGAGGTCTCGGCACTCCGTTGCGGCGGCCTGGCCCTCGGCATCGACGCGCCGCAGACCTACGAGCAGATCAGCGCCGACCTGTCGGTCGGGGCGTCGGTCGTCCTCTACACCGACGGTGTGATCGAGGCGCGGCAGTCGAGCGACCTCTTCGGGTCGGAGCGGCTCGACGCAGTGCTCGGCGAGCACGCCTCGGAGCCCGCGCAAGCGATCGCCGACGCCGTCGTCGCCGCCTGCCGCGCGTTCGCAGGCGGCGAGCTCGGCGACGACTGCGCGATCGTGGTCATCCGCAAGACATGAACCGCACACCGTGAAACTCGAGCGAGAGGCGGGAGCGCTGCCGCTCGTGATCGGCCACCGCGGTGCAGCCGCGGTCGCGCCCGAGAACACGTTGCAGGCGCTGCAGGCGGCGGTCGAAGCCGGCGCGGACCTCGTCGAGTTCGACATCGGGCCTGACCTGCGGCTCTCGCACTCGCTGCACGAGCTGCCTGAACAGCAGATCTCGCTCGACGATGCTCTCGAGTTCTTGCGCGCGCACGACCTGGGCGTGCACCTCGATGCGAAGTCTCCCGGCTACGAGCAGGAGATCGTCGATGCGGCGCGCCGTCATGGGCTGGCCGACCGCGCCGTGGTCTCGACGGCATTCGCAGTCTCCTCGCGGCGGCTGCGGCGCATCGCCCCCGATCTGCCGCGCGCGATCGGTTACCCGCGCGACCGCTACGGCATCTCGCGCTTCCACTGGCCCGCCGGCCTGACCCGAGCAGGCGCCGGCGCACTGCGCCAGGCGATGCCCGTGCGCATCCCGATCCTGCTCGCTGCTGCCCGCGCAGACACGCTCTCGCTCCATCACTCGCTGTGCTCACGGGCTGCCGTGCAGATCTCCCATGCGCTGGGAGCGCCCGTCCTCTCATGGACGGCCAACGACCCGGCAACGGTGCGCCGTCTGGCCTCGATCGGCGTCGACGCGATCGTCTCCGACGATCCCGGGATGGCTCTGAGGACACTGGCTACACTGGCGCAGCGGTGAAGCGTCTGCTCTCAGCGGGTCTTTTCGTGCTCGGGCTCGCGCTGGCGGGTGTGTTCTCGGGCCCCGTGATCGCCGACATCACGACCTCGACGTCGACGACCACCACGGCAACGACGACCACCGCGACGACGACGACCGCGACGACGACCGCCATCACCACCACGACGACGACCACGACGACGTCGCCCGCCTCGACGATCCCGCCGCGTGTTCGCGTCGCGGGGGTCAAGGTCGGCGGGTTGACGGCTGCCGACGCGGTCGCCGCAGTGCAGACCGCGTATGCCCGCCCGCTCGCAGTGGTCGTCGACCGCAGCCGCCTCGTGCTCGATCCGCGCGCCTACGGCTCCGCCTACATCGCGACCGCGGTCGCGAAGGCGCGGATCTCGGCGCCCGGCACGAACGTCAAGGTCGTCGTCGCCGTTCGCGGCGCACCGGTCCGCGCCTGGGTCGCGAAGGTCGGCAAGCGCTTCGCGCGCTTGCCGGTCGATGCGAGACTGACCTTCCGCAACGACCGGCCCGTCGTCACCGAGGACCGGGCAGGACGCTCGCTGAACGCAAAAGTGCTGGCCGCCCGGGTGATCGCCGCGCTGCGCGCGAACTCGCGCCTGCCCGTCCGCATGCACACAGTCGTCGTCCCGCCCACCGTCAAGGCAGACGCGTTCGGCGAGGTGATCGTGATCAACCGGTCGATCAACCGCCTCTCGCTCTACGACGGCGAGAAGCTGCACCGCATGTTCCCGGTCGCCACCGGGCAGTCGATCTACCCGACGCCGCGCGGCGACTTCCACATCGTCGTCAAGTGGAAGGACCCCTGGTGGTACCCGCCGGTCAACGACTCGTGGGCGAAGGGCTTGCAGCCCGTGCCTCCGGGCCCGTCGAATCCGCTCGGCACACGGTGGATGGGCATCTCGAGCCCGGGCGTCGGGATTCACGGCACCGACGCGCCCAGCTCGATCGGCTACAGCGCCTCGCACGGCTGCGTGCGGATGCAGGTGCCCGACGCCGAGTGGCTGTTCGACCACGTCGACGTCGGGACCGCGGTCCACATCGTTTGATGCGCGTCGTCCGCCTCGCCGCGGTCGCCGTCGTGCTCGGCCTGCTCGGGTTGCTCGTCTGGGACGTCGCCCACCAGCGCAACAAGGGAATCGCGGCCAAGGTCGACAGGGGCCAGACGGTTGCCGCGCCCATCCTCCGGCTGCCGCGGTTCGGAACCACCGGCACGAAATCCGCCGGCATGTTCGACCTCGCCGCCTACCGGGGCCAGGTCGTGGTTCTCAATTTCTGGGCCTCCTGGTGCGTCGAGTGCAAGCTCGAGGCGAAGACTCTGCGTGACGCGGCCACGCGGTGGCAGGGGCGGGCGGTCGTGATCGGTATCGACACGAAGGACCTGACGTTCGCCGCGAAGCGGTACATGACGCGTTATGGCGTCAACTACGGGATCGTGCGGGACGTGGACGGATCCGAGGGCGACCGCTGGGGTGTCACCGGCTACCCGGAGACGTTCTTCGTCGACCGCAGCGGACGCGTGATCCCACCACATGTCAACGGGCCGATCCCCGTCGCTAAGCTGAACGCGGCGATCAAGCAGGCGCTGCGCTCATGAGCGCGCGTACCGCCCTGCGAGCGGCTGCGGGCGTCGCCGTCGCGGTGCTCGCCGGCGTGCTCGTCTGGAACCTGGCGCACCAGCCGAGGTCCGTCGCGGCGCAGGTCGCCCGCCACCAGGTCGTGCGGGCACCCGGCTTCACCCTCGACCGTTTGAGCGGCCACGGCACGCTGTCGCTCGCCGCGCTCCGCGGCAAGGCCGTCGTCGTCAACTTCTGGGCCTCGGACTGTGGTCCGTGCAAGCAGGAGATGCCCCGCCTCGTCGCGTTCTCGCACCAGTGGGCCGGCAGGCAGGTGGTCGTCGTCGGGATCGACGTGCTTGAGAACCGGAAGGGGCCGGGGCAGGCCTTCAGCCGTCGTTACCACGCCGCCTACCCGATGGTCTTCGACCCGAACGGCTCGACGGTCGACCGCTGGGGGATTCGGGGCACGCCGCAGACCTTCTTCGTCGACCGGCACGGCCGGATCGTGCACTACGTCCTCGGCCCGGTCTCGAGCGCTGCGCTCGAGGCGGGGGCGCGCCGCGCCCTCCGCTCATGAGAATCGTCGTCGTGACGCTGCTCGCTCTGACGCTCGCCGCCCCGGCGCTCGCAGGTTCGCGGCCGAGCCAGTCGTCGCTCGAGACCGAGCTCGTCTGCCAGACGTGTCACGAGACGCTCGACCAGTCCTCGTCACCGCAGGCGGAGCAGATGAAGGCGGAGATCCGCCGTCGCATCGCGCAGGGCTGGACGAAGCAGCAGATCCTCGACGAGATGGTCGCGAACTACGGGTCGAGTGTGCTCTCGACGCCTGCGACGCACGGCTTCGACCTGCTCGCGTGGATCCTCCCGCTCGGCGGCATCCTCCTCGGGGCGGGGGGCCTGGCGGGCGGCGCGTGGTACTGGTCGCGCCGGCGCATGGATGTGGGCGCCGAGCCCGCGGCGTCGGCGCTCGCGCCCGAAGACGAGCACCGCGTGGACGCGGCCCTCGCGCGCTTCGATGCTTGAGAAGCTCCCGATTGCGTTCGCGGCCGGGCTCCTCTCGGTCGTCACTCCATGCGTGCTGCCGCTCGTTCCGGGCTACCTCTCGGCGCTCTCGGCGGTCGAGATCACGCGACTGGGTGAGCGCCGAGTCGCGCGGCAGGTCGTCCTCGCGAGCCTGCCCTTCATCGCCGGCTTCACGATTGTCTTCGTCGCGCTCGGCGCCGGCGCGGCTGCGATCGGGAGCACGGTCAACAGCCGCTCGCAGGTCGAGATCGCCGGCTTCGTGCTGATCGTCCTCGGGCTCGCGTTCCTCGGTGTGCTGCCCTGGCCTGAGCGCGCCGTCGCTCCCGAACTGCTGCAGCACGCACGCGGCTCGGGCTCGCGGATGCTCCTCGGCGGCGCATTCGCCGTCTGCGCGGCACCGTGCATCGGCACTGTCCTCGCGTCGATCCTCGTGCTCGCATCCTCGTCGGGAACGATCGCACGAGGCGTTGCGCTGCTCGTCGCGTATTCGCTCGGGCTCGGCGCGGCGTTCGTCGCTGCGGGAGTCGCCTTCGCCCACGCGCTCCGGGTCTTTCGTTGGGTGCGGGACTACTACGTGGTGATCCGCAGCCTCTCAGGAGCCACGCTGGTCGTGCTCGGCCTGCTGCTCTTCTTCAACCGCGATTGGTGGCTCCGGGTCGCGCTCGACCAGGTGTTCACGAAGATCGGGCTCGGCACGCTCTAACGCGGCCAGGATCCCGGCGACGTCGAGCCGGCGGTGCGTTGGTGCAAACGCCTGCAGGCGGTGGAGCGCTTTCTGGCGCTGACGCTCCGCGGCGACGGGCTTGCCGCGCCCGCGCTGGTAGGCGGAGACGACGACGTGCACGAGGCCCTGGAAGAAATCGCGCTCCTCCGCGGTGCACGATCGCCACGCGAGCTCGAACGCCTCGTGCGCCTCGAAGAACGCCCCGGACCGTGCGAGCGACAATCCCGCTTGGTAGTCCCGTTCGACGGTGCTAACCTCGCGCTCAGACATGGCAACGATCCTGCTGTGTGGGGTCGATCTCTTGATCAGGGGCAAGCTCGAGGCCGTTTTGCCCGAGCACAGGTTCGAGTCCTCGGAAGGAGTCGAACCGCCCGACCTCGCGATCGCCGACATCGCGCGGATAGATCCGAACGACGTCGTCGAGACATACCCCGACGTGCCGATCCTGGGCTACACGAACCACACGGACACCGCTGGACTGCGTCGTGCGCACACTGCCGGATTTGACCAGGTGGTTGCGAAGTCGGCGTTGTTCGAACGCACCCGCGAGCTGATCGACGGTCTGCTCTCGTCGGTAGAGTAGGCCACCGTGACGTACATCATCGCCGAGCCGTGCATCGACATCAAAGACCGTTCTTGCGTCGACGTCTGCCCGGTGGACTGCATCCACGAGGCCGGCAGAATCCTCGTGATCGACCCCGAGGAGTGCATCGACTGCGGGGCGTGTGAGCCCGAGTGCCCGGTGGAGGCGATCTTTCCCGAAGATGCCCTGCCCGAGAAGTGGGAGCCGTTCGTGCGCATCAACTACGCCTACGGTGAGGGCATGGACGTGGTGAACGGCCTGGTCGACACCTACGCGACCGAGCACAACGTCCAGAACGAGCCGCTCGATCAATCATCAGATTAGGGTCGAACCGTCCGGAGCCCTCGGGCGAATGAGGTCCGGATCACTATGACCGAAGACCTTCACGAGCACTCAGCCCTCTACGTCCTCGACGTCCTCGACGGCGACGAGCGTGCGCGGTTCGAAGCGCACCTCGAGGACTGCCCTCGTTGCCAGGCCGAGCTCGTCGGCCTGCGTGAGGCGGCCTCCTCGCTCGCGTTCATCGAGAGCGCGCTGCCGCCGGCCGAGCTGCGCGGCCGAATTCTCGCCGGGGCGCGCGCCGAGCCCCAGAACGTCGTGTCGTTCCGTCCGAGGCGCTCGGTCGCGGTCTCGGTGGCCGCGGTCGTCGCGGTTGCGGCCTCGACCGCCGCGGTCGGCTTCGGCATCTGGGCGGCGACCCTCCATCACTCGCTCGCAAACGAGCGGGCTGCGTCGAGTGTGCTCCGCGATCCGCATGCGCGTCATATCGCTGTGCACGGCACCGCCGGCGAGCTCGTCGTCGCTCCGTCCGGCGACGCGGTGCTCACCGTTGCACTGCCGAAGCCGCCGAGTGGACGCACATACGAGGCGTGGGTCGCGACGCCGGCTGTGCATGCTGCGGGTGTCTTCGCAGGTGGCACCGTGAAGCTCGCGCGACGCGTGCCGCGCGGTGCGCAGGTGATGGTGACGGTCGAGCGAAGCGGCGGTGTCGATGCGCCGACGCAGTCGCCGCTGCTCACCGTACGCACCTGAATCGACCTCTGCAGTCCGAAGCGTGTGTTTTCCTTTCCAGCAACGTGCGCAGGAACTGGTATGTCCGCGTTGCACGTTACAAAGCAACGTGGTAGGGAACGTGTAACAGAACTGTGCACGCGAAACCCAACTCAGGAGGTCATTGATGACCCAAGAGGATTGGAGTGGGACCGGTGAGACGGCAGGCACGTCGAACGCCGGCTCGCTGAGCGATACGTCGACGGGAACAGTTCCCGCCGACGCGACGTGGGGCGATTCCGCCATCGGCGAGGCGTCGAGTGACGAGAGCACAGAGGCTGCGCGCGTGATCGCCGTTCCGGCGACGACGCGTTCCTCTTCGCGCTCGGGCTCGCGTTCGTCGGGCAAGAGCTCCTCTTCCCGCTCAGGGTCTTCCCGTAGCTCTTCCTCAGGCAAGACCAGCTCCGCCCGTAAGAGGACGACCGCTCGCAAGACGAGCTCCGCCCGCAAGAAGACCGCCTCCAGTGGCCGCACCTCGGTCAAGAAGGCTGGGGCGAAGGGCGGGCGCAAGACGGCCGCTCGCAAGACGACAGCACGGAAGACGACAGCACGGAAGACGACAGCTCGCAAGACCACAGCCCGCAAGACGACAGCACGCAAGACGTCGGCTCGCAAGACCGGTGGCGCGCGGAAGAAGACAACCGCTCGCAAGACCGGTTCGGCTCGCAAGAAGACGTCGGCCCGTAAGACCGGTGCTCGCAAGAAGGCCGGAGCCAAGGGCGGGCGCGCAACTGCCCGCAAGACCGGCGCTCGCAAGAAGACGTCTGCGCGCAAGACCGCAGGCGCTCGCAAGAAGACGTCGGCCCGCAAGACCGGCGCTCGTAAGAAGACGTCTGCGCGCAAGACCGCAGGCGCTCGCAAGAAGACGGCGGCTCGCACCGTTTCGGTCAAGAAGGCCGGAGCCAAGGGTGGGCGCGCGACTGCCCGCAAGAGCAGTGCGCGCAAGACGTCAGCTCGGTCGGCAACTCGTTCCCGCAGCGCTTCGCGCCCGCGGACGGGTCGCCGTAGCTCCAGGTAGAACGCGTCTCCGTCGGGGCTCCCGGGTGCAGACCCGGCAGCCCCGCGCGGAGGCCGTCGCCACCTCACCTGCAACCGTTACTGTGCTTCGGCGATGCAGCCGAAGACGCTCGACCATGTTGCGTTCTGGGTCACGAGCCGCGACGAGATCGCAGGTTTCCTCGAACGCCACGTCGGCATGCATGTGATCACGCGCGACGACAAGTTCACGTTGCTCGGAAGCAATGCCCGTCGCGGCAAGCTGACACTGTTCGACGCAGAAGGGCCTCGGGAGTCAGGGGCGCTGAAGCACGTCGCACTGAGAGTGTCGGATCTCGCCGCGGCGCGCAAAGCGCTACCGGAGGGCACGGCCGAGATTTTCGACGCTGGTGACGGGATCCGCCTGACCTTCGTCGAGGCGGAGACCGATGTCGACTACGACCTCGACCACGTCGCGCTCTACTCGCCCGACCCGGCGGCGACCGCCGCCGCCTACGAGCGGTACGGCTTCGCCCCGGCAGGCCCGGCGCGAGTCGGGGTCGGCGGCGCCTACGTCGAGTTTCACGTCGGAAGGGCCGGCTCTCCCGAGCGCCCCCTGCTCAATCACCTCGCAGTGCTCGTCGACTCGGCGGACGAGGTGATCGCCGACGCGAACGATCTCGACATCGAGATCGAATCGGTCGTCGATGCGCCGAACACGTACGCAGCGTTCCTCTGGGGGCCAGAGCACGTTCGGATCGAGTACGTCGAGCACAAGCCCACGTTCTCCCTGACGTGATCGCCGTCGCAGGGGCCGGGATGTCCGGCCTCGTCGCCGCCGCCCGCCTGCGCGAGCTCGGGATCGCAGCCGTCGTGCGGGAGAAAGGCACGCGCATCGGCGGGTCGATGCTCCTCTCCTCCTGTGTGCTCTGGCGCCACGCCGACTGGGACGCGTTTCGCGGCGAGTGCCCGGGCGGCGACGAGCGGTTGCAGCGCCTGCTGTGGGAACGGCTTGACGACGCGCTCGACTGGCTTCAGTCGCTGGGCGCGGAGGCCGTGTGGCAGGAGACCGGCAACCCGCGCACCATCGGCAAGCGCTTCGACCCGCGGCGCCTCGCCGAGAGCCTTGCGTTGCGCGCAGGCGAGATCGAGCTGCAGGCCGACGGCCGCGGCGCCGAGGCGACGATCCTCTGCACCGGCGGCTTTGCCGCGTCCTCCGACCTGGTGTCGCGGTTCATCGCGCCCGCTGCAGCGCTCCGGCTGCGAGCAGGCCCGTGGTCGGAGGGAGACGGGCTTCTGCACGCGCTCGATCGCGGAGCGGCGCTGACGGAAGGAATGGGGGAGTTCTATGGCCGCAACATGCCGGACGCGCCGTGGGACGAGACCCAGCTCGTCTCTCTCTCACAGCTCTACGGACGTTTCGCACGCACGTTCGACGAAGACGGTGTCGAGTTCTTCGACCGGGAGGACGTCTCCTGGTCGGAGACGAACATCGTTCAGGCAACCGCCCGCCGGCCGGGCGCGCACGCGTTCTACCTGCTCGACGCTCCGGCGCTCGCGCAGCGCGTTCGCGACCGAACGGTCGCCGAACTGGTCGCAGCGGCGCCCGCCGAGGCGCGTGTTCCGCTCGCGGACCTGCCTTTCGACCCGCCCGACGGCACCGTGGCGGCTGTGCGCGTCATCGCATCGATCACCCACACGATCGGAGGCTTGCTGGTCGACGAGCGCGCGCGAGTGCTGCGCGAGGACGGCACGGCGATCGAGGGGCTGTGGGCGGCGGGAATCGACGCGGGAGGCGTCGCGACCGGCGGCTACGCGAGCGGCCTCGCACAGGCGCTCGTGCTCGGTCTCGCGGCCGCCGAGGACGCCGCGCGAGGCGCTTAGAACCCTAGGACTTGCCGACCGAGAACGCGCATTGCCGCGTGTCCCCGGGGAGCGGTGAGGCGCCGAGCTTCGAGATCACGATCGTCTGTCCGCCCTCGTCGAGCTCCTGGCCGACCTGGGGCAGCTCACCGTCCAGCTCGCGCAGCGTGTAGCCGGCGGGTGACCAGACGAAGAGGAGGTAGCTGTTCGAGTCGTTCACGGCGGAGATTCTAGATGGTCGGCGATTCGAGTGCCCTCAATTGTCGATCAATCATCTAACGACGGGAGGCGTAGGCCGGCAGCTTGACGGTGACCGTGGTGCGGTGGTCGGCGACCGCGACGGTGATCGTCCCGTGCAGCTGCTTGACGCGCTCCTCCACCGCCTCGAAGGAGCGCAGACGCCGTTCGGGCTCGGCGTTGTCGGAGACGCAGGTCTCGACGCCACCGTCGTCGGTCGGGGACATCTTCACCTCGATGCGCGTCGGCGGGCCTCGACGCACCGCCTGGTGCAGCAGTTCGCGGACGATCGTGTAGAGCGCCACCTGGGCCGTCTCGCCGAGGCGGGCTGCTTCGTCGATCTCGAGGTCGATGCGCAGCTTGTTCGCGGTGCCGACCTGCTCGGCAAATGCCTTCAGCGCGGCGCCGAAGCCCATGTCGCGCAGGACGACCGGCTCGAGCGCGAACGACAGATCACGCAGCTCTCGGATCGTGCTCCGCTGTCGGTCGAGAGCCGTCGTGAGGATGTTCTGTGCGTCCTCGAGCTTGCCGGTCGAGATCGCGTGCAGCGTGGCGTCGAGCATCAACGCGATCCCGGCGAGGTTCTGCACGGGGCCGTCGTGCAGGAACAATGCGATGCGCCGCCGCTCGTCTTGCTCAGCTGCGATCAGCCGGTCGAGCCGTTCCTCGTCCGCCACGCCGTCTAGTCGATGATCGCTTCACGCAGCGCGATCGCGACTGCGTGGGTCCTCGTATCGGCTTCGAGCTTCGTCAGGATGTGGCGAACATGGCTCTTGACCGTCTCCTGTGAGATGAAGAGGCGGCCTGCGACGTCGGCGTTCGACATGCCGTCGGCGAGCAACTGCAGGATCTCCCGCTCGCGCGTCGTGAGCATGTCGGTCTGGTCTTTGCCCGCCAGGAACGCGGGCATCAATGCCGGGTCGACATAGCCGTCGCCCTGCGCGACCTTCTCGATCGCACGCACGAGCGTCTGGTGCGGCGCTTCCTTGAGGATGTAGCCCTTGGCGCCCGACTCGAGCCCGCGGCTGAGCAGGGAGCGCTCGGAGTAGGCGGTGAAGATCAGCACCTTCGAATCCGGCACCCGCTCGGTCAGGAGCTTCGTCGCCTCGAGGCCGTCCATGCCCGGCATCCGCACGTCCATGATGATCACGTCCGGCTTCCGGCGTTCGGCCATCTCGACCGCAGATGCGCCGTCTGCGGCCTCCCCGACGACGCGAATGTGCGGCGCGCGTGAGAGCGAAAGCCGCAGGCCTTCGCGCACAACCTCGTGGTCGTCGACGATCAGCGTCGTGATTTCATCGGCCATGCCGGGCAATCCTACGCTGAAAGGAGCGAAAGTTGTTCATCCCGCTTCGCAGGGCGCAGCGGCTCGGGTCTGCGGTCGGCGATTCCGTGTGCGCGGGCGAGTCGCCGGACCGCGTCCCGGGCCGGTGCGGAGACCGCGCTTGCGAGATACGCGCGTGCCTCGTAGAGCCGCTCGTACTCGGGGAGGAGTGCGGGCCAGTCGCGGGCCAGGCACTCGAGGAAGTGCTCGCGTGTGCCGGGCGTCAGATAGCGGAGGTTCGCCCAGATCCCGCACGCTCTCATAGGGGTCGGTGGCGGCGCCGATCGCGATCGGCGCACCGTCCCAGGACGGGCGCGCGAGTTGTGCCCGCAGCACCTCGGCGATGTTCACCTTGACGCGGATCGAGGTGCCGTAGCGCTCGCCCGCGGGCCGCGCGGCGCGCTGCTCGAACGCCCGGACGTAACAGAACATATGTTCGCTCCGCCCGAAGCGTGGCTATACTCGGCCGACTGATCTGCGTGGACGACGACCTGCCGCCCAGTACGCACGCGCCGGAGAGCGGCGCCGCTGCGTTCCATCCAGCGAGCCATTCAGCGTGAACTTCCTGTTCGAGATGCTCGGCCTGCTCGGGCTCGTGTTTCTGAACGGGTTCTTCGTCGCGGCCGAATACGGGCTCGTCACCTCGCGGCGGACGCGGATCATGGAGCTCCAGCACGCGGGCAACAAGCGCGCCCGCGCGGTGTTGCTGATCACGAAGGATCCACCGCGGTTCATCGCGGCGATGCAGCTCGGCGTCACGATCTCGTCGATCGCGATCGGCGCGCTCGGCGAGCAGGTCCTCGCGGCCCGCTTCAGTGAATTCATCGCGTCGTTCCTCGCGGTGATGCTCGCCCTTTTGATCGTCACCTACCTGCACGTCGTGATCGGTGAGCTCGTGCCGAAAGGGATCGCGCTCGGGCACCCGGAGCGGACCGCACTCTTCGTCTCGACGCCCGTGCGCTGGTTCTTCATCGTCGGCCGCCCGCTGATCTGGCTGCTCCAGGAGTCGACGAACGTGCTCCTCCGCCTGCTCGGCACCGAGCCGCCCGGCTCCGAGAACGATGCGCATTCGGAGGCCGAGCTGCGGATGCTGCTTTCGTCGTCTGCCGAGCAGGGCGAGATCGAGCACGAGGAGCAGGAAATGCTCTCGAAGGTCTTCGACTTCGCAGACAAGGAAGTCGCGGACGTGATGGTGCCGCGGCCCGAGGTCGTCGCGATCTCGATCGCGCTGCCGCCGGAGGAAGCGCTGAAGGCGGTGCTCGATTCCCCCTACACGCGCTACCCGGTCTACCGCGAGTCGCTCGACGACATCGTCGGCGTCCTGCACATCCGCGACCTGATCGAGGCGATGCACGACAGTGGGATCGTCTCGGTCGATCTCGATCTGCTCGTGCGGCCGGCGTACATGGTCCCCGAGACGAAGGATCTCGCGAGCCTGCTGACCGAGTTTCGGCGCACGAACCAGCACCTGGCCGTCGTGATCGACGAGTACGGGTCGATGGAGGGCATCGTCACGCTCGAGGATCTCCTGGAGGAGATCGTCGGCGAGATCGAGGATGAGTTCGACCGCCCGGACGAGACCGTCGAGCAGATCGACGATGACACGGTGCGCATCGACGGCACGTTCCCGATCGACGACTTCAACGAACGGTTCAAGGCCGACCTGCCGGACGAGGATTACCACACGGTTGCCGGCTTCGTCTTCGGCGAGCTCGGCCGCGGCGCCGAGCCGGGCGACGAGGTGGTCAGAGACGGTGTCCGCTTCCAGGTCGACTCGATCGAGGGCCAGCGCATCAATCGCCTCACCGTCACCTTCCAGCCGTGGGACCGTCGCGAGCCGGAGCCGGAGCCGGAGGATGACGCTGACCGATCGACGATCTAAGCTTTCGCGCGTGGCCGACCCGATCGACGAGTTGCGCGCGGTCGTGGCCGAGAACGCGCCGGCTCCGCCGGAGATGGACGGCTACCTCCGGAAGGTCCGCACGCGTGCCCACGCCGTCACCGACGGTGACGTCGAGATGCTGAAGGTCTCGGGTGTCTCCGAGGACGCGATCTTCGAGCAGACGGTCGCCGTGGCGATCTCAGAGGGGCTGCGGCGGCTCGACGCAGCCCGGAGCGTGCTCGGATGAGGCTTGCGACGCTCGACTCCGGGCATGCCCCGGACGAAGCCGCGATGCTCGCCGAGATCCGCGTGCGCAGCGGGCGGGAGCCGCTCGGCGTCGTGAAGACGCTGCTCTACCGGCCGGAGCTCTTCGGACGGCCGTTCTCGGAGGCGCTCGACCGCGTGATGCGAGGGCCGTCAGACTGGAGCGCTGGCGAGCGTGAGCTCTTCGCGGGCTTCACGTCGTTATTGAACCAATGCCCGTTCTGAACGGGTTCACACGGCGCAGTTGCGTCGTTCGCGCTCGGCGAGGACGTTTGGCAAGCGGTCGTCGACGACTGGCGCACGGCACCGCTCGGCTCCGAGTTGGCGGCGACGCTTGTCTTCCTCGAGAAGCTGACGCTCCGCCCCGACGAGCTCGAGCCGTCCGACGTTGACGCGGTGCTCGCAGCGGGCGTCTCGCGACCGGCGCTCCAGGACGCCGCGACCGTGTGCTCGCTCTTCAGCATGATCGTCCGCCTCGCCGACTCCTTCGGCTGGGACGTGCCGGAGTGGGACCGGCTGCGGGAGCGCGCGCCGGCGATGCTCGAGGGCGGGTACGTGATCGGCGCCATCCGCCGGCGCTGAGTCTCGACCCTGAGTTTTTCTCGACCCTGAGTTTTTCTCAACCCCTGAGTTTTTCTCAACCCCTGAGTCTCAACCCTGAGTCTCAACCCCATGACGCCTCGCTCATCGGCCGGAAGGCCGTCTCCAGGATCCGCAGGTGGCGCGGGCGCTCGAGCACGAAGACACAGACCTCCGCCACGTCCTCGGCGGTCATCATCCCCGGCAGCACGTCCGTCGTGCGACCGCGCTGATCGTCGAGTGCGAAGTCCGTGGCAACCCCGCCGGGGCACACGTTCGTGCAGCGGATGCCGCGCTCGCGGAGCTCGCCGTCGAGCGCACGGGTGAGACCGACCTGCCCGAACTTCGACGCGCAGTAGACCGCCTCTCCCGGGATGCCTCGGCGCCCCGCCTCGGACGCAAGCGTGACGACATCCCCTTCGTGGCCGAGCATGTGCGGCAGCGCGGCGCGGATCGCGTACACGGTGCCCTTGAGATTGACGTCGAGCATCTCGTCGAGGTGCTCGCGCGAGAGATCGAGGAACGGCCCGTAGGCCCCGACGCCGGCGTTCGGGACGACGATGTCGATGCCGCCGAAGCGGTCCGCGGTCGCGGCGCAGAGCCGCTCGAGGGCGTCGAGGTCGCGTACGTCGCACGCCTGCGCGACGACGTCATCGAGGCCCAGGTCGTCGCCGCTTCGGGACGCGAGGCCGAGGTTGACGCCGCGGTCGTCCAGCATCCGCGCCAGCGCGGCGCCGATTCCGCGGCTCGCGCCGGTGATCACCGCTGTTTTTCCTTCCAGGTTCATCGGAGCTCCTCCAGTCGTTTCAGGGTGGGGTAGAGCAGGCTGTAGCGCTCGTAGCCGCGTTCGTACGCGCTCGACCAGTCCGGATCGGGCTCGATGCGGTCGCGCACACGGACACACCGTGCGACCGCGTCGGCGGCGTCCCGAAAGACACCTGCGCGGACGCCCGCGAGGAGTGCCGCACCGAACGCCGACCCCTCCTCCGATTCGGTTCGCTCGAGTGGTACCCGCAAGACAGACGCGACGATGCGGAGCCAGAGATCGCTCCTCGCGCCGCCGCCGGAGGCACGACCGACCTCCGGCCGGACGCCGAGCTCGCGCAGCAGCTCGAGCGAGTCGCGCAGGCCGTACGCGACACCCTCGAGTGTCGCCCGCGCGAGCGCGCCGCGGTCGTGGCGAACCGAGAGGCCCGTGAACGCGCCGCGAGCGTCAGGATCGGCGTGAGGGGTGCGCTCGCCGGCGAGGTACGGCGCAAACAGAAGCCCTTCCGCGCCAGGTTCCCAGCGCGCCGCCTCTTCGTCGAGCGCACCATAGTCCGCGCCGACAGCGCGGCGGAGCCATGCGAGCGACCCGGCCGCGCTCAGCATCACGCCCATCGCGTGCCACATGCCGGGGACGGCGTGGCAGAAGACGTGCACGCGCGCCTGGGGGTCGGGCGCATAGGCCGGAAGAGCGGCGAAGACCACCCCTGAGGTGCCGAGCACGACCGACAGCGGGCCGGGGCTCGCGATGCCGACGCCGAGCGCTGCGGCGGCCTGGTCGCCGGCCCCGGCGATCTCGGTCGACTCGTAGACGGGCGGCAGCCACTCGAGCGGCACGTCGAGGGCTGCGCACACCTCGTCCGACCAGTGGCGATGGGCGACGTCGAAGAGCAGAGTGCCCGAGGCATCCGCGACGTCGATCGCGTGCTCCCCGGTCAGCCGGAAGCGTACGTAGTCCTTCGGCAGCAGCACGCGGCGGATCCGGGCGTAGGTGTCGGGCTCGTGCCGGCGCAGCCAGAGGAGCTTCGGCGCCGTGAAGCCGGTGAGCGCCCGGTTGCCGGTCAGCTCGATCAACCGCTCCAGCCCGACGCGTGCCTCGATCTCCGCGCACTCCGCTGCGGTCCGCTGGTCATTCCAGAGGATCGCCGGGCGCAGCACCCGGTCGTCGGCGTCGAGCACGACGAGCCCGTGCATCTGCCCGGAGAGACCAACGTGCCCCGCAGGGAGCTCGGCGAGGCAGGCCTGGGCCGCGGCCCACCAGTCCTCCGGGTTCTGCTCGGACCAGCCCGGCCTCGGCGTCCGCAGCCCGTAGCCCGTGGAGGAGGACCCGAGCACGCGCCCCTCCGGCGAGATCGCGATCGCCTTGGCGCCTGTCGTGCCGATATCGAGCCCGACCAACACCTCCGGGCTCACGGTGTTTCCCGTTTACGCGCCGAGCGCGGCGTAGACGAGCTCGTAGGCGCGCACGGCGTCCTTGGCCTGCTGCGCCTCGCGCAGCGCAGGCTCGTCGATCTTCGCGGCGACGCCGTCGATGAAGTTCCACTGCAGCACCGATCGCTTGACTGCGCCGACGGCGTCTTCGGTGTACGGGTAGAGGTCGAAGCCGAGCCGTTCGCCGTGGTCGCCGTAGTTCGCGCGCCGCAGTTCGAGGGCGAGCTCGAGCGTCTCCATGAATGCGGTCGCGCCGACCATGTTGTCGTCGTCGAACGTGCCCCAGCCGGAGTTCGCGTGCTGGTGCCCGAGCAGCCCTTCGGCAGCGAGCAGCGCTGCGTACTCGGCGAGGTTCTCGCCGTTCATGATCAGGTGCTGCCAGTCCATATTGACCTTGACGTTGTCGATCCCCTGGGCGCGGAGCTTGTGGATCACGTGCAGGGTCATGCCGATGTTGCGCATGAAGATCTTCATCGCGGGCTCGGAGTTCTTGTGCTCGAGGAAGAGTGTTACGCCACGCTCGTTCGCCCGCTGGGCCGCCTCGCCCATGCCGTCGACGAACCGCTGCCACGAGGTCGTGTAGGGCGTCTGGAACGGGTAGTTGTAGCCCTCGATCCCGGGCCAGATGATGAACTGCGCTCCGAGCTCTCCTGCGAGGTCGATTCCCTCGAACGTCAGCTCGAGCGCCGCCGCGCGCGTCGCGTCGTCAGGGGACGAGAACCCGCCCTTGGCAAAGCGCGTGTCGAGGTGCAGCCCGCTTGCGAGGCAGTAGATGCCGTGCCCGTCGAGCGCTCCCTGAACGTCATCGAGGTTGTCGCGCGAAAGCTCCTGCGGGTAGTGGAACTCGTAGTCGTCCATCAGGTCGCCGAGCCCTTCGACCGCGGTGCGCACGCGGGCCGCGGTCGTCGTAGCGGCCAGTTCGGGCTTGTAGCCACCCGGGTTGAACCGCGTCGCCATCGCTCCGAACGCCCAGATGCCGAGGCTCGTTTTCATGCTGCCGAGCCTAACCCGTCGCAGGGGGCCGGCGCCAATTTGTCGGTTCGGACTTGACGTGGCGCCCCGGATGCGGGAGCGTTGAGCAGTCAAGAAGCTGCAGGGTGAATCGGTATCAGGCGCGCGCCAACCCCCCCGTACGCGCTCATCGGCCGGTCAGCCACGGAAACAAAGGAGACGAAGTGAAGAAGGTTTTCAGCAAGTGGACGGTGCTGCTGCTCGTCGCCGTCGCGGCCGTTGCGACGGTGATCGTGGCTGGAGCGACGGCCAGTTCGTCCAAGAAGGCAGCAAGCGGCCAAGTCTGTGTGCTGTTCCCAGACCCGGCGACCTCGATCAGGTGGGTCCACTACGACGCCCCGGCGATGAAGGCTGCGCTCAAGGCGTCCGGGGTCACGGCCCAGATCTACAACGCGGGCGGCGACGCGCAGAAGCAGAAGGCGCAGGCCGACCAGTGCATTGGTAACGGCGCGAAGGTGATCGTGGAAGTTGCGATCGACGCCGGCTCGGCAGCCGCGATCGAATCGGCGGCGAAGGCGAAGGGCATCCCGTCGATCGACTACGACCGCCAGGTCAAGGGTGGCGTCGCGTCGATCTACGTCTCGTTCGACGGCAAGGCAGTCGGCGTCCTCCAGGGCAAGGGAATCGTCAACGGCCTGAAGGCGAACGGGAAGTACTCGCAGCATCCGGTCGTCGCCGAGGTCAACGGCGGCAGCACGGACGCGAACTCGTTCCTCTTCAAGGGCGGGTACGACTCGGTGCTCAAGCCCCTCTACAAGAGCGGCACGTTCAAGAAGGGCCCGGATCAGTTCGTGCCGCAGTGGAACAACCAGACGGCGGGAACGATCTTCGACCAGATGCTCGTGAAGACGGGCAACAAGATCGACGCGGCAGCGGTCGCGAACGACGGCATGGCCGGCGCCGTGATCGCCTCCCTGCAGAAGCACGGCCTGAAGCCGATTCCGGTCTCGGGTCAGGATGCGTCACCGCAGGGCTTCCAGAACATCATCAGCGGCTGGCAGACGATGACTGTCTGGAAGGACACGCGTGTGCTGGCAAAGGCGGCTGCGAAGGCGGCCGTTCAGCTGCTCAAGGGACAGAAGCTGACGACCACCGGTTCGGTGGCCAACGGCTCGAAGAAGGAGCCGGCATTCATCATCGCTCCGGTCGCGCTCTACAAGTCGAACTGGACGAAGATCTACACGTCCGGCTTCCTCAAGAAGAGCGATATCTGCATCGGGCAATACAAGAAGTACTGCTAGCTCCTACCTCACTCGCAGTCGGGGCGCCCCACGGGGCGCCCCGACTGTGTTAGAACCACATGCCGTTGTCTGACGAAACCCCTGTCCTTCAGCTTCGTGGCATCACGAAGACCTTCGGCTCGGTGGAGGCGCTGAGCGACGTCGACCTCGAGGTGCGTCGCGGCGAGGTGATGGCGCTCGTCGGCGACAACGGCGCCGGCAAGTCGACCCTCATCAAGACGATCTCCGGCATCCACAGTGCGGACTCGGGCGAGATCCTGTTCGAAGGGAACCAGGTCTCGATCTCCGGCCCGAAGGATGCCGGGCGGCTCGGGATCGAGGTCGTCTACCAGGACCTCGCGCTCTGCGACAACCTCGACGTCGTCCAGAACATGTTTCTCGGCCGAGAGGCGCACAGCCCGGTTCAGGTGCTCAAGGAGCCCGTGATGGAGCAGCGCACGGCTGAGACGCTCAAGTCGCTCGCCGTGACGACGATCCGCTCGATCCGGCAGCCGGTGGCGACGCTCTCCGGAGGTCAGCGCCAGTCGGTCGCGGTCGCCCGCGCCGTCATGTGGAACTCGAAGCTCGTGATCCTCGACGAGCCGACCGCGGCGCTCGGGGTGGCCCAGACCGAGCAGGTGCTCGCGCTCGTCAGACGGCTCGGCGAGCAAGGCCTCTCGGTGATCCTGATCTCGCACAACCTGCATGACATCTTTGCGGTCGCCGACCGCATCTCCGTGCTGCGGCTCGGTCGCAATGCGGGGCTCTACGACCGCCGCGCCACGACGCAGCAGGAAGTCGTGCACGCGATCACCGCCGGCGCGCCCACCAAGGTCTCCGGCATCCCGATGGAGGCGCCCTCGTGACGACCGACTCGGCCCCGGCGTTCGACATCGCCCCACCGGAGGAGAGCCTCGGCACCCGGGTCTGGGAGAACCTGAAGGGCGGCAACCTCGGCAGTCTTCCGGTCGCGGTCGGCCTGACGCTCATCGTCATTCTGTTCGCCTTCACCGCGCAGAACTTCTTCACCGCGGTCAACTTCAACAACATCATCGTCCAGATGGCGGGCACGACGATGCTCGCCTTCGGCGTCGTCTTCGTTCTGCTGCTCGGCGAGATCGATCTTTCGATCGCGTTTCTGAGCGGCATCGTCGGCGTGGTCTGTGCCGAGCTCCAGAAGCCGGATAGCGGCCACTTCCTGCCCGGTGTGCTCCCGATCGTCGCCGCGCTCGCGATCGGTGTTCTGATCGGCGCCTTCCAGGGCTCGTTCGTCGCAATCATCGGCGTGCCGTCCTTCGTCGTCACGCTTGCCGGGCTGCTCGCGTGGCAGGGCTTCGTGCAGCGCACCCTCGGCGCGGGCGGTCCGATCATCATCGAGAACCGGTGGGTCAACTACACCGCGTCGTACTTCTTCTCGAAAAACGCGGGGTGGTTGATCTGGCTCTTACTGAGCCTGGCCTACGTCGGCAGCGCCGTCTTCTCGGTGGTCAACAAACGCCGCCACGGGGTGGCCATCCGCTACCCCTACTTCGTCGCAGCCAAGGCGATCGGGCTCCCGGCGATCGCGGCGCTCGTCGTTGCGATCTGCAACCACGATCGCGGGTTGCCGCTCGCGGGGCTGATCATCATCTTCTTCCTGCTGTTTTGGACCTACGTGGCCAAGCGGACGACCTTCGGCCGCCATGTCTACGCGGTCGGCGGCAACGCAGAAGCGGCCCGGCGTGCCGGCATCAGCGTCCCCCGGATCAGAATCTTCGTCTTCATGATCTCCGGGTTCATGGCGGGCGTCGGCGGAATCATCCTCGCCGGCAACCTCCGGTCGGTGGGGCCCGATCAGGGCGGCGGCACGCTGCTGCTCGATGCGATCTCCGCCGCGGTGATCGGCGGCACGAGCCTTTTCGGCGGCCGGGGCGAGGTGCGAGCGGCGGTGCTCGGGTCGGCGGTGATCGCGACGATCGCGAACGGGCTCTTCATCCTCGGCTACCAGCCGGGAACGATCTTCATCATCACGGGCTGCATCCTGCTCTTCGCGGTCACGCTCGACACGATCGCGCGCCGCCGCCAGGCGAAGACCGGCCGCTAAGTAGCCTCAATGATGGGTTCGGCGCAATCGCGACTTGGCGTTACGCGGGATCAGATCCTGGCGTTCAGACGACGAGTCGGCGCGCTGAACGAGCGAATGCCAAAGGGCGCGCAGTCGCTGCGGCGGGCGGCGTGGGCTGGCCTGCAGGACAGCATGCCGAGGGCAGCGGTGCTCTCGTTGCACGCGCGGATCCACGAGGTCGAGCCGTCGGCCTGGGAGGATCCCTCGCTCGCCCAGCTGTGGGGCCCTCGCTACAACACGTATGTCGTCGCCAAGCGCGACTTCGCGCTTTTCTCGCGCGCGAGGCTTCCCGGAGATGCCAAGAGCCGCCTCCGGGCCGAGCGCATGGCCGAGCAGGTGCACGCCCATCTCGCCGGAAGGCGGATGACGGACCGCGAGGTCGCGAGCGCACTCGGCGTCGGCAACGCGCTCAGATACGCCGCGACGACGGGTACGGTTGCGATCCGCTGGGAAGGTGCGCGTGCGCCGATCGTGTGGACGGTCGCCGCGGCGGAGGTCGATCCGGCCGACGCGTGTCGCGAGCTCGCTCGCCGCTACCTCCACGTTTTCGGACCAGCGACCGCTGACGGATTCGCCCGCTGGGCGGGGATCTCTCGGCGGGCGGCGACGGACGCGTTCGCGTCGCTCGAGGGATCGCTGTTGCCTGTTCGATCGCCACTCGGCGACAACTGGCTGCTTGCGCGCGACGAGGCGGCGATTCGCGCCCCGGAGACGACTGCCGCGCCCGTCCGCTTGCTGCCGAGCGGCGATGCCTACTTCCTGCTCGACGGTGCAGAACGGGAGCTTCTCATTCCGCGCGGGGATCAGAGGCAGCGTCTCTGGACACCCCGCGTGTGGCCAGGCGCCCTCCTCGTCGAAGGCGAGGTCCGCGGAACCTGGAGGCGGGCGGGGCACAGCGTACGAATCGACGCGTGGCAACGTTTCGCGCGTGGAACCCGCGAGGCGATCGAGGCCGAGGCCGACACCCTGCCGCTTGCAGGCGTCGACCGTGCGATCGAGGTGGCCTGGAGCACCTGAGCAGCGGCTATGGCCGGTCTCTCAGGGCATCATTCCTATCGCTTCACGACGACGAGCCGGTTCGACGTCGGGCGCTCGACGGTCTTGACCGTGCCATCCGGGTACCGCACCGTGAGGGATCGCACTGTCGCCTCGCCGAAGCCGAAGTGCACGCGCGGGTCCTCGGAGGAGAGGTAGCTCGATCCGGCCTGCACTGCGCGCACCTGCCGGCGACCGTCGCTGTCGACGAGTGTCACGACCGCGCCCGGTGAGAACGGCTGAACATCGACCTCGAGCCACTGGCCCGCCTGCGAGGTGTTGCGCAACAGCAGCAGGCGGCCACCGACCGTGCCGACGGCTAGATCGACTCGTCCGTCGTTGTCGTAGTCGGCGGCGGCGAGCCCGCGGCCGTTCACCCGCAGGCCGCGCAGGAGGCCGGCGTCGACGTAGTGACCGCTCTGTGGCGCGAGCACCTGAACCGCAGCCGCATCCTTGCCCAGGTTCGTGACCGGAATGCCGCCGTTTGCGACGACGAGATCGAGCTTGCCGATGTTCCGCAGATCGACCCACGAGTCGCCCCACCCGGTTGGGTTCGTGCCGAGCGCCGGCGCGAAGGCGGGACGGGCGTTGGTGAACGTCCTCGCGCCGGAGCGAAACGCTGCGTTGATCTGCCCGCGTGAGTTCGAGACGAACAAGTCGCTGCGGCCGTCGCCGTTGTAGTCGGCCGCCGCGACCCCCATGCCGGCGTTCCGGTCGGCAACGCCGTACGCTTCGCCCACCTGCACGAAGTGAAAGCCGAGCCGGCCGCCCGGCTCGTTCAGGTAGAGGCGATTCGGGTCCTCGTCGTTCGCCACGTACAGATCCGGGCGCCCATCTCCGTTCACGTCGAGAAAGACTGCGCCGAGACTGTGGTCGAAGGGCTTGCTGTCGAGCCCGGCCAGGGCGCCGACCTCGCGAAAATGACGGCCCCCCTCGTTGAGAAACAGCTCGTCGCGGACGCCTCCGTAGTTGCTCGGGAACCCCCTGATCGAGCCGGTGATTGCGTTGCTCAGATTCGTGTACCCCGCGACGTACAGGTCGGGAAGGCCGTCGCCGTTGACGTCGGTGACGGCGGCGCCCGAGTGCCACCCGAACGACACGACGCCCGCTTTCCTGGCGCCCTCGGTGAACGTGCCGTCGCCGTTGTTCCAGAGGAGCTCGTCATTGGTTGCCGTGGTCACGAACAGATCTGTGCGCCCGTCACCATTCAGGTCGGCCGCAACGCAGCCCTCGCCGCGCGTCGGGAGCCCCGCGTGAGCGGCGCTCGTGACGTTCACAAATCGACCGCGGTCGTTGCGGAACAGCTCGCTCGTCGGCGCCCCGCCGTGCTCCTCCCACCTGCCGAACTGATCGTCGGTGTAGTTGTTGACCGCGAAGAGGTCGAGCCAGCCGTCGTTGTTGTAGTCGAGCCAGCAAACGCCGCCGCCCATCATCGCCGGCGTGTCGTTCGTCACGCCGAAGCGAAACGAGCCTTGCGTGAAGTTCAGCCCCACTGCGCCCGAGACGTCCGCCAGCCGGTAGCCGCTCAGCGTCGGCCCGGTCGGAGCGACCTCAAGCGGTGCGTTCGGCTTGCTGCCGACGATCCATGCACCGTTCGCCTGGTGCAGGCGATACGTCCGGCCGGCGAGTTGTGCGACGGCTGTGGGCGGATCCTGGCCCTCGCCCGCCTGCAGCCAGACCCGCAACCGGTCGGCTCCTTTCGCGCCGGCACCGGTCTGGGTCAGGACCGACAGCGCGATGGCGCGTGCGGTCGCGGGCTGGAGCTCGGACTGCACGCCGCGCGAGGCGAGGATCGTGATCGGCGGCACGGTGCCGCTGACGCGCAATGCGGCGACAGGCGTGGTGGCGGGCGGGTTGGCGACGACGAGGAGCGCGGCGTAGGCCGCGAGCCCGACGGCACCGGCAACGACGAGCGCCCGGCGGCTCCATCGCGGCACCCGAACGAGCCGGAGCAGGGGGATCGCAGCGCAGACCAGCGTCAGCGAGGCGAGCAGCGCGACCTTGCTCGCGAACTCGGTGCGCGTCGGTGCAACCAAGAGCGCGCCCAAGAGGCCGAGGCTGATCGCGTAGACGATGCGGGCTCTCGCGCCTTTCGGCGCCGTCTTCGGGTCGGTGATCATGAAGAACAGGAACACGAGCACCTCGGGCGAGGTGATCAGCACCCACCAGAACTGAAAGCCGCTGATCGGGCCGAGATGCCAGCGCGCTGTCATCACGTGGTTGCTCGCCGCCAGCACGCCGATGCCCGCGGCGAACGAGAACCAGAAGCCGAGCGCGATCCAGAGCAGCTTCAGCCGCGAGAGGATCGCGAAGCCGCCGGCGAGAATGACCGCGAGGGCGGCGACGAGCCACGTCGACGTCGGCCCCCACCAGAAGTCGAGCGGGTTGGCGCGCCCACGGCCGAGGATGAGGAAGCAGAGGACGAGCCCGATGTTCGAAGGGTTGAAGATGTGCTCGCCGCGCCAGGCGATCACGTGTTTGGAGAGCAGCGCGACGCCGGCGGTCGCGGCGAAGATCCACCAGCCGCGTAGGCTCCACCAGTCGCCGTGGTGCGTCCCGGGCACGCGGAGGATGAAGGCGACGCCGTTGCCCGTCAGGAGGGCGCTCGCAGGCCAGAGGATCACGTGTTGCTTCCGGGCAGCGATCCCGACCTCGAGGACCGCGCACGTGGCGAGCGAGACGAGGATCTGGGCGATCGAAAGGCGGAAGTGGAACCCGATTTGTCCGATCACCTGCAGCGACGTGATCGTCGCCGCCAGGTGCAGCCGTGGATCTTTCAGCTTCGGGAGAACGACGGGGTACGGCGTGCCTCGAATCACGACCGCGGTCATCACTTCCGATCCTACTCACGGCCCGTGCGAATTACGATGCGGTGATGAGGCTCGAGCGCGCACGCGCGATCGTCGATTTCGTCGTCAGCGAGGCGCCGGGCCCCGTTTCCGTGTTCGTCTCCGACGGCCACGGGGAGCTCGTCGCCGCCCTGACGATGGACGGTGCAGCACCCGATACCCGCCTGAACGCCCACAGGAAGGCCTACACCGCCGCGCGCAGCGATGCCCGCACGACCCGCGAGCTGGCCGACAAGGTGCGGGACGACCCTGTCGAGCGGGCGAGCTTCGACCCGTTCTTCACATTCTTCCTCGGCGGCGTCGCCGTCTTCGAAGGCGACGAGCGGGTCGGCGCAGTCGGAGTCAGCGGACTGCCCGGCGAGATCGACGAGCAGCTTGCGCTGCGCGCTACCGAACGATCAGCGGATCGGTGAACACGTCGTAGGAGTCGCGGCTGCGCGTCGAGAACTCCGAGACGACCGCGCCCTTGTCGCCGCCTCGGAACCAGTGCAGCGTGTCGGGCGGGATCGTGTGCTGCTCCCCCGGGTGCAGCACGATCTCGCCTTCGCCTCCGACGTGCAGATGGACCGTGCCGTAGCGGCAGCGGAACGTCTCCTCCTTGCCGGGGTCTCCGTCGATCGGCGGGTGGCGATGCTCGGGGCAGATCTGCCCTGGGAAGAGCACGAGCTCCTTAGCGCACACGCGCTCGGTGTTCATGTAGACGACGATCTGCACCCCGACCTCGGCGAGCCGGCCGAGGCCGAAATCGGCAACCTCGATCGCTGCGTGCTCGGCCGGGGTGAGGACGATGCCCGCCTGGCCGAGCAGCCCAGCGGCGCGCTCGCGTGCCTCAGCTTCGGTCACAGCGTGACGGGTTGGCGGTTCGTCGCCGACTCGTGCAGCGCCTCGAGCGTGCGCGCCTGACCCACCGCGTCGGCGCGACCGAGCAGCAGCTCGCCTTCGCCGCGGATCGCATCGCTCAGATTCTCGAGCTCAAGCCGGTAGGAGTCGACGGCCTCGAGCTCGATCCGCTCGACCTGGTCGTCGCGGCGGAGCTCGATCACCGGCACGTTGCAGTGCCAGGGGTCGTCGAGGAAGAGCGAGCCCTCGCTGCCGATCGCCTCGAGCTCGTCGCGCTCGGGCATCGCCGTGCCGCAGTCGAAGAGCGCGATCGCGTCGCCGGGGAAGCGGAGCGTGCCGCCGAAAATCCAGTCGGTGCCCGACGGGCCGAACCACGCCTCGCCGAACACATGCTCGGGCTCGCCGCCGAACAGCCGTGAACCGCTGACGTTGTAACAGCCGACGTCCATCAGCGCGCCGCCCTCGACGTCCGTGCGCAGCCGGATGTTGTCCTGGTCGTAGAGCGAATAGCTGAACGCCGAGCGCACGAGTCGCAACTCCCCGATCGCCCCGTCCGCGACGAGCTGCTGCGCGCGCTTCGTCTGCGGGTTGTGCCGGTACATGAACGCCTCGCTCAGCAGCCGGCCCGCGAGGTCGGCGGCGTCGAACGCCGCCTCGACCTCGTGCCTGTGGCGCGACAGCGGCTTCTCGCAGAGCACATGCTTGCCCGCTTCGAGTGCCTTGATCGACCAGTCGCAATGCATCGTGTTCGGCAGCGAGATGTAGACGGCTTCGACCTCCGGATCGGCGAGCAGCTCCTCGTAGGTGCCGAACGCGCGAGGGATCTCCCACTGTTTTGCGTACTCGTCGGCCCGTGCCTGGTCGCGGCTCGCGACCGCGACGAGATCGACCTTGGGCGACGCATGCGCGCCGGGAATCACTTTCCGGTTGATGTCGGCGGTGGAAACGATTCCCCACTTGACTGCGTGCGCCACGTGAACTCCTTCAGCGTTGGACGGATGGACCTGCGTAGTATCGCCCGATGGGCGAGATCGGCGTTGGCATGCTGGGCTACGCGTTCATGGGCAAGGCCCACTCGAACGCGTTCAAGAAGATCGCCTACATCACGTGGCCGCCACCCCTCGAGCCGCGGCTCGTCGGCATCGCGGGCCGCAACGAGGAGGCGGTCGCCGAGGCCGCTACGCGCTACGGCTATGAGTATGGAACGGGCGACTGGCGTGAGTTGATCGCCGACGACCGGATCGGGCTCTTCGACAACGGTGGGCCTAACTCGCTGCACGCGGAGCCGACGATCGCGGCCGCCGAGGCCGGCAAGCACGTGATCTGCGAGAAGCCGCTCGGTCGCGACGCTGACGAGAGCTTCGAGATCTGGCGCACGGTCGCCGCGACGGGCGTCAAGCACCTTTGCGGGTTCAACTACCGCTTCGTGCCGGCTGTGCGCCTCGCGCGGGAGATGATCGAGGCGGGTGAGCTGGGTGAGATCCGCCACTTCCGCGGGCGCTACCTTCAGGACTGGGCCGACGACCCGTCCCTCGACACCTGGCGGTTCGTCCCCGACGAGGCGGGGTCAGGCGCGCTCGGCGACATCGGCACGCACGTGATCGACCTGGCTCGGTTCCTGAACGGCGAGATCGCCACGGTCTCCGGGTTCGTGAAGACGTTCGTCGCGGGACGGACGGTGGACGACGCGCTCGAAGCAGCGGTCGAGTTCGAGAACGGCTCCGTCGGGACGATCGAAGGGACACGGCTGGCGCTCGGCCGGCGCAACGCGTTCCAGTGGGAGATCAACGGCTCGAAGGGCTCGGTCGCCTTCGACATGGAGCGGCTGAACGAGCTGCAGGTCTTCCGCGCCGACGGCGACCGCGCGCGCGGCTTCAAGACCGTGCTCGTCTCGGAGACGAACCATCCGTTCTGGGAGCACTGGTGGCCGCCGGGCCACATCATCGGCTGGGGCGACACGTTCGTGCACGAGCTGCACCACATGCTGGCCGCGATCGCCTCGGACGGCGACGTCGCGCCGTACGGCGCCACCTTCGAGGATGGCTACCGCGCGTCCGAAGTGGGGGACGCGATCGTCCGCTCGGGGCAGACCGGCCAGCGCGAGACGGTTTCCTGCCGCTCACTCAGCTAATACGAGCGTCGCCTTGCCGCCGCGGTAGTCGAACGCCTCGGCGAAGCGGTCGAGCGGCACGCGCAGGCCGACGAACGACTCCAGCGCGTCCGGCCAGCGGGCGTAAGCGCGGTCGAGCGCCCAGACGCCCGCCAGCCAGTCCTGCCGGTGTGCGTTGACGCTCCCGAAGAGCACGCGGTTCTCGAGCACCGCAGCGAGCCCGAGCACGGCGCCGTCGATGCCGACCGTCTGGTTGCGACCGTCGATGCCGAGGAGGCAGGCGACGCCGCTGCGGCGCAGCAGGCCAAGGCTGTCAGCCATCACCTGCGCGTCGGGAACCGCGGAGATCACGAGGTCAAAGCCGCCGACGTCTGCCCCGAGCGTTGCGAGCGTCACGTCCGACGTCGAGATGTAGCGCGCACCGCACGCGTCGACGAGGTCGGCCTGCGGCTCGATCGACGCGGTCCAGACCTCGACACCGGCGAGCCGCAGGAGAAACGTCGAGAGCATCCCGATCGCACCCGCCCCGACGACGAGCGCCCGTTCGGGCTCCCAGGGCTGACGCCCGCCGATCGTGCGCGCGTGCCTGATCGCGCGCTCGCAGATCGACGTCGGCTCGGCGAGCACGCCGAGGCGGGCGAGGGAACGGGGAATGGGGATCAGCTGCTCCGGATCCTCCGCGACGAGCTCGCGCGCGAACCCGTCGAGCCGGGTGATGCCGCGCTCGCTGTAGTTGCCGGTGAGGCACGAGTCGGGCGAGCCCTCCTCGCAGGCCAGGCAGTGACGGCACGAGCGCCGGACGGTCGCCGTCACCAGGTCGCCGCGCGCGAAGCCGTCGCCGTCCCGTTCGACGACGCCGAGCATCTCGTGCCCGAGCACGAGCTCCGGCGAGCGGTCGGGCGCCGCGCCGAAGAGGCCCTCGGAGATCTCGCGGTCGGTGCCGCAGACGCCGACCTCGAGCACGCGCAGCAGGACGCCCGCGCCGCCCGGCTCGGGGACGTCCGCGACCCGGGTCGAATGCGCGAGGCCGGGCTGGGTGACGAGACCCTGCATGTGTCTAGGCGGCGGTGAGGCCGCCGTCGAGTACGAGCACCGTCCCGGTCGCGAACTCGGCGCCCGCCAGGTAGGCGACGGCGTCGGCGATCTCCTCGGGCAGGCCGAGGCGGCCGAGCGGCTGCCGTGCGCGCAGCGCGTCGAGCAACTCGCCCGCGTCCTCGACCAGCCGCCGCACCCAGGGCGAGTCGACCGTGCCCGGGCAGACCGCGTTGACACGGATGCCGTCGCCGACGTGGTCGACGGCGAGTGCGCGCGTCAGCGCGACGACTGCGCCTTTCGACGCGCAGTAGGCGGCGCGGTTGCGCAGGCCGACGAGCGCAGCGACCGAGGCGACGTTGACGATCGAGCCACCGCCGCGCGCCTGCATGCCCGGGATCGCGTGCTTGCAGGTGAGGAACGTTCCGCGCGCGTTGACGGCGAACACGTTCTCCCAGACCTCGAGCTGCGTGTCGGGGGCGCTGGTCGTCGAGCCGATCCCGGCGACGTTCACGAGCACGTCGATGCCGGTCGTCGCGGCTGCAACCTGCTCCTCGTCGCGCACGTCGAGCTCCAACGCATGACCACCGATCTCGGCCGCGATCGCCTGCACCGGCTGCAGCGCGATGTCGGCCAGGGTCACCTCGGCGCCCTCGCGGGCGAGCCGGCGCGCGACTGCGGCGCCGATCCCCGAGCCCGCTCCCGTGACGAACGCGCGCTTGCCGGAGAAGGTCATGGCGGCATCGTCTCAAGGAGCCGGGTGTTAAGGAACTGGGTGTCAAGGAGCACTGCGCCCTCGGAGGCCGAGCCAACGAGCGCGCGGTAACGGGCGAACACGCTTCCGACGTAGGCGAGCGGGGGTGGCCGCCACGCTGCGAGTCGCTCGGCGAGCTCGTCGTCGCTCACCTCCAGGGTGAGACGCTTCGCGTCGAGGTCGATCGTGATCAGGTCCCCGTCGCTGACGACGGCGAGTGGCCCGCCGCGCGCGGCTTCGGGCGCGACATGCCCGACCATCAGCCCGCGGGTCGCACCGGAGAAGCGCCCGTCGGTGACGAGGGCCACGTACTCGCCGAGACCGGCGCCGACGACCGACGCGGTCACACTCAGCATCTCGCGCATCCCAGGCCCGCCCGCCGGGCCTTCGTAGCGAACGACAAGCACGTCGCCCGCGGCAATCACACCCGCGCGCACGGCATCGGTGCACGATTCCTCACTGTCGAACACGCGTGCAGGGCCCTGTTGGAACCGTCTGCCGGCGGCGAGCTTCACCAGGCTGCCGTCGGGCGCGAGGTTCCCGCGCAGCGCGTGCAGCGCGCCGGTCGGCTTGAAGGGCTGCTCGACCGTGAAAAGCACCTCTCCGTCGGGTGGCTCAGCGGCAGCCGTCGCAGCGGCGAGCGTTTGCCCGCCGACCGTCGGCGCCGCGCCCTCGAGGTAGCCGCCGCGCACGAGCTCGCGGATCAGTGACGCGGTGCCGCCGACGCGGTGCAGGTCCTCGGCCATGTAGCGGCCCGAGGGCGCCAGGCTCGCGACCACCGGCGTCTTGGCGCCGACGTCAGCGAGCTCGTCGAGGCTCAGCGGCACGCCGGCCTCGTACGCGATTGCGAGCAGGTGCAGGATCCCGTTCGTCGAGCCGCCCGTCGCGGCGATGCCCGTCATCGCGTTCAGGAGCGCGCGCCGGTCGAGAAACGCGCGCGCTGTCGTCTCGCCGACGGCAATCCGGACGGCGAGCGCACCGGCGCGCTCTGCGGCAGCCCCTTTCGCCTCGAGGTCGTCCGCCGGGATCAGGCCGTCGCCGATACACGCGAGACCGAGACAGTCGAGTGCGACCGCCATCGTGTTCGCGGTGAAGTGGCCGGCGCAAGTGCCCGCGCCGGGGCACGCGTAGCGTTCGAGCTCGTCGAGCTCGGCGCGGGAGATCAGGCCGCGCTCCTCCGCACCGACGGCTTCCCAGACGTCCTGGATCGTCACCTCGCGGCCGCGCAGCGCACCGGCCCTCATCGGCCCGCTGTAGAGGACGACCGCCGGCTTGTCGACGCGTGCGAGCGCCATCAGCGCCGCCGGCACCGTCTTGTCGCAGCCGACGATGCAGACGACCGCGTCGAAGTCGTGTGCGTGCACCATCAGCTCGATCGAGTCGGCGATCACCTCGCGGGAGATCAGCGAGGCGCGCATCCCCGGCGTCGCCTGCGATTGGTTGTCGGAGACCGCGATCGTGTTGAAGCCGAGTGCGACGCCTCCCGCGGCTCGCACGCCGTCGGCAACGCGGTCGGCGAGCTCGCGCTGGTTCAGGTTGCACGGCATCGTCCCCGTCCAAGTCGATGCGACGCCGACGATCGGCCCGCCGAGGCGCGCGGGATCGATGCCCATCGCGCGGAAGTGGGCGCGTGCCGGAGCGCGCTCGGCACCTGCTGCGAGCGCCTCGCGGGCGCGGCGACGAAGCGCGTCCTGCGTCACCTAACGCTTCTTGCCGGGGTTGAGCAGGCCCTTGGGGTCGAAGACCTGCTTGATGCGCGTGTGCAGGCCGTAGGCGGCCGGGCCAAGCTGCGGCTCGAGTTGGCCGCGCTTCAGCCAGCCGATGCCGTGCTCGCCGGTGACGGTGCCGCCGAGCCCGAGTGCGAGCTCGAACAGGTCGTGACACGCCGCGTCCGCGCGGCGCTCCTCGTCGGGATCGTCGGGCGAGAAGAGGAACGTCGAGTGGATGTTGCCGTCACCCGCGTGGCCGAACGAGAGCGCCGGCACGCGGTGGCGCTCGCCGATCGCAATCGTCTCGCGTGCGACCTCGCGCAGCTTGTCGAGCGGGACGGCGATGTCCTCGCTGTAGGCCCCGCCGCGCTGGGCGAGGATCGCGAACGCGGCGCCCCCGCGCCAGCGCCACAGGTCGGCGACCTTCGACGGCTGGTCGGGCGCGTGCACGGCGACCGAGCCCTCGGCGAGCGCCTCGCGCAGCTCGGCCGCGCCGCGGCGCGCCTCGGCTGCCGAGCCGTCCGCCTCGGTCATCACCATGAACGAGGCACCCTCGGGGATCCCGAACGGATACGCGTCGCCGGAGAAGCTCAGCGTGACGGCATCGAGGTACTCGATCGCCGCCGGGACGACTCCCGAGGCGAGGACGCGCTCGATTGCGCTGATCCCCGCTTCGGCGTCGGGGTAGAGACCGACGACCGGCAGCTCGAGCTCGGGCGCCGGGATCAGCCGCAGCCATGCGGCAGTGACGAGTCCGAGCGTTCCTTCGGAGCCGACGAGCAGGTTCTTCAGGTCGTAGCCGGCGACGTCCTTGCGGATCGGGCCACCGACGCGCACGATCTCGCCGGGTGGGATCACCGCTTCGATGCCGGTCACCCAGTGGCCGGTGACGCCGTACTTGAATGCGTGCGGCCCGCCTGCGTTGCAGGCGATGTTGCCGCCGATCTGGGAGAGCTCGGCCGCGCCCGGGTCGGGCGGGAAGCGCAGGCCGCTCTCGCGTGCGAGCCGCTGCACGTCGCCGGTGGTGACGCCTGCCTCGACGTGCATCCGCCAGAGGAGGGGGTCGAACGCGCGCACCTTGTTGAGGCGCTCGAAGCCGATCACGACACCGCCTTCGACGGGGATGGCGCCGCCTGCGAGGCCGGTACCGCCGCCGCGCGCCGTCAGCGGGACGTCGTGCTCGTAGCACCAGCGCATCACCGCCGCGACTTCATCGACGGTCGAGGGCAGCACGACCGCGTCGGCGGTTCCCTGCACGCCGCGCCCCATCAGGTCCGCGAGGTACTGCCCCTTCGGCTCGACGAGCGACTCGGCGGAGACGACCTCTGAGAGGCGCATATCCGCGAGCCTAGATCAACCATCTACTCGAGCTCGATCTCTTCGACCGCTTCGCGGGCGATGCGCCACGCGCGCAGCTGCTTCAGCTTCAGGCCGTAGATCAGGAACGGACGCCCCGACCAGAGGCCCGCGAGCTCTCGATCGGTGCGCGACGGGATCGGTTCGGTCTCGGGGTGCGAATGGAAGACCGCCAGCTCGTAGCCCTCATCCTCGAGGAACCAGACCGCCGGGTCGATCTCGAGCTCGTAGCGATACGGAGAGGCGAGCACGTTGCGACCGCGGACGTAGCGCTCGGCCCGGCCGTCGCGGCAGACGAGCACGCCGCAGCATTCGTTTGGCGCCTCCGCCGCCGCGTGCGCGTGCAACTCCTCCCGGATCGCGGCGGGGACTACCACCAGAGGACGCTCTCGTCGATCTCCTCGCCGGTCCAGAACGGCGCCGACAGGTACTTCCAGCCGCCGTCTGCGAGCACACAAACGACGACAGCGCCCTCCGGTAACTCCTTCGCGACCCGACGTGCGACGTGCACGACGGCACCCGCCGAGACGCCCGCAAACAGCCCTTCGCGGTCGAGCAGCACACGCACGGCGCTCGCCGCCTCGGCGTTCGAGACGAGCAGCTTCCGGTCGAGCTTCGACACGTCGAGGATCGGCGGCACGTACCCGTCCTCCAGTGAGCGCAGCCCCATCACCGGGTCGCCCGGCAGCGGCTCGGCGGCGACGACCTGCACGCCGGGGAACGCCTCACGAAGACGTGCGCCCGTCCCCATCAATGTGCCGCCGGTGCCGAGGCCCGCGACGAGTGCGTCGACGTGGGGGAGGTCGCGCACGATCTCAGCGCCCGTGCCCTCGTAGTGCGCGCGCGGGTTCGCCTCGTTCGCGTACTGGAAGAGCATCACGTAGCGCTCGTTGCGTGCAGCGATCTCCTGCGCGAGGCGCACCGCGCCGTTCGAGCCCTGATCGCCGGGCGAGTCGACGATCGACGCGCCGTAGAGCTCGAGCAGCGTCCGCCGCTCCGGTGTCGCGTTGTCGGGCAGCACGCAGGTCAGCCGCAGGCCCTTCAGCTTGGCGACGAGCGCGAGTGAGATGCCGGTGTTCCCGCTCGTCGGCTCGAGCAGCTCCTGCCCCGGTTCGAGCGTCGCCGCCTCGACCATCGCGAGGGCGACCCGATCCTTGATCGAGCCGGTCGGGTTCTGCCCTTCGAGCTTCGCGAAGATGTGGCGGCCGGGCGGTGAGAGCCTTGTCAGCTCGACCAGCGGGGTGTTCCCGATCAGGTCGAGGAGCGAACTACCAACCACCGGCCATCGCCGGCAGGAGGATCACAGTCGATGTGTCGCGGACGGGCGTGTCGAGGCCGGCGCAGGTGCGCACGTCCTCGCCGTCGACGTAGACGTTGACGAACGGTTGGATCGCTCCCGCCTCGTAGACGCGGCCGCCGAGCGCCGGCAGCCGGACCGCGAGATCTTCGAGCAGTTCTCGCACGGTCGTGCCCGAGGCCTCGACCTCCCGCACGCCGCCCGCCTCCAGGCGGAGGACCGGTGGAACCCTGACGACGCTCACCTGGCGCAGAACTGGACGTA